>CAZQQD010000027.1:0-29855 GCA_964595355.1 uncultured Ignavibacteriaceae bacterium | reverse complement strand
CTTTTTACCATGATGATCATGTTGATAAATTTAATTTGGATTGTACCTCATGCCACAAACAAGAAAGTTGTAACAGGTGCCATGATCGGAATAAAGTTTCTGTTGCTGAGATGAACTCCATAGGAGAAACAGTAAAAATTCATTTACCAAAAGAGCAACAACATAAAGATTGCTTTGGTTGTCATAAAAATGATTCATGTACAAAATGCCATTTTGATAAAAAAATGGAAAGATTTAATCACGCAGTAGCAACAGGATGGAAATTAAATAAATTTCACGAAAAACTGGATTGCCGGAAATGTCACGGCAACACAACAAGCTTTACAAAACTCAACAACGAGTGCAGCAGTTGTCATAAAAATTTTACTGCAGGAAAGTTTGACCACAAAATTACCGGAATTGAGTTAACCGGAAGCCATAAAGAAGCTGATTGTTCCGATTGCCATCAGACAAAAGATTTTTCAAACCCAGTTTGCACAAACTGTCACGACGATAAGAGTTTTCCAAAGGATATACCAGGAAAGTTAATAAAGTAGTTGGAAAAGTGAGGCGTATGGAATTATGTTTAATAAGATCGGGCTAAAATTAATTGTTGCTGTAGGAATCACTGCAATCATAACTATCGGAATATTTGCATATTTCAATATCCAGAGACAAAGCAATGCCTTGCTCTCCGAAGTAGAAAGACATGCCAACCAATTAAGTGAAACTGTTAAATCCAGTACCCGTTATGATATGCTTTTGAACCAACGTGAAAGGATTGACAAAGCTATTATAACAATTGGCCAGCAGCAAGGAATAAGATCAGTAAGAATTATGAATAAACAGGGTGAGATAATTTATTCCTCTCAGGAAGATGACGTTGGCAAAATGGTTGACAAAAAGACTGAAAGCTGCTATGCATGCCATGCTGCTAACCAACCCCTTGAAAGATTGCCTATAAACAAGAGAACAAGGATTTACAGAACAAATCAGGACACATCAAGAATACTCGGCATAATTACTCCTATATACAATGAACAATCCTGCTGGGAAGCTGATTGCCACGCACACGCAAAGGATAAAACAATATTAGGTGTTTTGGATGTAACCACTTCTCTTGCAGATGTTGATAACGAAATCCAGAGAGGCGAATTAGAGATAGTAATTTTTGCGCTTGCCGCAATTATTGCTTTAAGCTTTATAATCGGATTCCTTGTAAAAAGATGGATTGACAAACCTGTAAATGAATTGCTTAAGGCTACCGACCAGGTTGGTGTTGGTAATTTGAATTATTACATAAGAGAAAAGGGAAATGATGAGATTGGAAGACTCGCAAGATCCTTTAATGTAATGACTCAAAAATTATCTGAAGCAAGAATGCAACTCTTTCAATCAGATAAGCTCGCTTCTTTGGGAAGATTAGCTGCTGGAGTTGCCCACGAAATCAATAATCCTTTAACCGGAGTCTTAACTTATAGCAGTTTCCTTCTTAAAAGAACAGAAGGAAATCCCGAATTACAGGAAGACTTAAAGGTAATTGTACGCGAAACAAAGAGAAGCAGAGAAATTGTAAAAAGCCTTCTCGACTTTGCCCGACAATCAGTACCTAAAAAAGGCGAAGTGAGTATTAATGAAATAATTGAGCAGGCAATAGCTGTTGTTCAAAATCAATTAAATATAAACCACGTAAAGCTGGAAAAAAGGATAGATAAAAATCTTCCTAAGATAACTGCCGATTCAAATCAGATTCAACAGGTATTTATTAACCTATTAGTAAATGCAAATGATGCCATCGGTAAAAATGGTGGAACTATTACAGTAACAACTTCAGCAATTAGTTTATCACCCTACGGGGTAGCACAAATTAAAAAAGCTACGTGCCCCAAGCGACATAATCTCGTTGATAACGAATTTAAAATAGAAGGTATACCTTCAATAAAATTAAAAGCAAAATTTAATGGGAAGGAAGAGCTGATTCACCTAGATCCAGTTTATGGAAGAAGAGCACACCAGTACCTTAAAATATTTGATGAAGATAAAAAACTTTCTGTTTCCTGTCCGCAGTGCAATACTTCATTAATCGAAGAAAATTCAAAATGTCCTAAATGCGGTTCTCCTCTGTTTTCAATTGAGGTACCGGGCGAAAGTAACTTCCAGGCTTGTTCTTTGGTTGGCTGTGATTATCAAAAATGGGACTCTGTCGATGAAGCTGGGAAAAAGGACTATGTAGAAATAAAGATTTCAGATACCGGATGTGGGATGGACAAAGAGGATCTATTAAGAATCTTTGAACCTTTCTATAGCACAAAAGGACAAAAAGGAACCGGCCTCGGGCTAGCAGTTATTTGGGGAATTATAGATAATCACAACGGCTCAATAAAAGTAGATAGCGAAGTAAATAAAGGAACAGTTTTTATTATCAGACTTCCGATGAAGCAACGGTGAAATAATTTTATGCATTCAAATAAAAATATATTAGTAATTGATGATGAACAGGTTGTGCTTGACGCCGTCAAAAAAATATGTGCATCTGAAAATTTCAATGTAGATGAATCAAAGGATGCCACTGATGCACTAAGAAAAGTTGACAAACACAAATACGACCTTATACTTTGTGATATTATGATGCCTGAAATAGATGGCTTCAAATTCCTTGATGAACTGAATCATAGAAAGAATGATACACCTGTAATTATGACAACAGGATATTCTACAGTTGAAAATGCTGTTAATTCACTTTATAAAGGAGCAATTGATTTTATTCCGAAGCCATTTACAACAGAGGAACTCCTTAATTCAATATTCAGGGGAATGAAATACATAGAAATTCAAAAAAAGCTAATCTCAAACCAAGATCAAATGCTGGCTTATGTTCCCTGTCCTACAAAATACTATAGACTTGGATATGCTTCGTGGGTTTCTCTTGACAAAAAAGGGTCTGCATTAGTAGGAGTAACCGATTTGTTTTTAAAAACAATAAGCTCTGTTTTAGAAATTCAGCTTATGAAAACGGAAGAAGAAATCATTCAGGGAAATTCCTGTGCACAGATAGCTTGTACAGATTTATTAACACATTCTGTGCTTGCCCCGGTCAGCGGAAGGATTGTTGAAATTAATCAGGAATTACAAAAGAATAAAACAATAATAGAAAAAGATCCTTATTTCGAAGGATGGTTGTACAGAATAATTCCAAATGATACAAAATATGAATTGCAAAGACTAATATCCTGCAGTTCAGACAGAATATAAAAATTGAAAGAGAATAAATTAAATTTATAGTAAGGAGAATAACAATGGCACTCTTCATAATAGCACTAATATTATTTATAATATTTGATATCCTTATCAGATATATCGGGCGAAAAATGAGAGAAAAGAAAGCCCAGACCGAAAGAGCCAAAGCTCTTGAAGTAAGCCTTCAACTCGATTACAGCAAGGAAGCAAAATCTTTGAAACGAGCTGAAGTCCCGGATCCAAAAGCAAAAATACTTTGTGTAGATGATGAAGCGGTCATCTTAGACAGTTTCAGAAAAATTCTTGTTCTGGATGGATATTCTATAGATACAGTCGAGAACGGAAAGGAAGCGCTTGGATTAATACAAACACATCATTATGATTTTGTTTTTACTGATTTGAAAATGCCTGAAATGGATGGACTTGAAGTAACAAAGTCGGTTAAACATTTAAGGCCTGATATTGATGTGGTTATCATTACAGGGTATGCAACAGTTGAAACTGCTGTAGAATGTATGAAATACGGAGCAATGGATTATGTACAAAAACCTTTTACAGAAGATGAACTTTTAGACTTTGTTAAAACTCTGGTAATTAAAAGGCAGGATAAAATTCAAAAACAACTAAAACCAAAAGTCCATATTACTCATCTTGCCTCAACGGAAAGTATGAAGGCAGATGAGTTTTCCATTCCTGGTGGGGTTTTTATTTCAAACGGACATTGCTGGGCAAGTATGCAGCAGGATGGAACAGTGAATGTCGGTATTGATGACTTTGCAAGAAAATTAATAGGAAAGATAGACGACTTTGAATTTCCTAACCTTGGAATGAAGGTCATTAAAGGACAACCTTTGTTTAGTGTAAAACAAGGGCAGAAAACAATAAGATTTAACTCGCCGGTTTCCGGTCAGGTTAAAAGGATCAACAGTTTTCTGAAAAATGAAATTGATGCCCTTAACACTACACCGTATGATTCAAACTGGATCTGCGTAATAGATGCCGATAACATAGATAATGAAATAAAAGAACTAAAAGTTGGTAACACCGCTGTTTCATTTTATCAGGAGGACATTGAACATTTTCGAACTGCCTTAAAAGGAGTGAAGAAAATCGATAGGCCAAAAGCAGAGGTAACAGGCGATGATATTTCAATAGGTGAGCTTGAAAATTTAGCCCCTAATGATTGGGATAGATTAGTTCAGGAATTTTTTGTCAGAAGAAATTAAATAATCAAATTTTTGATTGATTATTTAAAAGCTATATTAGAATTTATTTCTAAAAGCAGACTTTAGAAATGAATAATAAAATTGAAATAGAAAAAGGTGATATTACAAAACTAAAAGCAGACGCTATTGTTAATGCCGCTAATACATCTCTTTTGGGCGGCGGCGGTGTTGATGGTGCTATTCACAGGGCAGCCGGTCCGAAATTACTTGAAGAGTGCCGGACATTAAACGGCTGCCCAACCGGAATTGCAAAGATTACCAATGGATATAATCTCCCTGCAAAATTCGTAATTCACACAGTAGGCCCGGTTTGGAATGGCGGAAATCATAATGAAGAAAAATTGCTTGCCGATTGTTATAAAAATTCATTGAAGCAAGCTGTAGAAAATAATATTAAGACCATCGCTTTCCCTGCAATCAGTACAGGTGTTTATCACTTTCCCCTTGAAAGAGCTACAAAAATTGCTATAAAGGAAGTGAAGGAATTTTTAGAAAAAAATCAATCTATTGAAAAAGTGATTTTTGTCTGCTTCGACGAAAATACTTATCAGGTATATAAAGAAAATTTATAGGATTACCTAAAGAATAAAATTGCTACACCGCCTACCGCAAGAAATGCACCAATGACCGAACGCCACGTCGGTCTTTCTTTATAAATAACTCTTACTAAAGGTAGCATAATTACGGGCACTGTAGCCATAATTGTCGAAGCAATCCCTACCTTTGTGTTAGCAATCGCAATAAGACTACAAGTCACTCCCAGGAAAGGTCCGAAGATAGTTCCAGTAAAAGTAAATGCCAGAGCTTTTGCATCTCTTTTATAGAGTCTAACTGGATTTTTATATTTACGAGCAAGCACAGCGAGCGGCAAAAAAATTATTACCGCCGAAGCAAGCCTAATAAATGTAGCAACAAACCCGTTTATATGACCTGCATCAAAAGCAAATTTTGCAAATATCATTCCCGCCGCCTGTCCGAATGCTCCCATAAATCCAAAGAAAATTCCTAATTTACTCAATTTATATTTAGATGCAATATCAGGGTTCCTCTGTAGAATTACAATTGCAATTCCACACATTGTAACTATTATACCAGTTATTCCCCAAAGATTAATCATTTCGTGTAGAAAGAAATATGCAAGGACTGTTGAGATAGCAGGAACGAGGGACATCATCAACATTCCTATACGTGCACCTATCATTCGGAAAGCTTGGAACAAAAACGAATCACCGATTACAAATCCAACGAAACCGCTTGCTATAAGAAACTTAACCTGATAAGACGTAACGGAATAGTTTAAATCCAGAAAAAAAATAGTCAGCAGAAGCAAGAATACTCCAAGTATCATTCTGTTAATATTTAACTGAAGTGAACCAATTCTTTCTGAAGCAGCAGTAAATGCCATCGAGCTTCCAGACCAGCAAAAAGCTGTAGCAAGTGCACTTAATTCACCAATAAAAGGCATAGGTGATCGCTTATAATTGAATAATTAGGTGGGTAAAATAATATAATTTTCGTGGAATTCATTAAAACTATCCCCAAAAAATTATTTTAATATTAAAGATATCTATAATAAAACTTGTGAAAATAATTCAACTTCAATCCCATTATTTACTAAGAAGGGACAAAAAGACTTCACCAGCACAAGGCTTCTCAGATTATCTGAAAAGACCAGAGAAAAAAGTTGTAATTAAATAATTATTAGCCTTTCGTATTATAAGGTGAAGTACATTTTGTATTCAAAGGGATGAGGCATCGTACCAATCGACATTATCTCAGCCTGCTTAATATTTACCCACTGATTGAGAAGCTCGTCAGTAAAAATATTTCCTCTTTTCAAAAAGTCATTATCTTCAGCAAGAGCATCAAGGGCTTCTGTTAAGTTTCTGGGAAGGAAATGAATACCTTCTGTGTGTTCGTCCTCTAAAAAATTTTTGTCGTATGGACCAAAACCTTCCTTAACAGGATCAACTTTATTTACGACCCCATCAATCCCTGCAAGCAACATTGCTACAAGACACAAATAAGGGTTTGCTGTTGCATCAGGCGGACGATACTCAAAACGCGTTTCATCCGGGTTAGACACATATTTTGGAATTCTGATAGCGGAGGCCCGGTTTCCCTGCCCATATGTTAGGGCGACAGGTGCTTCAAAACCAGGAACGAGTCTTTTATATGAATTTGTACTTGGATTTGTAAAAGCAGAAAGCGCAGGCCCATGTTTTAGCATACCCCCGATAAAATATCCTCCTAATTCATTAATATTTCCATATTCACCTTTCTTGTAAAAAAGATTTTTACCTTTTTTAGTCAGATACAAGTGAAGATGAAGCCCGTTGCCGGACTGGTGGTACATTGGCTTGGGCATAAAAGTTATGAACAAATCTTTTTGTCTTGCAAAATTGAACAATACATATTTAGAAGAAATTATATTATCTGCCGTAGTTAACAGATCAGAAAAGTATGTTTCAATTTCCTGCTGCCCTCTTTCCCCCACTTCATGATGATGATACTTCACGTTTATTCCGAATTTTTTCAAAATTTTACAAGCTTCATCCCGGAAATCGTCGTAAACATCAAACGGGTTTGCAGCGTGATATGCTTTTTTGTAAAACTCTTCGGCATGTTCAACTTTGTAATATGAAGCAGAAGTACGGGTATCATATTCAACATTTGAAAAAATATAAAACTCAAATTCCGGTCCCCACCAACTTTTATCAGCTCCGGTAATTTCTTTTAACACAGATTCTGCTTTTTTAGCAAGCATTCTTCCGTCCTGAGAAAACGGTGTATGTTTCCCATCAGTTAAAGCTATATGTGAGTAAAAACTCAGTGTTGGTGCATCACGAAACGGATCAATAACAGCAGTAGAAAGGTCGGGAATAAGAATCATATCACTGTTTTCTACCTTTCTGAAACCATAACTTGAACCGTCAAACCCTACACCATATTTCATCATTTTCTGAAGAATTCCCTGATAAACTGGTAATGAAATGTGGTGCAGACGACCTGTTAAATCTATACATTTAAGGTCAATTGTCTCAATCTTATTTTTTTTAATTAAATTTTCACAATTCTGGAGTTGATTGGTTGGCATTTGATGTTTCCGCAATAAAAATTTTTTCAATAAGTAAACCCGACCGGGTAATCAGTTGGGATTTCAAAATATTAAGCAGTATAATTGACTGCAGAAATTCCCGGGTATACTGCACTATCTATTAAATCTTCTTCAATTCTCAATAACTGATTATACTTAGCAATCCGATCAGTTCTTGAGAGAGAGCCTGTCTTTATTTGTCCGGCATTTGTTGCAACTGCTATATCAGCAATTGTTGTATCTTCTGTTTCGCCAGAACGGTGACTTATTACATTTGTATACCCAGCCTTCTTCGCCATTTCAATTGCATCTAAAGTTTCCGTTAAGGTACCGATCTGATTAACTTTTATTAATATAGAATTTGCAACCCCCATTCCTATTCCTTTAGAAAGTCTTTCGGTATTAGTTACAAAAATATCATCGCCTACTAATTGAATTTTATTTCCAAGCTTATCTGTCAATAATTTCCATCCATCCCAATCATCTTCGGCCAAGCCGTCTTCAAGAGAAATAATAGGATATTGTTTTATCCAGTTTGTCCAGTAATCAACCATTTTTTCAATCGATATAACTTCATTTGGTTTTGATTTAAATAGATGATAAGCATTTTTTTCTTTTATAAAGAACTCGCTAGCTGCAGGATCAAGTGCAATTGCTATTTCAGTTCCTGCTTTGAAACCAGCTTTTTCAATTGCTTCAAGTATAACTTCCAATGCTTCATCATTTGATTTTAAATTTGGCGCGAAACCTCCTTCGTCACCAACTGCAGTATTATAACCTTTTTTATGTAATACCGATTTTAAAAAATGAAAAGTTTCAGCACCCATTCTCAAAGCTTCAGCAAAATTTGGGGCTCCGATCGGCATAATTAAAAATTCCTGAAAGTCGACATTATTGTCAGCGTGCTTTCCACCATTTAAAATGTTCATCATAGGTACGGGAAGTGTTTTTGCATTAGCACCACCTATATAACGATAAAGCGGAAGTCCAAGAGTTTCAGCAGAAGCTTTCGCACAAGCAAGAGAGACGCCCAAAATTGCATTTGCTCCAAGCACCGATTTATTCGGCGTACCATCCATAGCTATTAAAAAATTATCTATCTCATTCTGTTCAGCAGCGTCCATATCTAAAATCTCATCTGCTATTTTCTCATTTACATTATCAACAGCCTTTAAAACTCCTTTACCACTGTAACGATTTTTATCTCCATCCCTCAATTCAACTGCTTCATGTTCGCCGGTTGAAGCACCGCTGGGAACTGCGGCCCTACCTACTACACCGCTTTCTAACAGAACCTCAACTTCTAATGTTGGGTTACCTCTTGAATCAAGAATTTCTCTTGCAATTACATCTACAATTCCTGTCATTTCTAAACTCCCGTTCTTTTCTCTTTTAATGTAAAATTTTTATTAAAAATATTAGTAATTTTTCTACTACAGTATAGTTAAAAATCTATACTTTAAATATACGAACTTAACCTTATTTTTTTGCCCATAATTGGAAATATCACAAAAAGAGTTAATATGATTTTAGACAGCAATAGCGAAAGGCCTGAACTTAAATACCCTTGTGAGTGGATTTACAAAGTTATAGGCAAGGACGTGGATAAATTGATTGCAGCAATAGAAACGGCTTCACTTGAGCTTGTTTACGAGGTTACTCCCTCAAACGTAAGCAAGAATGAAAATTATTTCAGCTTGAATTTTAAAATCACAGTGCCGTCCGAAGCAGCAAGAGATTTAATATATCAGAAACTAAACAACCACACAGATGTAATTATGGTTTTATAGAGTTTCGCTTATCTTATTAATAAATTCAAATATAAGCGCCGCTGTAATTCCCCAAATGATTTCATTTTCTTTTTTATACACATAAACATTGTGCTTTTTACCCTGCCTGGGTCCGGAATATCTTTCGGGTAACCCCAACTCCCTAACTGGCAGCAAATCTATTTTCTCTCCTTTGTCATTTAAATAATGCGTGTGCAATTCCAGACGCATTCCATATACTTCCGGAGGGTTTTCAAGAAAAAAAGAAACCGGTACGGTAAAAATTCTTTCAACCTCATTTTTATCATATATAATTGCATTTAGGTCAGACAATTCAAGTTTGGCAATTATAGAATCGACAGTAACTCCCATTGGCCCGACAAAAGTATCCAGATAACCAATTTTAAATATTATATCTTTTGTAATTCCTAATTCTTCAATTGTTTCACGAATAGCAGTATCTTCGATCGATTTATCAATTTTAGGATCGTACTCACCTCCCGGGAAACATATCTCCCCTCCCTGTCTAATTTTTGCCGAACGTTTCTCAAATAAAAAACAAGACACACCGTTTAACTCTATAATTGGAATCAAAACCGCCGAGTTAAAGTATTCCTGTTTGCCCAAAATGCCAGGGTGTCTTGGCAACACTGCGGTTAGCTTATTTAAATCGATCTTTTTCATTAAGAGTTTTATAATTAAATAATTTTCTCACAAAAAGAACTATTAACTATAATCCGAATATGATTTTCACAGAATTACAATTTAAAAATTATTAATAAAATAAAAGCAAGAATTCAGAAATATTTTTACTATTTTTAGTCTTTTATTAAAACAAACATGAATAAAGAAAATTTAAAAGCATATATAGCCTGGTTTTCAATTTGTATAATCTGGGGAACAACATATCTTGCGATCCGGGTTGGTGTTAAAGACGTGCCGCCACTTCTGTTTGCCGGCTTAAGATGGCTTTTGGCAGGGCCCATTATTCTTATATTCCTAAAACTCCGCGGTTACAAACTTCCTCAAAAGAAAGATTTAAAACATATTGCCGTTGTAGGACTACTATTGCTTGGAGTAGGTAATGGCCTGGTTGCATTTGCAGAACAATGGCTGCCAAGTGGATTAACAGCTCTATTAATTACAACAATGCCTTTCTGGGTAGCAGGAATAGAATCCGTTTTACCTGTTGGACCAAAATTAAACTTCATGATAGCCACAGGCCTGATACTAGGTTTGGCTGGAGTTTGTTTTATTTTAGGAATCGATTTTCAATTGCTACTCGATCCATCGTATCTTTCAGGGATAATAGGTCTAATGGTAGGTGTTTTAGGGTGGTCTTCAGGAACAGTTTATTCAAAATATATTAAAGTCACGGTTCATCCTTTAATGAATGCAGCGGTACAAATGTTTATTGCGGGTTTAGCTTTAACTATTGTTTCAGGTGCGCTGGGAGAATATCCAAGGTTTCATTTTACTCAGGACTCACTTCTTGCCTTTTTATATCTACTTGTGTTCGGTGCTTTTATTGCTTACGGTGCATATATTTATGTGATAAGTCATTTGCCGATTTCATTTGTTTCAACATATGCATATATAAATCCTGTAATAGCTTTATTCTTGGGCTGGCTTATTCTTGATGAGAAACTTAATACAGCTATAATTATTGGAGCTTTAATAATATTGCTGGCAGTATATATTGTAAAAAGGGGCAGCACTAAGGAGATTAAAATTGGTAGGGTCTAATTTTTAGACATAGTAACCCGTTTAATTTTAAAGGCTTATTTTAATACAGTCTAATCCTTCTTTATTAACCTAACCACCACTCGCTATTAGTGGAACTTTGTTCGACCATTTCTTCCCTATATTCTGTCTTTTTCACAGATGGTTTTCTTCGGGAAGAAGTGTCATTTTTAACTGGTGAGATAATAGCAATAGGTTTATCAACCTTAGTAAGTATAACCTCATCTCCCTGCATTATTTGGTTAATAAAATGAGACCAGTCATCCTGCAATTCGGAAATATTTATTCTTTGCTGTTTCATAATTGCCTCAACGTTTTTTTATTATTACAAGTAATCTATACCTTATCATATGGACTAACTAATTCTGCATCTTTTCAAAAAACTCGAATTATCTCGCTTAATTAATAATAAAATAGAATTTAAAAAACAATACTAAAAGAACCCGATCCTTGTAACTATAAAGAAATTAAATAATTAGAGCAAAATTATTTCATTATAATCATTTTTTTAGTGGAAACAAAACTACCTACCTGTAACCGGTAAAAATAAACACCACTCGGAAGCGGATTCTTGGCAGAATTAACATTAAAATTAACATAATAAGTGCCGGCAGGCTGGTTTTTGTCTACTAGGGTTGAAACAAGATTTCCAAGCAGATTATAAACATTCAGAGTTACATATCCCCCATCCTTTATCTGATATTTTATTGTTGTAGAGGGATTAAAGGGATTTGGAAAGTTTTGTGCAAGCTCATAGCTATCAGGAATGCTGTTGTTAGTATGATTATTTCCGCCATTATTGTTAATCCCCGTTGTATAATCAATTGCTGCAAGTGCATTAATGATACCCCAGCCGTATAAACTATCAGGTTCATAGCTTCTTGAAGCCGTATTTCTCAGTGCATCCCTTACTTGTATTGGAGTCCAACTAGGGTGAGCCTCCAGAATTAAAGCGGCCACACCTGCTACAAGCGGACAGGAAAATGATGTGCCATAATAATCACTTCTATAATCACTCCTATCTCCTGGCGTTGCATACGGTATATAATTATAAACCCCATCAGCCATAACATCGGGCTTTATTCTTCCATCTGCTGTTGGACCATAACTGCTGAATAATGCACGTGCTCCATTAGTATAAACTGCACCTACTGCAATAACACTGTCACCATCTGCAGGGGCATTTAATGTATTTGGACCTCCTCTACCCGCATCATTCCCTACCGAGTTGACTACTACAATTCCCTTTTTCACAGCCATTTCCGCCCCAAGTGTAATTATTGCTGTATGTCCATCCATATCCTGTGCAGTATAACCAGAACCTGATGTAAAATCATATCTGTAGCCAAGTGAAGTCGAAAATACCTGGGCTCCTTTACCTTCTGCCCATTCCGCTGCTGCAATCCAGTTATCTTCTTCAACTGAGGATTCACCTGATGTATTCTCAGTTTTTGCCAAAAGAAACGTGGCATCAAATGCAGAACCAACTAGTATACCAGATTTAAACCCTCCGATAAGAGCTAGCGTCCAGGTACCGTGTGATCCGTCACCTAAGTCTCCCTCGTTCGAAACATCACTATCATTATTTACAAAATCATACTGATCCAAAATATTAATATTATCAAAAACCTCGTGCTGTAGATTACTCACTCCTGCATCCATAACACAAATTATTATTCCCGAACCTGTATAACCCATATCGTGAACTTTAGGTACATTAATCTGTTCTAATTCTGCAAGAGATTGTCCATAATCAACTGTGTGAGTATTATTAATTTTATTAAAATAATTGTTTGAGGGAGGATTATAGTTTTTATCTAATATCGGTTCCGCAGCATTTTTATATCTGCCGACAAAATCAATTTTTTTCACAAAGGAAAGTGACGAAACTTTATCCAGATCACTTTTTAAAACGTAACACGAAACACCATTAAACCATTTTGTGATATGCTTTATTTTAATGCCAAGATTTTCTATTTGACTTATATACCCTTTATTAACAGGAAGGTCTGTTTGGTCAATGAGTGAACCATTTTTGATAACGTGTGATCGCCTAATAAGAGAAGCTTGGCTAACAACAAGTGTCGGGTCTTCGTAATATTTGCTCAATGATTTTCCTTTATCTTTAAAAAATACCCACACAAGCACTGAATCATCATTTGAAATCTGACTGACTTCACGATTTACGCCTTCAGTAAATTTCTCTGTATAATCCTGTGCAAATAACGAAATACTTAATATTAAAAAAAATAGTAACCCAACTCTTTTCATAGGCTCAAGGTCTTAGTTCATATAGCGTTAAGATAATAATTTTAAGTTAAACTTCAAGTAAAATTTTCATTAATTTTATACTATTTCATAGCAAAAAAGTTACAATCATTCTTAATAGTTGAATTTTAGCCAAAATTGACACTAGTTTTAGTATATTATTTAAACAGTAAGCAAAAATGATGCCTCATAAATTTCTATAATTATTAAAAATTTGATTATAATCCATATTCTGTTGCATTTTTTATAGCAGAATAGTCCTGTTGGATCGACCTGTTTACCCATAACTGAACAAGCCCGGTCCCTTCCGGTCCTCCAAAATTCTTGACCCAGGCAGCAGCATTTCCGTTTTCATCTTCAGCCAATATTTCTGTAACCTGATCTCTGGCAACTGAAGCAATTCCAACCCACCATCCGGATAATCCCCATTTTTCTCCTTCGGAAGTAACACTTGAATAGAACCATCCCTTCATAGCATCGGTCAATTCTCCCTTATAATCAACACCGAAAATTTTTGAAGGAATTCTAAAATCTACTCTGGTAAGTGAACCGGTTTTCTTATCAAAAATATATCCAAGAGGATTAGCACCAAGAAACACTATTTTACCATTATTAGTTAAGTAATCTTTTATAAGAAAATTATTTTCTTCTTCATCGAAAACAGTGAAAGGTACATTATTAGAGGCGAAAATAACAACGCTTGATGATTTGGATTCAATCTGATCTTTAAAAAATTTCGCGAGTGAATTTTTATCAAGTACTTCGTAACCTTTGGATTTAAAATAATCTCTGAGAGCCATATCAACACCGTTGTGAAACCAATTAAACGATTTATTTTCCTGCCAATAAACTGCTCGTTTAATAGTCACTGCTTCTTTAGGTTTATCGCTGCCGCTTATACAATATAAATTTCCATCATCTCCCCCTATTAAAATATTTTTACCTACAACAACCGGGGACGAAGCTATAAAACAGTTCATTAATTTATTTTTCCACTTTTCTTTTCCAGTCCTTAAATCAAGCGCAAATAAAGTACCAGAAAAATCGCCAAAATAAATTGCGCTCTTTGTAACAGCAGGGGATGACCAGACCGCCTGTATTGAATTTGCTTTCCAGATTTCTTTCCCTGTTTTTAAATCAACAGCCTGTTCAAATCTTGCATCCGAACTGCCTTCATAAACAACACCATTGTAAATTGCGGGTGAAGTAATTATCCAAGATGTCCCATGGCTTACTTTCCATATTTCTTTTCCGGTTTCTATATTCAAATTGTAAAGACTACCATCACGACTCCCGAACACAACATTATTTCCTGAAACTGCTGCGGAGCTCATTATCGATTTTCTGTCGAATCCAAATTTTGAGTTATCATACTTAATACCCTCCACTTCAAACTTCCAAGCCTGTGATCCCATGTCTTTATGAAGAGCATAAAATCTACCGTCCATATCACCAAACAAAACAAAGCCGTTACTTAAAGCCGCCGTTGATCTTATTCTGGAATTACAATTAAATTCCCAGTTTACTTCTCCATTATTTGTATTTATTGAATAAAATTTCCCAGCACCGCTTCCGATGTAAATATTATTATTCTCAACTACAGGTGATGAAACATAATAGTCAAATCCCCAGTTGTAAGGAAGGTCCCTGCCAAGATCAGATTTCCAGATCTCTTCTCCCGAGTTTAAATCAAGTGCAAACAAATAACCGCTGCGGCTACTAAAGAATATTTTATTCCCCGAAATAGATGGTGATGATGTTACTGAAGCTCCACTGTTGAATTCCCATTTTTCATTTCCGGAGTTTAGATCAACGGCATAAAAGTTTCCATCAGAGCTTCCGAAGAAAACTGTTTCATTAAAAACTGCGGGAGTAGATCTAATCGGTCCGTTGGTTTTAAAAATCCAATTGAATCCATCAGGTCGTTCAATATTGCTATCAGAAAAAATACCCGTATGTGAATTGTTATTTCTGAAAGTTAAAATATCGTCCTTATTATTAGAAATATCTTCTTTATTTCTACAGCTGAATATAATGAGTGTAGAGAGCGCAAAAAAAGCTAAAAGGGCCGTTTTTTTCACAAGAACCTCTTAAATAATTATTTTTTTTGATTATTCTATATTAAAGAACTAACCAGCAAGTAGTTACATATTTCTTAGTAGATGGTGAAAAATGAGGATGGAAGGTATTTAAGCTTAAAGACTAAATCCAGTATTGCGCGACAGAATCCTTCATTCTGCGAATGAGTTCCTTGTTATTCTTTTCAATCTCTTTTTTCCTTGGTATTGGTTCGTATGAAGGAATCTGATCATGATGAAATTCCGGGAGTTCAGTCCCGATTCTTTCACTCCATTTTTTTCTCCATTTCTCAGGAAGCTTCTCTGGGATTTGCAGATTCTTTATTATTAAATATAAAAGTGTCCAAATCCGGGGTGTAGCAGTTATCGAGTAACCACCCCCAAGCGTAAACATTATTCTACCTTTTGAATATTTCTCAGCAAAGCCTAATATCTTTCTGAATATTTTTTCGTAATCATAAGTTGTGAGCATCAGATCAGCAAGTGGATCAGAAAAATGAGCATCAGCACCTGCCATAACTATAAGTGCATCTGGTTTATACCATCTGAGTGCGGGCTCTACAATTCCTTCAAAAACTTCAAGAAATGATTCACCTTCAGTAAAAGGATCAAGAGGTAAATTTAATTTTAAAGCTTTGCCCATACCCTGACCCAGTTCGTGAATCCACCCGGTTCCCGGAAATAAAAACTCTCCTGATTCGTGAAGCGATATTGTCATGACTTTATCATCTGTATAAAAAATTTCCTGAACTCCGTCTGCGTGATGAACGTCGATATCAATATAAGCAACATGCCAGCCATAATTAGTCATTTCTTTAATTGTAAGTGCTAGATCATTGTATATGCAAAACCCGGCTGCAAAGTTTTTGTGTGCGTGGTGAAAGCCCCCGCCAAGCTGCAAAATTTTTTTTGCTTTTTCTTCAAGTAGTAATTTTGCACCATGCAATGTTCCGCCTGTATGATATCTTGCACCTTCGGCCATACCTGGAGCAATAGGATTATCAATTGTGCCTAGTCCATAATTTTCAGCTTCGGCCTTATTTTCTCCCTTACTCAACGCTTCAATAGTTTTAACATAACTTTCATCGTGAATTGCAAAAAGCATCTCAGGTGTGACTGGTTCAGGTGTTTCCACATCAATGGAATGACCCAGCTCTTTCAAAAGATCAAGCATCATTTCAATTCTGACCGGATTGAAAGGGTGGCCTTTCCCAAGATCATAAAGACTATATTTTGGATGATATATTATTTTACACATGCGATATGCACAGGCCAGATTACCTGGAAACCAGCGTTGCAAATTACTTCAGCAAGCATTTTCATTTCGATAGTACCGACTCTCAACATCAATCTTACTGTTTCCTCTTTATCAGGGTAAGTCAGTATTGAATGAATATTCACGTTCTTTTCCGCAAGTAGTGATGCAAGTCTAGCAAGTTCTCCCGGTTTGTTTGGCAGCTTAATATCAAGTCTTCCCGATGGACGATAAACACCGGTGAGCATTAGCAATGCATCAAGCAGATCAGTTACGGTAACAATGCCGACAAGACTTAATTCTTCAACAACTGGCAGACACCCTATTTTTAGTTCTCTCATTATTTGAGTTGCCCTTTCAACAGGATCATTCGGACTAATAGTGTTTACAGGATGACTCATTATTTTTTCAACTTCTGTATCCGAATCAAACGGATGTTCGGCAAGTTTACTGGTAGCAAGCCTCAGATCACGATCAGTAACAACACCTACAAGTTTTGTATCCTTCATTACCGGAAGATGTCTGATGTTCTTTTCATTCATCAATTTATATGCGCTGTTCAACTTAGTATCAGCAGTAATAGTGATCGGATCTTTTTTCATCACTTCATTAATTAACATAGATATACCCCCAATATTTAATAAGTTGGTCTTTCAATGTTCCCTGATTTTATTTTTATAATCGGATCGGAAATTAATAGAGGTTTGGTCATAGTCGTAACCTCCAATTCTACTTCCCATAACCATGGTAATTCTTCTATCATCTGTGAAACTCTTCCCAATATTTCAAGCACACCTTTGCTTTTTACAGATCCTAATTGATTTTTTATCTCTTCAAGATCTCTTTCAGTAAGTGGAGTAATCCTAAAAATAGATTGAGCGTTTTCTAATATTATTTCCAGCAATGGTCCGAACAATTGATCCGGCTTTACTCTAATTTTAATTCTCAGTGAATCTTTAGGAGCTTTAACTGATTTTAAAATTCCAAAATGCACTAACAAATCAGAAGCTGATTTTTTATTTAGTTTTATAACCTCATCAGCAGCAGATGATTTAGCTAATAGTCTACTAACGAACTCTCTCGCTTTCTCGGCATTCACGTCTTTATACCACAACAATTTGCCGGGCGGTTTTTTCCTGAATTCAACATATTTTACAATTCTTCCAAGTGCGTTAACTGCAGATTCGGGAAAACGAAATGCTGGAAATTTTTTGCTGCTTTCTTTATCACTTTCATCAACCAGTGAAATTGCTCCAATAGCTCCCATTAAACAAAGCAAAACAGGTTTTACAATCCCGATTTTTGCAAAAGCCTTATTCACACCTTTCCTGATTGCTTCTGCAACTGGTTCGGTATCACAATCTCCTACGCAGGCAAAACCAATTAACAACGAATCCACATTATTATCAGCCAATGCTTTCTCTACAGCCTTTTCGTAACTCTCAGTAGAAGTAAATGCACCAAGATCCAAAATTCCAGGACCTTCTATTGAAAGAGAATTAACTTCACAGGCATCTGCAAAGAGAGTCGCCATACCGGAAGAATTTGCAATTATGCTCACACGATTTCCCCGGGGCATTGGTTGATGAGCAAGTATTACGGCAACTTCAAAAAGATCTTCAAGGGTTGGCGAAAGTATAATTCCAGTTTGATGGAACAAAGCTTCAATTTCTAATTCGCCGCCTGTCCGCAATCCGCTTTTGGCTTCAGTGGCTTTTCTTCCCGCAAAGCTTCTGCCGCTTTTAATACAAAGAATCGGTTTTTTATATATCATCCTTCTGGCAATTCTTACAAATCTTCGCGGATTACCAAAAGTTTCAAGATAAAGAATTGCCATTTTTGTATTGGGATCTTCTTCCCAGTATTGAAGAAGATCATTTCCGGAAACATCTGCCCTGTTACCTGCCGAAACAAAGGTTGAAAAGCCAATTCCTTTTTCTCTTGCATAATTTAAAATCACCAGCCCTAGCGCTGCTGAATGGGAAAAAAATCCCGCAGATCCTTTTAACATCATTTTAGGAGCCAGGCTCGCATTGAGATTTACATTTGTATCAGAGTTTATTAATCCAAGACAACTTGGTCCAAGTAATCTCACTCCGCTTGATCTGACTAATTCCACAAGCTTGTTCTGTAACTTTTTGCCTTTATCACCAGCCTCAGCAAAACCTGCTGATACTACTACCAAACCTTTTGCGCCAGACTCAATCGCATCCTGTGCTGCTTCATAAACTTTATCTGCCGGAATTGCTATAACAGCAAGATCAATTTTTTCAGGTATTTCTTTTGAAGACAAATAAACTTTAGTCCCGTTAACTGATTCCGCCTGTGGGTTAACCGGATAAACTTTCCCGCTAAAATTAGATGAAGTGATATTCTTATATATCAGGTTGCCTAGTGAATTTGTTCGGCGCGAAGCACCGATAACTGCTACGGCTTTTGGATTAACTAATGGAAGTAAAGAATTAGCGACAGCAATTCTTTCCCGTAAACCTGCTCTTTCCCAAAGACCTGCTGCACCACTCACGGGTAATTCAATATGTATTGTGTCAGTACTCCAAACCTGGTGCTTCTCAAAACCTGAACTGTTAAATACATTTATCATCGGCTGGTTATCGGGAAGCACTTCTGCTTCGAATTCAACGAAGCCATTTGCAATAGCTAATCCGGCCAGTCGCTCAAGAAGCAATGTTCCTATCCCAAGCCCCTGAAATTTATCTCCAATTAAAAAGGCAACTTCTGCCGTCCTTTGGTTCCCAACTGCAATATAATTTCCCAAACCTGTTATCTTAGCCTTATTTCCTTCACCGCTAATTGCTAACAGGCAGGCAGATTGCTTGAAGTCACCGTTGCAGAGACCTTTTATAAAATTTTCAGACACCTGTGAAATTGAAGCCATAAATCTCATACGAAGACTTTCTTTCGAAACTGAGTTCATAAATTTTTCAACTAGGGGTACATCGTTTGCGGTAGCAGGTTTAAATAGAAGCCCCTGGCCATTCTTCAACAAAACATGCTCTCTGTATGAATGACCTTCGGGTATAATTCGGAACATAATTATTCCCCCTCCAAATGTTTAAATCGCAATGAGGAATATATAAATAAAAAGGAAGTCCTTTACAAGTGTAAGGAATTTCCCTTATAAATAAAGAATTAATTAAGACATCTTCTGAATTTCTTCCACAACCTGTGGGTTTGCAAGCGTAGTAATGTCTCCAACATTTTGTTTGTTAGCTATTGCCGAAAGAACTCGTCGCATAATTTTTCCGGATCTTGTTTTCGGCATATCAGGAACGATCCAAACTTTGCCCGGTTTTGCAATAGGTCCTATCTCGCTTGCCAGTGTGCTTGTTACTTTCTGTTGAATTTCTTCACTTGCAACAATTCCCGGCTTAAGAGAAATAAATACATGAGGAATTTTTCCTTTGATTGGATCTGCCACGGGAACGACTGCGGCTTCACCAACTTCAGTAACCATAAGAGCAGCCGATTCAAGCTCTTTTGTACCTAGCCTGTGGCCTGCAACATTTATTACATCATCAATTCTTCCGAGAATTCTATAATATCCATCTTTAGATTGAACTGCGCCATCACCGGCAAAGTATGGCCAATCCTGCCATTTTTTACTTTTGGGTTTAGTATTGTAACGAGCATAATATTGCCTAACAAATCTTTCATCATCACCCCAAATGGTTAACATTCTCCCCGGCCATGGATTTTGGATACAAATATTTCCCGCTTTTCCACTGCCTGCGGGCAATGGTTTTCCTTCATCATCAAAAATGATCGGGTAAATTCCCGGCACAGCCGGACCAGCACTTCCGGGTTTCATATTATGAATGCCCGGTAATGTTGAGCAAAGGAATCCACCTGTTTCAGTTTGCCACCATGTATCAACAATTGACGCTTTCTTTTTACCGACTACATTATAGTACCACCTCCAGACTTCAGGCTCTATTGGTTCACCAACAGTTGTCATATGTTTGAATTTAAAATTATACTTACCCGGTTCATCCGGTCCAACTCTTCTTAGTGCGCGAATTGCAGTGGGAGACGTATGGAAAATATTAACTCCTAATTCCTCAGCAATACGCCATGGCCGACCAGCATCAGGATGAGTTGGAACCCCTTCAAAAATCACTGACGAAGCAGCCAATGCAAGCGGTCCATATACTATATATGAGTGTCCGGTAATCCAGCCAATATCTGCCATACACCAATAAACATCTTCAGGGTGAATATCCTGTACATACTTCGAAGTCCCGGTTACATAAGCCATATAACCGCCGATGGAATGTTGGGCACCCTTGGGTTTTCCGGTAGTACCTGAGGTGTACATCAGGAATAGAGTTCCTTCTGCAGGCATTTTAACAGGATCTACTTTTGCATGATAGTAATCTTTTATAACATCATTAACTATAAAGTCACGTCCTTCAACGAGCGGTGTATTAGCAGAATACTTTCCGGGATAACGTTGCCAGATAAGAACTTTTTCAATCTGCTGTCCATCTTTTAAAGCTTCATCGTAAGCAATATCGGCTTTTTCCTTATGATCAATCAATTTTCCGCCGCGATAATAAGCATCTGCTGTAATTAACACTTTGCTTTTAGCATCAACAACTCTATCTGCACAGGCTTTACCGGAGAATCCGGAAAATACCTGTGAATGAATTACTCCTAATCTTGCGCAAGCCAGCATCACTATTGGAAGCTCCGGAATCATGGGCATATGCAGTGTTACTGTGTCACCTGCTTTCAGTCCACAGAAATCTTTAAGCAATGCGGCAAACTCATTAACTTTTACATAAAGTTCCTGAAATGTTAAATGCCGTATTAGTTCGTCTTCAGGTTCAGGAACAAAATGGAGGGCTGTTTTATTTTTGTATTTGTCGAGGTGCCTGTCAACACAATTATAACAAGCATTTAACGTCCCACCCACAAACCATTTATAAAAAGGGGGCTTGCTCGAATCAAGGATTTTTCTGTACGGTTTGTACCAATCGAGCATCTCTGCGTATTCTCTATAGCAGCCAGGAAAGTTTTTAATGCTGAATCGTCTCAGGACTTTGGCATCTTTAACATTAGCCTGTACTACAAAATCTTTATGGGGTTTAAAATATTTTTCCTCTTTCCAGTGGACAGCAATCTGTGATTCAGATACATCATCAGTTGGCTTTGCAATTTTTTTTGTGGTTTTCTTTACAGCCATTTGATTAACTCCGTTTATCTTTTGTTAATAAAATACTTTGTGGTCTGTTAAATACAAAATAGTCTGATTGATTGCAGGATATAAATCTGTTCCTCTGAATTGATAATTGATATAAAATAATATTAATAATCCTAATAAGAAAACTTAAATCAACTATTTTAGGCTGAGATTCAACATTTAATATAAAAATTTGAAAATTCAAATAAATATAATAAGTTATTTATTAACTTGGTGAGGATTATATGAGTGTGGGAAATAATCTCTCAGAATCATTAGGAAGGTTTGAAAAATACCGGCATATCGGGGGATTTATACTTGGTCCGGTTATTTTTCTGATAATTCTACTATCCGGCAGTCCCGATAGCTTTATACAAAACGCAAAATCTCTTCTTCCTTCCGGCTCTTCTAACCAACAGATATTACAACTGGCATACGGTACAAAAATTACACTTGCGCTACTTTTTTTGATGGTTATCTGGTGGGTGACTGAAGCTGTACCCATTCCTGTGACTGCCTTGTTGCCCGGAATTGTTTTGCCATTGTTTCACGTCACTGGCTTCTATCATGAAAAGATATTCCAATTCACAGGTAAAAACATCCTTGTCAATTATGCAAATCCGATTATATTCTTATTCCTCAGCGGTTTCCTGCTGGCTGCTGCTATGCAAAAATGGAAACTCGACAAACGCTTAACTCTTTTTATTCTTACACGTGGCAACATCGCAAACGATTCTAAATTTGTTTTACTTGGAATGATATCTATCGCAGCATTTCTTTCTATGTGGATCTCAAACACAGCCACAACTGCAATGCTTTTACCACTGGGAGCCGGTATAATTGTACAGGGTGGAGGAAAAGTCGGCGAATCTAACTTTGGAAAATCCATTATGCTTGGAATTGCTTGGGGTGCATCTGTAGGAGGTGTGGGTACAATCATAGGAACGCCACCAAACGGTATTTGTGTGTCGATACTCAGTTCGTCGGGAATAGGAGATATTAATTTTGTCGATTGGATGAAAATAGGTATTCCCTTCGTAATTTTATTTATCCCGATTGTGTGGCTGGTGCTTTTAAAAGTATTTCCGCCTGAAGTTAAAAACATCAAAGGCGGAAAAGAGCTTGTTGTACAAGAAAGAAGAAAACTTGGCAACTGGTCACGAGCCGAAAAGATGACGATTATAGCATTTGTTACAGTAGTATTATTATGGGTTTCAAATCCATTCTGGAATTTCATTTTCCCAAAATCATTTTTTGAAAATCTTTCGTGGTTCGATGAGAATATAATCGCCCTGCTTGGTGCTCTACTTTTATTCGTTTTACCTATAAACTGGAAACAGCAAAAATTTGTTCTTGATTGGTCGGATGCAAAATTTGTTGATTGGGGAACATTACTTTTATTTGGCGGTGGAATTGCTCTATCGGATGGAATGTTCAAAACAGGGCTTGCAAATTGGATAGCGACTAGTGTTGTTTCAATCCTGGGCTCACCTTCAACAATTGTTCTTATGTTTGCATTGATTGTTATGCTGGAGTTGCTTACCGAAGTCACCTCAAACACAGCCGTTGTTTCAATGATGATCCCTATAATAATCTCGATTGCTCAAGGTACAGGTGATAATCCTGTTACATTATGTGTTGCTGCAACTATAGCCGCTTCTATGGCATTTATGCTTCCTGTTGCAACTCCGCCAAATGCACTGGTTTATGGAACAGGTTATATGAAAATAAAGGATATGATAAAAGGTGGTGTAGTTCTCGATTTTATAGGATGGTTTTTTACTGCTGCGGTAATTTATTTTATTGCCAGCAAATTGCTGGGAATATTAAGATTCTAATTCAGGCTTACATCTTTCTTGAACGTAAATTTAAGCGCTTCTGTGTACGTGATAAAAATTCACAGGGGTCGTATTCGGAATAGCATCCTCTTGATGAAAGCCATTCTCGTCTTCACTGCCTGTAGGAGCATTATTTAACAAATAGAGCACAACCGGAAAGCAAAGAAAAGCGATTATTGCGTAAATTAAAATTGCTGATAACATATATACTCCACCGATCTAGTTTTTAAATTCAAAAAGATTTATGCAAGTAATATGCCATTAGTTTGGTAGAAATTGGGAAGATCAAAAATTCAGATTTTGTTAAAATTTTGCACAAAATCGCAAAAAAAAGTGATGTGGTGAGTTACATTTAATTAAAATCAGAAAAATTACCGGTAATTATGTCGGGTTGTATGTAATATCTTCGCATTGGAGGCAGAAAAAGATATCAATCCCTTGGAGGCAGAAAAATCGTCTAACTTATTAAGTTACAAAGGCTTAAGAGTTTTTTTTGAATTTGTACCCCCGAGAGGATTCGAACCTCCGACAAACGGTTTAGGAAACCGCTGCTCTATCCATACTGAGCTACGGGGGCAGCTAATTTTCTGTTTAATGTGTAAAAATAATCAACTTTTTCACTACATAAAAGATTCATATTCCTTTAGATAATTGCTTCAACATAGATTTTTAGAATCAATAGACATTCAATCGATTGGTATAATAACCAAAGAATGATTACGTTTAAAAGTTTTTAGTACAGTTTAAATTCAAAGGGTAATAAAATGTATTCAGCTATACTTTTAGTTTTATTGGCAATCGCCGCTATTGTTTTCTTCAACGGTTTAAGAACAAAAAATAAAGCGAAAGTCTCACTAGGAATAATTATCGGACTTTTGTCTGCCGGTATTTTCTGGTTTATGGGCTTCTGGGGTGAGGTATTATGGTTTAACGCTTTGGGATATGAGAATAGATTTGGTCTCGAAATTATTTATAGTGTCGTATGTGGTTTGGTCGGCGCACTGATTTCACTTGGCGGATCTTATTTACTGACAAGGCTAATTCCTAAAGATTTCAAATACGTAAAGTGGATTGCTATCTTAATTACAACTTTCTCCGGAGCAATGTGGGGATATTCAAGCTGGGATGTAATCCTGAAATTCTGGAACAGTGTCCCGACAACATTAATTGATCCTATCTTTGGTAAAAGTACAGAGTTCTATCTTTTTACTTTACCATTCTTGGACATCATTTACGGTTTGTTCTTTACTATTTCTTTTCTTTGCATTTTAGCTACATTTATTGCAACATTTGTAAGAATAAGCCCCCAGGGACTTTTCTTTTATTTACCTCCCCCTGCTTCTGAAACAACTAAAAAACTTCATAATTCATTATACATAAACTCTTTTATCTTTTTATTAGTACTAGCATTTGGAAAATTACTAAACAAGTATCACCTGATGTATTCAAGCAGCGGTGTAGTTTTTGGCCCGGGTTGGACCGATGCTAACATTTTAATTCCTGCTTACAATATCATAATTGTTTTGATGGTCCTTGCGGGTATTGTAATACTTCTTCCAACATTGAGAAATAAGTATAAAAACGTATTTAATAAGTTTAAAATTAATTCTTCAAACTCGCCGGTTTTTATACTAGGCGGCACAGCCGTCCTGATGATATTATTGTGGTTTGTTGGTCTTACTATAATTCCTGCTCTTTTTGAAAGATTGGTGGTAAAGCCTAGCGAAATCACATATGAAAGACCATACATTAAAAACAATATAAAATTTACCCAGTATGGTTTCGGACTAAATAAAGTTCAGGAAAAAGAGTTTCCGGAAAGCGGAAGTTTTACTATGAACACAGTAAAAAATAATCCGGCAATCTTTAATAACATAAGATTATGGGACTGGCGCGCACTAGATGCAACATACAGACAGTTTCAGGGTTTCAGACTTTATTATCAGTTTTCAAGCGTCGATGTAGACAGATACAATATTAATGGAAGCTACAGAGAGGTAATGGTATCTGCCAGAGAAATGGATTTAAATAGTCTTCCACAGCAAAGCCAAACTTTCGTTAACAAGAGATTTCAATATACACACGGATACGGTATTACAATGTCTACAGTAAATGAATTTACACCACAAGGGCTTCCTCATCTTCTTATAAAAGACATACCTATTGAAAGCGAAGACTCAACTCTGGATGTTACTCAACCACGAATTTATTATGGCGAATTAACAAATACTCCTGTTATAGTAAATTCAAAAGAGAAAGAGTTCGATTACCCGGACGGCAATAAAAATGTTTACAACAGGTATAATGGTAAAGGCGGTGTACAGTTAAGAAATTTGTGGCGGAAATTTTTATTCGGTTGGAAATTTGATGGAACACAATTATTGTTTTCAGATTACCCAACTGATAGCAGTAGAATCATGTTTCACAGACGAATTAAAGACCGGATAAAATTACTAGCACCATTCCTCCAATTTGATAACGATCCTTATATTGTTCTGAATAAGGGTAAGCTTTATTGGATGATTGATGCTTATACAACTTCAGACTACTATCCATATAGCGAACCTTTTTCAGAAAACGGCTCAATAGGATTTTTAGGTTCAAACTATATCCGAAACTCAGTTAAAGTTGTAGTAGATACATATAACGGTAATGTGAATTTTTATATAGTAGATAAAAATGATCCAATCATAAAAGTGTGGAGTAAAATTTATCCCGGCCTATTTAAACCCGAATCTGAAATGGACAAGGGCCTTGTTGCACATATACGGTACCCGCAAGATATGCTTCTTGCACAAGGATTAGTTTATCAAAAGTATCATATGACCGATCCTACTGTATTCTATAACCAGGAAGATTTATGGGTTAGAGCAACTGAAAAATATTATAGTAACATTCAGCCGGTTGAGCCTTATTACATTATCTGGCAAGTTCCAGGTTCTGATAAGCCACAGTTTTCACTGATTCTCCCCTTTACACCTAAAAACAGGCAGGTGCTTATAGGGTGGATTGCCGGTTTGTGTGATTCGGATAATTACGGCAAATTAATAACATACCAATTTCCTAAAGGGAAAATGATAACTGGCCCACAGCAAGTTGAAACCAAGATTGATCAGGATAGTTTTTTATCCGGTCAATTAACTTTGTGGGATCAGAGAGGCTCCAACGTGATTCGTGGAAATGTGCTGGCTATACCTGTTGCCAACACACTCTTTTATGTTGAGCCAATTTACCTGCAGGCTGAAACCGCGGCTTATCCGGAACTACGGCTGGTAGTGGTTATGCACGGAGATGATATGAGCTATGCTCAAACATTTGACCAGGCGCTTAACAAATTCTTTAACGCTTCTTCAAATAATAATCCGCCCCCTCAGGAAATATCAACAAAACAAAAGAGCACTACACCAAATAGTGATCTTATACAACAGGCGAATAAGGCTTTTAATAATTACTTAAAATATTCCGGCCAGAAAAAATTTAACGAAGCAGCAAAAGAACTTGAAAAATTGCAGGAGGCATTGCAAAAGCTTTCAAGTAACTCTGACAAAAAGTAAAAAATACTCATTTATAAAAACCCCGCCTAGCGGCGGGGCAACCAACCACGATTTAGGAGCTATTACATATTAAGCCAATATGTAAACTTTATAAGGAAAATATTATCCGGGTGAAGATCGAAAATATTTGATATTGATTTTCCGAACCGGAAATCCGGATTAGTAGTATTATCGCTGCGTGTCTGTGTCCAAACAAAATAAAAAACTGAACCCGGACTGTACTCCCATCTCAAAACAGCATTTCCTCTTAACGATGTAAAATTAAAATCATTATTGCCAATATCTACTGGTTGTGCCGGGCCTGAGCCATCCGGGTCGGCTACGTAGTTTGCTTTATCGAATGTTGATTTTCCTTGTCCATATACATTAAAATCATACGTTCCACCTTTGGCAAGCTCTTTATAATTGGTATAAGCACCTGTAGATATCAAGGGCTGTATATAAGTTTGTAAGCTTAATGTAGGAGTGAAAGTCCAGTTTATTCTTATGCCTGCAGAAAAAGTTTTTTGATCAAGTTCACCAAATACATAACGTTTACCATAGGTGTTTGTTGCGTAAGGATCATCAAACGTATTAACGTATTGACTCCTGTCATAATTTCTGTCAAATCTTGGTTGAAAACTTATTAACAAGCTAGAGGTAGGTCTGAAAGTAAAATCAGGTTCAAACCCCCAACTATAAGTATTATCTGATTGGTAATAAGAATTGTAATTCAAATACACAATAAAACTCTTTCTTTCATCGGAATTAACACTGAGATCAAATTGGTAACCCCTTGGATTAATCAAAGTAGGTCCGCCTCTTGTTGCCCTATCATTAACAGTGTGAGGGTTGTAAGCAAGATCCCAGTACACCCAGTAATAATTTAGAAACTCTATACTACCATTTGAAAATAACCCTTCCCAAGTTATATCACCATCATAATTATAAGATCTAAAAGCCGCCAGATTAACTGATGCACTTCTGTACCAACCGGTAGGATCTCTCCACCTGTATCCACCAACTGCGTGCATATTTATTATATTCGTTCTCCAAAGAAAACCAAGATCATTTACATCAAATCCTGGACTGATGAGACCAAAGGCTGCATTAAAATATGAATTGCCCCTCTGCTTATTTAAAGCTAATCTTCCTGCATATCCGGATAATGAAGTTGCATTACTATCAATACTTACTGTTTTAGAATCAGGTATTTGGAAATAATGTTGGGAACTTTCTTGAACATCCAGCATTCTTTGTTTATCTCCCTTTAAATAGCTATATCCTCCCCAACCCGTAAGAACCCAGGTTTTATCTTCATCAAGAAAAGTCCATCCATCAATGCCTCCAGTGTAGGCACCTTGGTTTATTTGACTCCTTAGCCTATTATCTTTAAAAAATCTTTGAGTAACTGTAGAGATAAATCCCAAACCTTGTCTGCCTGAATTAAATTCATTTTGTCCTCTTAAAATTCCATAGTAAGTTAAAGGCTCTACTTCGGTCTCATATGTTTTTCTATTCAGCCTGTAATCTGCATATTCCCTTTGAGTAACAGATTGAATAGCGCCAATATTAAAATTGTCGCCGATTTTGCCGGTTATTTTCGTAGCCCCTAAAATGTGAGTGCCGGAAGGATAATCCACAAAATCAGCGTCGTCAGGAGTGCTTCCGTGAGGATTTCCACCAATTCTTCTGCTGTAAAAAAATTCGGGACTGCCCCAGTTAAATCCCCAATTGCTATTGGCGCCTCCGTAACCAAAATTAAAAATGCTTGAACCTTCTACAAAAAAGGGTCTCTTTTCAGAAAAGTATGTTTCTGCGTCACTCAAATTTATTACGGCCGGATCAATTTCCACCTGACCGAAATCCGGATTTATTGCTGCGTTTAAGGTAAGATTACTTCCAAGATTATATTTAAGGTCAGCACCAAGTCCTGCGTTATATTGTGATCCATCATTAAAAGGGTCTCCCGAAGAATGATTTGTATATGCTGCCTTGGAAGTTACATAGGGAAGTATTTCCAGTTTGTTCGATGGATTTATATCACGTATTCCTTTCAGATCAAAAAAATGTGAAACGAATCCGCTTTCTTTTTTAGGAATATAAACCAGGTAATCTGTTTCATGCCTTCTTGCGATATCTCTTTTAAAATCTATTCCCCAGGTTTGTACGTTCATTGACCTGAATTTTAACTGCGAGAAGGGGATTTTCATCTCAGCTATCCATCCTTTGCTATCCTTAGTAACTTTTCCTTCCCAAACCCCATCCCACGAATCATCGTCCCAATCATCATTATATAAAACACCATCTTTAAGCGTACCTGCTGCAGTAATACCGAAATAATATCCCGTTCTTTTATCATTATAAGGATCTAAAAAAACAGTAAATTGATCCGAGTTGGAATCTTCGTCTCTTCGAGAAAGATTTGCATTAATTGAATCAGGAGATGAATCGTACATTCTAGCGCCTAGATAAATATTTTGGTCATCGTAGGCAATATATACGGTAGTTTTTTCGGAGGGTGTTGTTCCTTCATTTGGATCCCTTTGTGTGAAATCGGATACACCTGGTACTGTTTTCCAAAAATCTTCAGAAAGTTTGCCATCTATTGTAACAGGATCGTTTATCC
>CAZQQD010000026.1:0-29905 GCA_964595355.1 uncultured Ignavibacteriaceae bacterium | reverse complement strand
GGTCTCCAGACCTGAGCATAAGCCTGCCGCACAACTCAGGAGAGTTGTGTGACGCGAAAATATGCCCTGTTTATGTTTGAGTTAAAAACAGACTTAAAAGTGCTGAGAGTAACAGATATCCTGAACCTGGAAATAATTCCGCTGGAGAGGAGGAATTGAAGACAATTTAAAGCTAAGATGTGTGAGGATACTAGTGTTAAAGAAGTAAAAAAATGAAAAATGACTTATATATAGGCAGCATTTTATGTCGCCTTTCAGATTTTGTTGAAGATTGAATAGTGTTTATCTAACTTTGTAAAAAAACAAACAAATTTTTGTGTATATTCGTAGAATCTATCACTTATACATACTAATAACTTAAATCTGAAATAGTTTTAAGAATAATGAAAGTAAAAGAACCATTAATTGACTTTATTAGAAAGGATATAGAGTATCAAATCCAAAAGGGGGATAGCTTAGCTATTCTAAAAAAAAATGAAAACAAAAAATTTGATTTGGTTCTAACTTCACCACCATATAATGTAGGAAAATCATACGAAACAAAAACAAGTATTGAAAAATATTTAGAAACTCAAGAAAAAATAATAAGTGAAATTGTTCGTACTCTTTCTGACAAAGGAAATCTCTGTTGGCAATTAAGAAATTAGATTAAGCATGCCCAATCAAATTAAAATTAATCTTCTCCAAAACTTGGAAAAACGTTACGGCAGATTAAAAAAGTTGCCAAACAGTTTGTCTCTTTATGAAATAGACGATGGGGCTAGTAGGATTTATATTCGCTACTCTAAGGTCCATAGCAGGAATCAATCCTTCTATGGAATACGAAAAAGTGATTTAAAACAACTCGACGGCTATAACTCTGTTCTTTGTTTTTTGTGGGACACTCAAAAAGAGCCTTTATTTATTCCTTACGATGAGTTTGAAGAAGTCTTTTCAATTTTAGAACCCGCATCTGATGGACAGATCAAAGTTCAGATTTATCAAGAAAAAGATGGAACAGAATTGTACATAGCAAATACCGGAAGATTTAATGTTGAGACATTTATGGGTTGGAATAATCTTGATTTACTCATTGATAAGAATAAAATAACCTCAATGCCTGATTTTAACCATTCTCAAATTCAAACATTAATTGGTTCAATTGGCACTTATCGCGGGTATGACATTTGGATTCCAAATGCAGACCGAAATAAACTTGATTGGAAGATTACGCAACAGTTTGATTGTAAAAATGATCTACCAGAAAGATATGCAAAGGTTTTGGATGTAATTAAACAAGTTGATGTATTATGGCTTAAGAGAGGCTCAAGCGATTTATCAGCATTGTTTGAAGTTGAATATTCCACTTCAATTTATTCAGGTCTTCTAAGGTTTAATGATCTTCATTTGAGTGAACCGCGCTTAAAACCTAAATTTAGTATTGTCTCAAATGATATGCGTAAAGCATTATTTTTAAGACAAATTAATAGACCCACATTTAAAGTTAGCGGTCTTTCAGAGTTGTGCAATTTCCTTGAATATAAAGATGTGTTTGGTTGGTTTAACAGAACTATTAAAAAATAGAGGATAGAAAATGAAAACTATTTTTGTACTAGTTTGGGTTCACCACGGATTTATTCAAAACCCTGAAATTTTCAAATCTAAAGAAGATGCTGAACAAAGAAAAAATAAAATTAGAGGCCAAGGTTTCAACCCAGATTACGATGAAATTGATATCTTTGAAAAAAGTATTTCCAACGAAATGTAGTCTTCACTTATTATGAAGGCGAAGTTTATAATGTATTACGTCACGGAAGAAATAATCCACCAGTTCCTTTATTAATTTTAGGCATAGAACCATAATTCTCATCACTTCTCCTCAAGCATTTTAATAACATCATTTGTTTCTGTAAGTATAATGTTACTTAATATTGATTCAGAAATGATAAAACATTGAAAATAATACCTGGGAATTAAAATCTTTTGAATCTGAAAGCGGAAACCTGACGCCCAGTCCTAAAATTATTTTATCGATATTATTAAAAGGCACAACCTTTATTCCCGGCGCAATATACCAGCCGGCGCTGCTGCCCGTATTACCATTTACTATTGATTCGCGGTTAAATTCCAGAACTCCCTGCAGACGATAAGTAATATTATATATAGTTGCCAATTGCAGATTCAGATCATTCTCAACATTATCACCCTTGTGCAGGTTTGCTGGAATTCCAAAAGTTGAAAAGAATGTAAATTCGAAATCGCCCGTCATATATCCCATATTGAAAAACGGTTCGAGATCGGTAACATAACTGCTGCCGATTCCCTTGCTGTCATTTCCTGTCGGTAATCCAAAAGACAAACCGTAACCTAAAAGCACATTGCTGTGTTCAAAAACATAGTTCGCAAATTTAAATGAGAGTTCGATGTTGCCAAGGTTGGACATACTGTTTTGAGTTGTAGAAATGAAAACATACGGCGCAGTAACTGCAACACTAAAAGCCCTGTTAAAAGCATATTCATATTCAAGGTGCAGCTCGCTGCTTTTTGTGTTGTCATCTATTTTTGAATACTGGTAGTCAAAACGAAATTTGGTATCCGGCGAAATCGATTCGGTAAAAAGAGGATGTGAAAAATGTAATCCTTCGTGATGTTCTTCCTCTTCGGAATGACCCTGTGCAAAGATATATCCCGTTGCAAAAGTAAAAAGTGTAATAAACAATAATATAGATTTAGATTTAAGCATTATCTATTTCCTGAATAAGATGTGTAATCAGAAACTGGCTACGCCGGTTTGTTTAACAATTCAAAAATAAAGAAAACTCAGTGTTAATTCTACGGATAGAGAAAGATTTCTCGGTCGCTTCGCTCTCTCGAAATGACAGGTGCATTTAAAAATTATTATAAACCCTGAGCAACCGCTGCTTCCCTAATATCCTCACACTCCAAAATTTTATTCTCAGGACTGTAAAGAGTAACGTTTATCATCGCCTGTCCCAGTTCTTTTAAAGTAACGGTGTATTTAGGAAAAAGAGTTTTAAAAACCGGATAAAACGGCGCAATAAATTTATAAACAGTGTATGTATTTTTTAATCCTTTTGTCGGCTGTATATAACCGGGTCTGAACATATATGCATTTTTAAATGGAAGTTTCATCAAATCGTTTTCGGTTTTCCCTTTCACGCGCGCCCACATAGTTTTTCCCTTTTCAGTGCTGTCGGTTCCCAGGCCGGAGACGTAACAGAAAGTAATATCTTTGCTTTTCTCTTTGTTAACCTTAACCAGCGTTTCCGCAAAGTTCATTGTCATATCATAGGTGAGCCGCCTGTATTCTTCTTCCTTTTTACCGACGGAAGTTACTCCAGCACAAAAGAAGCACGCATTGTAACCGGCAAGCTGTTCTTCAACCGGGGTTAAATCAAAAAAATCTTTGTGGATAATTTCTTTCAGCTTTGGATGTTTCAGATCATATGGCTTTCTATTAATTATTAGCACAGATTCCACATCGTGATGATTGAGACATTCGTGCAGAACGCCCTCGCCCACCATTCCAGTTGCGCCGGTTATGATTGGTTTGATTTTCATATTGTAAAGTCTGCTTATTGTATGTGACCAAAATAAAGAAAAGTTGGAAAATATAAGCCGCGAATTAGAGGCAAGACTAACTATTGCTTTTAACCAAAGAGGGAACCGGATAGACACAGAGAAAAACGGAGGTTGTTTCTCTGTTAACCCAGTGGATTCTCTGCTTTTCCTGTGGTTAATAATTAAATTCCTTATTATTGCAGTTAAGATGGAACGAAAATTAATAGAAAATAAAATATTTGAGGAAAAAGATTTCAGGAAAAGTCCTCTTGCAAAAGGAGAATATGAACAGTGCATTTTCAAAAATTGCGATTTTACAGAATCGGATTTATCCGATACTAATTTTATTGATTGCGAATTTATAGGTTGTAATCTCAGTCTTGTTAAATTTGCAAACACCGCTTTAAGAGATGTAAAATTCAAAGACTGCAAATTACTCGGCCTGCGTTTTGAAAACTGCGCGGAGTTTGGTTTGTCATTTTCTTTTGAAAATTGCACACTCGATCACTCCTCTTTTTATAAAATGAAAATTCACAAATCGAATTTTAAAGATTGCCGACTTCACGAAACTGATTTCACGGGATGTGATCTTACTGGTTCGGTGTTCGACAACTGTGATCTTTCAAGAACAGTCTTTATTAACTCTATATTAGAAAAAGCTGACTTCCGCACTTCGTATAATTACGCAATTGATCCTGATATAAATAAAATCAAAAAAGCAAAATTCTCAAAAGATGGTTTAGCCGGATTGCTAACGAAGTACAATATTAAGATTGAATAAATTAGATCTTACACTAATATTATGACTGTCGAGTCAGTAATTACCTGAATTTCCTTCCAATATGCCTCCGGTACAACCAGCCTCCAACAAGCCTTCACCTGGCCTTTAAAGGACTCACGGGTCAGTATTTCGATCGTTTATCGATCGGGTCCGTCAGAACTTTGTCAAAATATGATTTCGGGATTGAGCAGAATCATAAAATATGCTCATTCTGAAGAAAGTAATAAATCAGGTATAATTAATTTTAATTTCTTATTATTAGTGTAAATTAATAAGTTAGCCTAATTCCTTAAGCTTCACCTAACTAAAATAAAAGGATAAAATATGCAGAAGACACATATAATCAACAGGTTTTTTTTAACGGGCATTTTCCTAATTTGCTGCAATTCTGTTCTCTTCGCTCAAGCAACCAAACCTGATTCAGAACTATCCGCCAGCGAGATACAAAAAGCCAGAACGATAATCGAAAAGATAGACAAGCAATTTTCTGAAGATTACCTGAACGGGGATTCATTAGCACTAGCTTCCTATTACGCAAAGGATGGCCAATTCGGGTCTGTAAAGGGGAAAGATATTCTTTCAGCCTGGGGCAAATCAGTTAGAAACTCGATAGAAAACAATACACGTCATCTTATATTTACTACGGTTGCTGTTACAGGTGACTCTGAATTTGTGGTTGAGCTGGGAACATATGAATTCAAAGACGACAACAATAATTTAAAACACAGCGGCAAATATCTGGTAGTCTGGAAAAGGGGAAATGGTGAATGGAAAATTTATCGTGATTGGGGATTATAAAATATACTGCACACAAATTTAATATTGAAAATTAAGTATTAAAAATTTCTATGATCAACTTAATAAACAAAGAACCGCGCATACCTGTTACTGCTGCCAGAAGATTAATTGGCAAAAAAATGATTATGTCTTTTTCAAAAAATAAAACAGTTGAGCTCTGGAAAAGTTTTATGCAGCGCCGGAACGAAATTGAAAACGTCTTCCACGACGGTCTCTACTCTGTTCAGGTTTACAAACCAGGTTTTTTTGATAATTTTAACCCTGATAAAAAATTTGAGAAATGGGCAGCAATAGAAGTAACACATTTTAATAATATTCCGGACGGAATGGAAAAAATCGAACTCCCTGGCGGACTTTATGCCGTCTTTCTTTACCGTGGAAAAGCAAGCGAAGCTTCCGACACATTCAAATATATTTTTTACGAATGGTTTCCTGAATCAGAATATGTGCTCGATGACCGTCCACACTTTGAAATACTCAGCGAAAAATACAAAAATGAAGACCCGGATTCCGAGGAAGAAATCTGGATTCCTGTGAGACCAAAAAATTAATTGTTAACTATTTATGAACTAGTTATATTATTAAAAGAAAATGAAAAACTCTGATAGGAAAATAGGGCTAAGCATTATTGTTGTTTTGCTCATTCTTTCAAACATTGCAGGTATTTATAAAATACTTGCGGGCACAGAAAGTTTAGCAAAGACCTATTCGCTATTCGATCCTTCTTCGATAAAACTGCTGGTGCTTATTCCTGTTGTAACTATCGTTTCTCTTTTCTTTATATGGTTTGGCAAAAAGCTGGGGATTATTCTTGCAATTCCTCTGTATCTTATTGTAATAATTCTTGATCTATATTACCAGGTCTGGCCGCATGCAATTCTGGCAACAACGGCATTCATTTTACTTATGTTTTTCTGCTGGCAGTCAAGAAAGTATTTTAGTACAACATTAACACAAACATAAAACACGGGGGATAATATGAATAAAACAGTTTATAAAGCGGGTTATAGAGCCGGATTATTGGCGTTTCTTTCAACAACTGCTTACTGTATTGTTCAGTTGTTACAGATTTGGGGAGCTTTCAGTTATCCGTTAGATGATATTCTGATTTACGGATTTTCTCTTTGCATCGTCATACCTTTTATAATTGAGATCCTTGCACTTCACTATATAACTCCCGAAGATAAAAAGTTCTGGAGTCATGCAGCTCTTATTTTCACAACTATTTACTCAGTTTTTGTAACTGCTAATTATGTTGTTCAGCTTGCAACGGTAATTCCTATGTCGCTTAAAGGCGCTGCCGATGAAATTCGTATTCTTAATCAAACCCCACATTCACTCTTCTGGGACTTCGATGCATTGGGGTATATATTTATGGGTTTTACAACTTTTGCTGCAATACCTGTGTTTGAAAAACATGGGTTTCAAGGGAAAGTCAGAACTTTTTTCCTGCTTAACGGACTTGTAACTCCTTTGATTGCTTTTGTTTATTTCTACCCGGACTTTTCAGCAAACTTGCTTTACATTGGTTTGCCTTGGGTAATCACAGCACCCGGTTCAATGTTGATGCTGGCAATAATGTTCAAAAGGCAATTAAGGTCAATTAAATAACTATAAATGTTTGATTTTTATTTGTTATGATTAAGCCAAAAGATTTACAATTTCAGAAACTAGATTTTGAAGGACTGAAAACTTTAATCGATTGGGCTGATAAAGAAGGATGGAATCCCGGCATAAGCGACGCTGAAGTTTTCTTTAAAACCGATCCGGATGGTTATTACGGATATTATTACCACGACGAGCTTATTGCCGGAGGTTCAATCGTGTCTTACGATAAACGCTTCGGATTTATGGGCTTTTTTATCGTTAAACCTGAACATAGATCACACGGAATCGGAAGAAAGCTTTGGTACCAGAGACGTGATACTTTAATATCGCGTTTGCATAAAGGCGCAACAATCGGAATGGACGGAGTAATTGCAATGCAGCCGTTTTATAATAAAGGGGGTTTTGAAATTGAATTCCGGGATGAGCGTCACGAAAAGATAGGAGAGAAATATGAAGTTGATAAAAATATCTCACCCATAGAAGAAAAAGATTTTGATTCAGTTCTTGCTTACGATAAGAAATGTTTCGGATTCCCTCGCCCACAGTTTCTGATTCCCTGGCTAAAACAAAAAAGCGTAAAAACATTTAAATATAACAATGCTGAAAAATTAAAAGGTTTTGCAGTAATCAGAAAAGCAAACAAAGGATACAAGATCTGCCCGCTTTTTGCAGACAATTCAGAAATTGCTGAAGAACTCTATAAGGCTTGTTTAAATTCCGTAATCGGCCAACCATTATATCTGGATATTCCTATGATAAATCAGGCGGCCGTTGCTCTAACCAAAAAGTACAACACTACTTACGTTTTTGAATGCGCAAGAATGTATTACGGCAAAACCCCTGATATTGAAATTAATAAAGTGTTCGGGGTCACCACCTTCGAACTGGGATAAAAATTATTACTGTGATGCATTTCTGATTTTTTTATTTATAAATTCTTAAATTACCCCTTAACTTTTAAAAGTAAAAATGAGAATACATTATCTTCAGCATGAATCATTCGAAGACCTGGGAAATATGGAGCCATATTTCCGGAAGCAGAACTATCGTTTAACCTCAACACATCTTTATATAAATCAGAAACTTCCATCTGTTGATGAATTTGACTGGCTGATAATTATGGGCGGACCGATGAGCATACACGATGAAAAAAATTATCCATGGCTGATTGAAGAAAAACTTTTCATCCGAAAAGCTATCGATTCAGGTAAAAAAGTTCTGGGTATCTGTCTCGGCTCACAATTAATCGCAAACGTTTTAGGGGCGCGTGTAGAAAAAAATCCTTACCCGGAAATTGGCTGGTATCCTGTTGAATTGACTAAAGAAGCTGGGCAAACAACTATCGGAAAAATTCTTCCACAAACACAAACAGTTTTTCACTGGCACAATGAAACTTTTCAAATTCCTGAAGGGGGAATTAGATTATTTAAAAGTGAACCCTGCCCGAACCAAGGATATGTTATAGATAACAGAATATTCGCCTTTCAGTTTCACCCGGAAGCAACAGTTAATTTAGCAAAAGAATTAATAAAGAACTGTGCGAAGGAATTAGAGGGAAGTAAATATGTGCAATCAGAAAAACAAATATTGACTGATAAGTCAAAATTTAACGAGGGTGTCTTATTCATGGAAAAAATATTAGGCGAGATTGAAAAAACCTTCTAAAATAAAACATATTAAAAGTAAACATTAATGACCTGTTGGTCACTCCATTTTATTTTTTCATTAAACTACAGAATTTATAATCAGGATTTCTTCACGGGAGAAAACCATTCATATCTTTTTAATGTGGCTTAACACTCATTGATTAAAAATAGAATAATTAATCCATACAAAAAGCATCATTATAGACACTGGTCTGAAATCATTTTCAAAACCCATTGCCTAATTTATAACTAATCAATCGTATCAGCCTTTAACAGATTCTATTCGCATTTTGCAGAAATTCAGGTGAAATTCTGATTTTAAAAACACACATTGTCACCGAGGGTATTTCTAATCACAACCATTTTAAATAATGAAGAACCCGGCACAAAATTTTCTGCTGTTGTTTTTTATTGCCGGAGGATTATGTCTCGCTTCATCAACGAACAGGCAACAAAAGAAATTTAATTATAATATTTACCCAGGCCAAGCTCCAGATGCTTATAAATCATATATCCGTTCATTAAATCCGAATAATTTATTTACAATTGATGCGGCAGTAGAGAAATTCAAGAAAGCTTTTGAGCACCATCCCACAAATATAACCGACACCGCTTTCTTACAGTTCTGGAATTTCTACCTCACTGCCGCCGATTTTGCAGGCGAAAGACTCACAAGAAATAAACGCTACAAATATTTCGTCGGTATAAAAGATTATAATATACACCCCGACAATTATAGGGACCTCCGTAATGATTTAATTCTGAATAAAAATATCCTGAATGAGAATGATTTCCGTCTTTTAAGTTTACTGAACAGCTGTGGATTAATGTTCGACATAAAAGACGGATATTTAATAATAAATTTTGGATCTGAAAATTTCATATTAAATAGTTTCGGAAATACTCTCTCTTCTGCAATGAGAGATTACATTTCTGAAACTATTAAGGAGGCTGGCGAGAAATTTATAGAAAGCGACTCGCTTGTACTGCCAATGAACAAACTCGCCGAAAGAACCGTTTGGTGGGAAAACTTCATAAACAAAAACGGAAATTTCATACTTGCATCAGAGTGCCAGCAGACATATGACTTTTATCTTAATATACTTTTGAAGGGTATAAACGACTCTACTGCAGATACTTATCAACAACCCCTTACCCTGAAACTTATAAATAGTTATCACGAAATCATTATGAAATACTCAGGTACTAAAACGGCAGCAGCAATCAGCCGCTATTACATTTTGTTATCAAAAAACAATTCCAAAAAACAAGAAAATAATGAGAATTTAGCTGAGAATATCAAAGGGCAATAAGAACAATAAAGGAGGGTAAAGTAAAAAGGCGCCAGTTAGCTAACTGACGCTTTTTTTATTATTTTTATCGGCTAAGGAGATTTTATAGATGGGAAAAGTGAAGCATTTATTTTCAGGCATAGTGATCGCTTTAATAACGCTTTCCTTTTCATTTATTTATTCACAAACAGAAAGTGATACTACTCACTACTCATTACAAGTTTTTGAACAGTATCTAGACTCACTTGATCCTAATGACCTTTCGACTCTTGACAAATCCGTAACCCGGTATCACCAGCTATTTGAAAAATCATCCATCATTACAAGAGATACAGCTTTTATAATCTTTTGGAGATATTATGTTACGGTCGCGGATTCTCTGGGTGCAATGTTTGTTCAGGATGAAAAATACAACTCGTTCTATAACATAAAAGATTTTGACGAAAGTTCATCAAAAAACGATAGACTTAAAAAAAATCTATTAGAAAAAAACAGAAGGCTTAACGAAACTGACTTTAAGATCCTCAAAAAAGTAAATCACTATGGCTACAAGTTTGACATTATTGAAGGACTAATTCTTGTCAGCATTGCAGATCCCAAATTTGTGTTGAAAAATTTTACCGGTCTCATTTCTTCTGAAATGAAACAATATATAACAAAAGTAATAGAGGAAATAGACACGGCTGGAGGCTCCGATACAGTGCTTTCAATTTCATTAGATTCGCTTGTTGACAGACTCTTCTGGTGGGAAAATTTTATTAAAAAAAACCAGGCTTTTTTTCTAATAGATGATTGTATTTCAACTTACGATGGATACCTGTTTACCCTGATGCTCGGAACCGATAAAACACCGACATTTAATCCAGAAAACCTGAAGATTAAAGAAAAATTCAAGAAAATTTATGAAAAGATAATACGACAACACAAAGGTACACAGGCAGCTGAAATAATTTCAAAATATTACAACGTATTAGCAAAGAACAATTTCGTTGTTAATAAAGAGGCTATAGATTTTGCCTTTAGATTTCTTGAGTAATCTAAAATGTGAAAGGCAACCACTTTATTTTATGCTTAAAACTAATAGGAAAGAAGTTACAAAATAATTGACTTATAGGTCACAATTTTATTGTTTATTTTTATGTAGCATAAATTAAGGCATCAATGATTGCAGTTATCAATTATATAAATGAAAATATTGAAGACCTGACCAAACCATTGGATGAATTGGGTAAAGATTACAAGATTACATCTTCTGAAAGTGATGTTTTACGTTCAGATAAAGTTATTTTTCCGGGATATGGTGAAGCCTCCAAGGCTATTGGCAAATTACACTTAACAAATCTCTTCTCATTTTTGAGGATGTGTAAAAAACCAATGCTGGGTGTTTGTCTGGGAATGCAGCTAATGGCAGATATTTCTACAGAAGGCGGGAAAATTCCCTGTTTGGGTATTTTTCCACTAACTGCTGAGAAGTTTAGTGGTGAAAATATGAAAGTTCCTTTTACCGGCTGGAGTGAAGTCGAAGTTACCAAAGAAAGTAAATTGTTCAGGGGATTAGAAAAAAAAGAAAAGTTTTATTTTGGCAATTCATATTACCTACCTGTAAATGAGCTTACGACTTCTGTTGCGGAAAACAAAATAAGGTTTTCCGCTTCTATAGAAAAAGATAATTATTACGCTATACAGTTTTATCTCGAAAAATCAGGTGATGCAGGCTTGACAGTACTTAATAATTTCATTGAACTGTAATCGAAGAAACACCTACTTCAATTTATTTACAATATTCCTTCCAATTTTTTGCAATCTTAATTAAGTTAGTTCAGTAATTTTTCAAGAGAAAATCATAATGGCTTTTTCTATATTCGAATCTGAAATAAAAATACGACCAGATGATATTGATCTGAACAATCACGTACACAATACAAAATATCTTGATTATGTATTGGCTGCTCGTTATGAACAGATGATTAAAGATTATAAAATGTCTATGAATGACTTTCACAAACTGGATTACAACTGGGTTGTCAGCATAACATATATAGAATATAAAAGAGCCCTTCAGCTAGACGACAGGATCGTTGTCCGCACACAATTTGATTCAGTAAATGGAGCTCAATGTAGAGTTAATTTCTGGATAGTAAAAAAAGCAACCGAAAAGATAGGCGAAAAAATAGCTGCAGAGGGACATATAATTTACACAATGATATCAATAAAAAGCGGAAGACCTGTAAGGATTCCCGAGGAAATTATTAAACACTATTCTATTTGATTTAAGAACGACTCTTTGTTTAATATCACATCTTATTAAAGTAGAACCATTTATAGCTTGTAAAAAACCCAAATAATTTTATTTTCCCTAAAAATTTTAAAACGGAGAAAACAAAGCTATGGAAAAATTTTTCAATCAAATTTACTTTGGGAACAGTATTGAATCATATGCTATTGCAATAATAACTTTTATTGCCGGAATCTTTATAGTTTATATTTTTAAGAAAATTGTCCTTTCACGACTAGAAAAGTGGGCACAAAAAACAGAAACTAAACTGGATGACTTATTAATTAAGGGAGTAGAAAAATCAGTAATTCCATTATTGTACTACGGCGCTTTTTACGTAGCAGTTGAAACTCTCTCTCTCTCTGTAAAAGCAGAAAGTGTTCTACGAACGGTATCAGTTATATTAATCACTTTCTATTTTTTAAGGTCCCTTACCACGGTTTTAAACCATGCCTTTAGATCATATCTAAGAAGAAAAGAACATGGAGAGGAAAGAATAAAACAAATGCGTGGCATTACAACTCTCCTCAATATTCTAATATGGGGATTAGGTATAATGTTTCTTCTTGATAATCTCGGTTTTAAAATTTCTACCGTTATTGCAGGGCTTGGAATAGGCGGCGTAGCAATTGCACTTGCGGCACAAGCGGTGCTTGGAGATCTTTTCAGCTATTTTGTCATCTTCTTTGACAGGCCTTTTGAGGTAGGAGATTTTCTCGTTATAGGAGACAAAGTCGGCAGTGTTGAGAACATCGGCATAAAAACAACGAGAATACGTGCACTTGGTGGTGAACAACTCGTTTTTCACAATACTGACCTTACAAATTCAAGAATTCACAATTACAAAAAGATGGAAAAACGCAGGGTCGTTTTTCAGATCGGTGTAACTTATCAAACTACTGCTGATCAACTTGAAGAAATCCCAATAATAGTGAAGAAAATAATCGAGGATCAGGATGATGCTACTTTTGACAGAGGACATTTCGCCACATTTGGGGACTTTAGTCTGAACTTTGAATTTGTTTACTACGTAATGGGAGCGGACTATGTGCGTTACATGGACATTCAGCAAGCAATAAATTTAAGCATATATCGTGCATTTGAAGAAAAGGAAATTGAATTTGCTTATCCGACTCAAACTTTATTTATGAATATTATGAAAAGCCTGGAAATGGAGAAACCAAACAAATAAATCTACTTATTGCTATGCTTATCAAGAATAGCTTTTGAACGTGGAAGATAAAGCAGGTGATAAATTACATCCAGGTATGCATTCATTTCCTCCATTTCTATATTAGTACTATAGCGCCAGAAGCCATATATTTTTGCGAGTGAAAGGAGATTTTTTGCATATAGTTGCCAATTATATGCAGTATCAACTCTTTTGATTGCTTTCTCTGAAATTTTATTCCAGTATTTAGGTACCTTTTTACAGTTTTCAAAAAAGCCAACAATTTTTTCAATGCATTCTTTACTGTTTATCGGATCAATATGAAAACCGGAAACCGTATCCTGAATTATTTCCAATGGTCCTCCGTACATAGTTGCAAAAACAGGTAAACCCGAACGCATTGCTTCCAACACTGTTAATCCAAACCCCTCAAACAGAGCAGGCTGTACAAAAATCCCTTTTCTGTCTGCAATTATTCTGTAAACTTCTCCTGTTTGATCCTTTCGGAACAACTTACCTATCCATCTTATTTTATTATGGAGTTTGTATTTATCGATGAGCTCGTGCATCGACCTGATTTGTTCTTTTTCTTCACCGTCGCTTGATTTATTTTCATCTACATTGCCGGCAACGATTATAAGGTTTGCATACTTTTGCATTTTAGGACTTTCACCATACCATCTAACAAGTGATGTTAGGTTTTTGATTTTATCAAGTCTGGCAAGGGAAAAGATCGGTCTTAATTCAGGATTTTCTAACGTTCCAAATACTTCATTATCCTTTTCGTTTTCAAAAAGAAGTTTGGTCAGTTCCTCTTTCACTTCTTTTAACCTGTTTTTCTTATCAGTACATGGGAAGAATATATTTGTATTAACGCCTGGAGGAACGATATTAAATTTCGGGTGGAATAGATTTATTCCTCCAACAACACGGTAAAGGTCTGGCATGGTAAAATTTAAATATGATTCGTACTGCCCAATACCTTCATCCGTACCTACAATTTCTTGATAAGTAGAAGTGATGATAAAATTAGCTGCGTTCATAGAAATTAAATCAGCAGTAAACTGAACTGAAAAATGATAATGCTCCTCAAGATGCATCCAGTAAAGACCACTATAAAGATACTTACTTTTTTCCAAAGCGTGTGCAATGTTGCATTGTGTAATGCCAAATTTATCCGAAAGAATTGTTGCGACGAGATTTCCATCAGAGTAATTTCCAATTACCAGATCGGGTCGTCCTCCGAATTCAGCAAGAAGTTCGCGATAAGAATCCTCGGCAAAGCTTTCAAGATAGGGCCAGATTTCAAATCTGGAAATCCAGTTATCAGTTACTTTTTTATTAAACGTCCTGAAGGGTACACGTAAAATCCAGCAATTTTCAGTTTCGTGAATTTTTTCAAGGCGTTGATTGGATTTTGTACCTTCGGCATTAGGAATTAATCTTGTCAGAACAATAATTCTAGGTTTAGTTTTAACACCTGATTTTCTAAGGGAATTTTTAAGCTCTTTCTCAAGAGCTTTCACCTGGTCGAGGATATAAACAACCTGCCCACCAGTATCCGGTTTCCCTAAAACTCCTTCCTGGCCAAAATATCCGTGGGGTGAAATTATAGCAAGGTTAAACAGCATTGGTATATCTGAAAGAAAATTTTTTAGGTTTTCATGATCAGGTGAATGCATAAGAGTATCGAGTTGTTCAAGACTCTCAATAATACTTTCCACGTTATCGCCGAGTCCTTGTTCAAAACCAAGATTTTGCAGGTCATGTTTTAACTTTGTATAAGGTTCATCCTCATCTCTTTTACGAAGAAAAGACAACGCTTTGTCTATATTTTTACTTAACTGATCAGTGTCATTAATTCTTTCATTCAAAATAAGTTGCTGGTCTTTCCACTTATGTACAAAGAGAAAATCAAACAATGCATTGCGAAGTCTTTCCGGCTCTGTAAACATTTTGCTGGATAAGTATCTATTTAAATATTCAACTCCCTTACCGATTTTTTTCGATTCCCGCACGCTTGGAAATTTATCATAAAACGTTTTGAAATTAAGGGTCGGAATATTGTTTATGTTTCCATGATCTACAAGATCTTCTTTCGCCTTTAAATAATTTAGCACTGTACTATTTTCAAAATATCTGTCTCCCAGATTAAAAAGGTAAAAATGTGATTCTCCGATTCTTTCACGACTTTCAACAAAAACATCATTTCCCAAACAAACGGATTCTGTTATATAACGTACTGCTTCTTCTATAGCCTCGTGATTCCCATTATCACCTTTTTCTTTAAACTCTCTCAAAAGATCCAGTAGTTGCCCTTTCACAAGCAGTTTGCTTTGATGGCCGGATACTTTGTGGAAGAACCGGAAAAAATCATCTTTGTTTTCTTCAACAAGCTTTTCAAAATTTCTTTTCACATTAACACCTTTTTATGCTCTCTTTAAAAAATTATAATGTTTTACCCCGTCAATTATGCCCCCAGCATAGTGAATTTTAGAAAAGTAAATTCTTTTACCTCCCCTTAATTCTTCGAGTTCATTACTATAATTTCCAACAACTACGCCTAATAAATCACCTTTCAACATTTCCTCATCATTTCCTGAGTCACCTGCAACAAGTATATTTTCGTACATAATATTCCACCGATAAGCAATATAACGAATCGCTTTCCCTTTTGAAGCCCGGAACGGAATTATGTCAAGGAATTGACCATGACTAAATATTACATTGGCTTTTATTTTATTTGAAATCAGCACTTGCCTTATTTTCTTAATATGCTCTTCATTTTCTTCCATATAATAGCTCACTTTAAAATCACGTTGTGTTTCTTCTTCCTGATAATTAAGAAATTCAAAACTACTTAAGAGTTTTTTTATTTTATTTCTGTTCCATTGAAACGAAATATGTGCTTTCCATCCTTGTGAGGGTATTAACCATCCTTCTAGGTTATAATAAATTTCTGAACCAACTGAAGATATAATAACATCAGGGTGAGGTATATTATTTTCTTTGAGAACGCTTAAAGCTGAATTTACCGTTCTGCCAGTAGCTACCGCAAAACGAATGTTTTCGTGCTTGTTTCTTAACATTTCTGAGAAATCTTTTGTATAATTATCATCACCTAGTAATGTGTTATCTATATCCGTAACAATTAATTTTTCTGCTGTGAATAATTTTTTACCTATGGGTGCAAATGTGTCCTTTTTACGTAATTCTTTTTTCAACATGTTCTCTATTTCATCTAAATAAGTTTTCGTGTGTGCTTCCCACGTATAATATTTTTTTACATTCTTTATCCCATTAGAGGAATATTTTTTCCATAAACTTTTATTACTAAGAATTTTATTAATCGATTTAGCTATATTCTCTGAATATGTTACATCTGTCAGAATTCCGTTCTGGCAATTTTTAATAATGTCTCTCGGACCACCGTCATCTGTGGCAACAACCGGAAGTCCCGAAGCAGCAGCTTCAATCAAAGTTAAGCCAAAAGGTTCGGTCAGGGCGGAATTAACAAAAACACCGCCCGTCTCAGCAGCAATCCTATATAGTTCCGGAACTTCATGTTGTGTCTCGTGCTTTTTTGGAATAGCCATTTTTCCGTACAGATTATACTTATCCATTAAGAGCAGAATTTCCGTAAGCACTTCGCGCTCATTGTCTTGCATTGTTTGTATATCTTTCCTGATTCCTGCAAAAATCGCTAGGTTTGCCTTTTTCTGGAGGTCTTTATTCTCACCATAAGCTGTGATCAAACCCGATATATTTTTCCTTTTATCCGGACGGCAAAGTGCAAGTATCAATGGTTTATCAACATCTATAAAAAACCTGAGTAGCTTTTCTGCTATTAATATTTTTAATCTCTGCATTTCTCGGGTTCTTAAACTATCCTGCGTAAATGGATAGAATTTTTCAAGGTTTACTCCCGGTGGAATTACCCTAAACTTATCAAGCTCAGTATTTTTATATTCAGCGTACTGTTTTTCAATCTCCTGGCTTGTACTGGTTATAATCATATCAGCATAATAAACAGTGTTCTCCTCTGCTTCGATTCTGTGACTTATTTTATATCGCTTTTCTATATCTTCAATTATAAGTCCATCGGAAAGTAACTTTGCTAATTTACTTTTACCAAGTGAGTGGCCAGTGTGAACAAAGGGAATTCCGAAAAATTTTGTTAATTCAGTACAAACATAACCCGCATCTGCATAGTGGCTATGAATAACGTCCGGTAGCCGCTTTAAAGATTTAATATGCTTTATACTTTTATCAACGAATTCCTCTAGGTGATTCCAGAGAAGTTCTTTCCTGATATATTTTCCCCCGCCACATCTTATTCTTACAATATTCAACTTATCATCAATTTTTTCGATATGTTCAGCATAATCTCCCGAAACTAATTTATCTTTTATCTGACGAGTTACTAATTCTACCTTTCCAACTCTAGGATCTTTGCTTAAAGCCTTTGCTAATTCCAAAACATATTTGGTTTGACCTCCGGTATCCGCATCTCTCCCAAGCTCAAGATCATATCCTCTTATCAAACCGTGAATACTATACAATTGTATATATATTTTTTTGTCCTTTCTATTATCCATCTTCATTTAATATAGCTTCCTTAAACCTTTCATAAACCTTATCATTATCAGGTAGAGCTCCTTCAACTTTAACTATCTCGTTTGCAAATTCCGATGCGAGTTTATTAATTTTTGCAATGTTCCAATTTTTTAAATACCCAAGGCAAAGCAGGGAAGCATATGCATCACCAGCACCAATTGTGTCCACAACCTCTTCGTTATTAATCTTATATAAATTTTCCTCTACTCCCGTATACAGAACAGCTCCCGCACCACCTTTTGTTACACATAAAAGTTCTAAATTAAAAACTTCAACTAATTTTTTTGCAATTTTGGTAGAATTATATTCAGTTTTAAGTATAAGGTCGTTCACAAGTGCTAATTCATCTTCATTTAATTTTAAAACATCTGCAGCATTGAGTGATTTTTCTATTATCTCCTGTGAATAAAATTTCTGCCGTATATTTAAATCACAAATACATTTAACATTGCTTTCGGCTAGTTTTTGAATCGTTTCCCTTGATATTTCGTTTCGTTGAGCTAAAGTGCCAAAATAAAGACAGCCTGTGTCCTCCGAAATTAATTTTTCCAGAGAATCAATTAACTCTATAAAATCATACGCACAGTTTTCTTCAATAACAAAGGTTGGAATTTTTTTTTCATTAAGAGTTGTCCTGGCAATTCCGGTTCTATGTTCCTGATCAATTTGAATAAAGTCAGTTGAAATTTTTTTGTCCTTTAAGATTTGCAGAATTTCATTTCCAGACTCATCATTGCCGACTCTGCTTACAAAATTAGCTTTACCTGTAAGTTTTATAATATGATATATAAAGTTGAAGGGTGCCCCACCGAGCCTTTTGTCTTCTGGATAAACATCAAATAATATTTCGCCAATGGAGGTGATATTTTTCATAAAAATTTCTTAAAACAATACAAATATCATTATATATTACGATTTTTAGTCTTAATTGCAAATAAGAAAAAGAGTTGTAGTAGCGTTTATAATCGAAAAACAAACGGGTTATTCTGTCAAATCGATATCAATAATAGAAATTTAATAATTATCCTGTTGTGATGAAGCAAACGGGTTTAGGTCTGTATTCCACATATCCGCTTTTATTTTCCAACTTCCGTCTTCCTGTTTCTGATAAATGGTTAAATATTTCCCGTGATCTTGTGTCATATTACCCTGATCCCCTACTTTCATAGACAAATCATATGTACCAACTTCACACATTTGATTGCCACTAATCCATAAATCTTTTGTATTGAACCTGAAACTAATGATTTTCACCTCGGAGTTTTCATCCATATTCATACTGTTCTCAATCGCCTTTTTACCAATTAGCATCGGAGTATAACTAGGAAGTGAATAGGCATCATCAGTATAAAATGAAAGCATTGTTGCTTTATCATTTGCAACCATGGCTGCACTGAATTGTTTGTTCCATTCTTCAACTTTTTTCAGCATTTCTTCTTTAGTGGTTTGAGAAAACAAATTCGCTGCTGACAATAACATAAAAGCAACAGTTAATGCTGTGGATAATTTTCTTTTCATATTTCTTCCCTCGTATTAATTTAAAAATTATGGCTTTTGAAAAATTTTTACTTTTGTTTTTATTTCTCTCCAAGCTTTAGCAACAAAGATCATAAGAACTGATATTATCAAAGTCATAAAAATACAATTGGCCACCCCAAAACTATGATTAACCGTAGTATAAAGACTTTCACCATTCCAAAGCATTCCATAAATCAAAACAAGGTGAAGCCAGTAAACCAAAAGAGATTCACGGCTTACATCGAGAACAAAAGACCTTTCCGGTTTCCTGAATTGCTCATAATACCAACAAACCACCAAAAATAAAAATACATACCCAAGTCGCAAAAAGAAAAATAGGGGATTAGGATTACTGTATCTGTTTCCCGGTGCAATAAAATCAAGAGGAAATAAATAGCCAATAATTAGCAAAATTATCCCAATTGTGGTTAACCTATTAATATATCTTTTCTCCTCGCCTATTTTTCTAGCTTCTAAAAAATATTTACAGGCTGTAGCACCTAAGAACATAAACCCAAGCCAAGGAAAAAGTGGAAACAGTGAGCCATTTAGCTTATTAAAATAGGTTGCAAAAAACAAAGGGATATGATTTGCGAATTCAACGCGAGCTACCAGAGGCGATACAATTACAATAAACAAACCACTTACTAATATTATCACATCGTATACTTTTGTACTTTTAATTACTAACCTAAGAACAAATAAAATTAATAAACCAATTGCTATACATTGAAGTATGTCTACTATTACATAAGGTCCCCAGTCTATATAAAAAATATTTTGTCCCTGAAAAATGGAGGGGAAAGGAAAATGAAGTGAATACCCCGCAAGTAGAATTACTATTATTCTACCAGTTTTCCTCCAAAAAGCTTTGCCGTACTTTCTTAACTCATCTAATTTTCTGTCGGAAGAGATATAAAATGCATAGCCGGAAACAAACAAAAATGCCGGGGCTACCAGCCCGTTAATAAAGTTTAAAACATAAAACCATTGCTCTTCTTTCATTGTAGGAATCAACATAGAGTTGAAAACGTGAACTTCGATCATTACGAGCAAGGCCCATCCGCGAAGGTAATCGATAAATTTATATCGGGTTTTTTCTTTCAAAAGAAATATTTTTGAAATTTATGCTTTTAAATTTACGTCAATAAGGGAAATTTTAAAATATCATATATTAAATAAAAAAAGCGGGTGATACCCGCTTTAACAAGTGCTATATAAGTTTATTTTTAATGGTGTTGTCCATCATCACCGTGAACATGACCGTGATCTAATTCTTCGGGTGTTGCATCTCTTAAGTTTAACAATTCAAGATCAAAATGTAGGGTTTTACCGGCAAGCGGATGATTAAAATCTACTGTAATGTCTTCGCCTTCAATTTCTTTAATGAAAAACTGAACATCCTTTCCCTGAGGTGATTTTGCAAGAAAGCCCATTCCCTTATCAATTTGAACATCCTGTGGAAATTCTGATCTATTAATCTTTCTTACAGCCTCGTCCTGGTAAACTCCGTAACCGTCTTCTGGCTGAAGCACTACATCTTTTTTTGATCCTATCAGCATTTCACCCACTTTTTCTTCCAGTTTTGGCAAAATCTGATTAGTCCCACTAATAAAGGCAAAGGGTTCTTTCCCTTGCGTTGTATCCAGTACATTACCCTCATTATCTTTCAGCGTAAAATTCATAGTTACTACCTGGTTCGATTTTAATGGCATATTTTATCCCTGTTTATTATAAATATTTTAGTTATCCAATTATCTTGCAAAGTTAACCAAAATACGACCCAAAATGAAAATTTTGCTAAAAAGTCACTTTTTAGGCAGGTTTTCTGAATCCTTCCAAGTAAATTTGTATCATATATCCATAGAAAGGGAAATATATGTCTGTTTCACAAATAGTTCTTTTGATTCTTGGAAGCCTTCTGCTGATAAACTGGACGAGAAAATTCTGGCTTTTGAAATCAATGACTCATTATTCAGCAGCTGAAGTTAAAGATAAGTTAAAGGGAGAAAATATTTTACTGCTTGATGTGCGTACCGATATGGAAAGAAGATCGCAATCGATTAAAGGTTCTCTTCATATTCCATCGGGACAATTAAGAAGCAGGATAGGCGAACTGGAAAAATATAAAAACAAAGAAATTATTTGCTATTGCCGTAGCGGTAACAGAAGTTTAAATTCTGTTTCGCTACTAAAAAAACACGGATTTAAATCCGCCAATATGAAGGGCGGCATTGTTACCTGGAATTTTTCAAATAAAAAATAAAATCAACAGGAGATATAAATGGCCGAAAATCTAAATAAAGAAACTTTTTTTGAAAAAGTTTTTAACTATGAAAAAAATAAGGAATGGAAATTTGAGGGTGATCTGCCTTGCGTAATTGATTTCTGGGCACCATGGTGCGGTCCCTGTAGAATGGTTGCCCCTGTTATCGAAGAGCTTTCTGAGGAATATAAAGGAAAAGTAAACTTCTATAAGGTAAACACGGATGAAGAACAGGAGTTAGGTGCAGCTTTCGGTATAAGGAGTATTCCATCAATGTTGTTTGTTCCGAAAGAAGGGCAGCCAAAAATGTCAGTAGGCGCACTTCCCAAACCATCCTTAAAACAAGCTATTGAAAAAGAACTGCTTTCAGAAGTTGCTTAGTCGTTTAAAATTATGCGGGATTCAAGTCCCGCATTTATATCTAACATCAATATAATTGCAATCTGAGAATTTTTAACTCACTTTAATCTTACTATCATTTCCCCTGTAACATCTAGTAATGTTACTTTTTAAAAATTGAGGTTAAAAATGTCATCCCGCTGTGATTTTATTAAAAAAGCAGTGTTATTTCAGCAATGCTTGCATAAAATAAAAAACTCTAACTTGAAGGAAAAGTGAAAGAAGTTATGGCTGGATAATTAATCATAATTTAGGGAAATTAGTACAGAATGAGAAAAGTATTTTCTATATCGTTGTTTATAGTTTTTGCTTTTGCGACTTTTGCTCAAAATAAAAATATCGAAAAAGATTCTGTAATTACGAAATCATATTTAAATGGAGATATTGAATATTTCAGGTATGAACACTCGCCTTATTTTGTTCTACCTGGAAATTTAATAACAACTGATAAATTTGATACAACATTTGGCTCTGTAAGATTAAGAACCAGGCTCGCAATAATGTACGGCTCTCACCTATATGGAAATGAGGATGACATTCCAGATAACATTTTACAACCTTACTATAATTTTTATATTGAAAGCAAAAGCATAAGTTTGTTCCGGCGCATTCTTGGAATGGCACAATTAGGTGCCGTAGGGTATATGGCATACAAACACATTAAGAAATATGGATTGTTTCATCAACCATAACACATTGTACTTCCAGGCAGGATTTATACTTTGGTTTTTTTGAATATTCTTTTTAACTTAAAAAAATTTTATTAATACATTTATTTTGTAATTCTAATTTCTTAGGTTAATTTTTAAATGTTGTTCTGATACATTCTCAATTGCTATTCTTATTACAATATTCGTAATTGTTTAAGGATTCTTATGGATGCTTTATTATTAATGATACTGACCTTTTTCGGCTACATAATAATGTATAAGGTCTATGGTAAATTCATCAGCAAAATAATTTTCAAAATTAATAAACATGCTAAAGTACCTTCCGAAGAATTTGAGGATGGTATAGATTATGTCCCTACCAAAAAAGAAGTTATTTTCGGACATCACTTTGCTTCCATCGCGGGAACGGGACCAATTGTTGGTCCCGCCATTGCTATTATCTGGGGATGGCTTCCCGCAATTTTATGGGTGTTCATAGGAAGTTTATTCATAGGAGCAATTCATGATTTTGGTACGCTCATAATTTCAATGAGAAACAAGGGGAAATCCATTTCTGAGTTTACGGCTAAATACATCAACCCACGTACAAAGATTTTCTTTTTCATTATAATTTTTCTGGAACTGTGGATAGTCATCTCGATCTTTGGGTTGGTGATTGCTGTTATTTTCAGTATGTACCCGACTTCCGTTTTGCCTGTTTGGTTTCAAATACCAATTGCAATGTACCTGGGTGTTTTAATCTATAAAAAAGGGAAGAACTTTGCCCTGTGGTCTGTTATTGCAGTAGCATTAATGTACATCACAATTGTAATAGGATACTATCTTCCGATAAATATGCCCTCTTTTCTTGGAATGCCTGCTACTGGAGTATGGACAATACTTTTGTTGATTTACGCATTTATAGCATCGGTCTTGCCGGTTACCGCATTACTGCAGCCGCGTGATTATATAAACGCTTACCAGCTAACCATTGCTATGTTGCTACTGGTGCTTGGTGTAATTTTCAGTTCAATTTTTGGCGGGATGGATCTCGTCGCTCCTGCTATGCAGGCTACTCCTGCACAAGCCCCGCCTCTATTACCGTTCTTATTTATAACTATTGCATGCGGCGCAATCTCCGGATTTCATTCTCTAGTTTCATCCGGCACTTCATCCAAACAAGTAAAGAATGAAGGGGACTCAGTATTTGTTGGTATCGGTAGTATGCTCACTGAAGGTGCGCTGGCTACACTGGTAATTATCGCAGTTGCAGCAGGTATTGGATTGGGCTATACAAATTCAGCGGGACAAACTCTTACAGGTACGGGTGCATGGACAGCTCGTTACGCATCGTGGGCTGCAGCGCAGGGTCTTACATCAAAGATCGCAGCCTTTGTTGATGGTGCTGCAAATATGATAAGCAGCCTTGGAATTCCACGAGGAATTGCAGTCGGCATAATGGGTGTTTTTGTTGCTTCCTTTGCAGGCACTACTCTGGACACAGCAACACGAATTCAAAGATACGTCGTAAGTGAATTGTGTGTGGATATGAAAATAAATATTTTTAAGAATCGTTACTTTTCAACCGCCGTGGTTGTTCTAACAGCTATGTTGCTTGCATTCTTAAGCGGCGCTGATGGTAAAGGTGCTTTAAAGCTATGGCCACTGTTCGGAGCCGTTAATCAAACACTTGCTGCACTAGCTTTGGTTGTAGCGACTATCTACTTAAAGGGCAGAGGTGGACTAAAGTGGCTGGCTACCGGAATTCCCGCGGTGTTTATGATAGTAATTACTTTATGGGCTGCCATACTAAATCAAACCGGCTTCAGCGATCAGAACAACATACTATTACAGATAATTAATGTTGTAATTATTATCCTTGTCGCTCTGATCGTTATCGAAGGCTTTGTTGCTTTTCTGAATACTACAGAACAACATGAGGAACCTGTATCTGTTGGCGGATAACATTGTTGTAAAGCACATATTCAAGTGAAATATTTTTTTAAAAAAATTCTGAAACAAATTTCAGAAAAAAGTAAGCTGTTTAACGAAGTTGCCCGTTCAAAAGCGATGGAGCTTTCAGAACAGGAATTATCCGAATTGGAACATACCTTTGCTATCTTAACCTTCGGTGCATTCGTTGGATTACCCTCACCACCGGGACAAATAACACTTGATCTTCTACCCGAATCAGAAAAAGAAATTATGCTATTGCTGCAAAAAACAGATACAGCACATGAGCCATTATCAGTTTTAGCCTCACTGTTCCAGGTTGACTAATAATGAAAAATAATCCCCAATATGTTTTTTTCATTGGAAAAGGCGGTACAGGTAAATCCACTGTTTCTGCGCTTACAGCTCTAAAGCTTTCACACGAACAAAAAATATTATTGGTTTCTATGGATCCCGCACATAATCAGTCAGATATTTTTCAAACAACTTTATCCGACAAACCCACGGAGATTAACAAGAATCTTCTGGTAATAGAAATTAATACGGAAAAATGGATTAAGAATTACCTGCACGAAATTGAAGACAGTGTGCGCAGAAATTACCTTTATTTGAGTGCTTTTAACCTGGAAAAAAATTTCAATATTATTAAAAACTCGCCGGGTCTTGAAGAATATGCTTTACTGCTGGCATTTAATAAAGTGCGTGAGATTTACTCGACCAAAGATCATATTATTTTTGATATGCCTCCCACAGCTTTAACAACAAGATTTTTCTCTTTACCTCCTTTATCTTTACTATGGAACAATCACCTGATAAAATTGCGAGATGAAATAATTAAAAAGAAAGAATTAATCACAAAAATCAAATTCAACAAGAAAGAGTACGAGTCCGATAAGGTATTAAAAAAACTACAGCAGCAACAAAGTTTTTACACTGATGTTAAAAATATATTTACAGATATTAATACTACAAGCATAAATCTTGTGTTAAATCCCGATAAGTTGTCCATGGAAGAATCTAAAAGAATAATTGAAAAATTTAGGGAAATTAATATTCAAACAGATAATATCATTATTAATAAATCTGTTGATGAGTCATTATCCACAGCAATAAAAGAGAAGTTCCGAGATATTAAATCAAAAATATTTCCACTCTCAAAAACACCGCTAATTGGCATAGAATCGTTAAAATCTTACCTGTTAAATAATAATCTCTAAAAAAATTATTTTGAGGTTAAAAATGAGACGGTTTTTAAAACCCGCCTCCATAATTTTATTTCAAATAAAATCCAGCCGCAGCATAACCGACCCAATGTTTAAGTGAAAACGGAGCAGTTAATCCCATATTTGTATGATAGATAGGAATAACCCCTTCAGTCCAGCTATCCGAATAACCAAGAAATTTCCCGAATATTTTTTTGCCGGAAACTTCATTTACGATATTGATAGTTGACATTAATCCAAATGGTATCGGATATCTTCCACACCATAAAGGACAAATTTTATTTACCCCCAACTCAGGCCAGAAATCATCAGCAAGCTCTTTTACTTTTGCTTTAGTCAATTCACCATTAAATATTTTATTCCCTATTTCTTTATCCCTGCCAGTTGCTTTTTTATGTGCTGCTTCGTCCACGCCGTAAGGAGCATTATCAAAATCCTTTCCATAATGATTTGCATCAGTAGAAACCAGAAAGAAAATGTCTTTTCCAAGAGTCAAATGATTTTCTTTAATGTATTCTGAAATAATATCTGTAAGCTGCTTGCTTATTTTTTCCATTCTTTCATAAGGCATTCCGGTTACCATTATTGGTGTTATCTTAATATCGCGATTGTAATATTGAAGAAAGGGAACAAGAGCTTCAATTGAATGCTCTATATCCTGAGCTTTATCACTTACCATTTGATAGTCTTTATCAAGCTTACTTTTTATAAGATCCCTGAGCGGGGAGATTTTAACATTACCGTACGGCCCCTGCCATTCATCGTAATCATCAAATATTAAAACGTTTCTGGGATCATTCATTGCTTTTCGGACTGTGCCGTGAGTTACACCGAATATTACCACCTCCTTTGTTTTTATGTGTGGATAAAGTGTATAATAAATGTTGCCGGCGTACAAATAATCATCGTGTGGTGAAATAGCAGCGATTAGTTTGTTTGAACCTATGTCGGTTATTTTATCGTGCTCAGATAAATATTTCATCAATTTGTTCATTTCATTTGCTTTCCAGCAAAAGCCCACATTATCGCGAATTGGTCTTACTGTTTGTGCCATGGTTAATCCTGAAATTAAAATTGTTAACGATATAAAAGCCTTCAGAGTTTTCATTTTACTAACGCTCCTGATTTTGCTACAAATTAATTTTTCTTCTTAAACTTATCTTTAAATTTTGTCAAAAGATTTCTTGCCCACAGGAACTCCGTTGCAAGTATTCCAAGCCCAATTGGAATTACAATTAGTGCCGGCCCGGGTATAAAAATAAGAATAATTCCGATAAACAGAATTGTAAAACCAATTACTCCAACAATTAGCTTTCTTACTCCCCTAATTGCTTTATGCATAAACCTAATTTAAGATAAATTATCACCTATTTACAAGATAAACCCCAAGCATAATTATTAATCCGCTTACTATTATTATGGCTGTAATTTTCTCATCTAATAATAGCCATGCAGCAATAACAGTTACAAAAGGTTCAAAATATAAAAACGCCCCTGTTTTTGTTGCTTCCATTTCACTAAGTGACTTTGCCCACAATACGTAAGAAATTCCCGAACAAAATATTCCGAGAAACAAAACCGCACCCCAGACTTTGAAGGACATATGAGCAATAGCTGTAAAGTATTGGCTGTTTATCGTAAATGGTCCGACAATTATTGCCATCATAATAAATAAAAAAAGAATTGTCATTACCGGTGAGTAATTTATTGTAATCTTTTTATTCACCATCGAATAAACGCTCCAGGTAAACGCACTTGCAAGAATAAGAAAATCCCCTTTGTGCGAAATAAAACTTAATTTGGAAATATCTCCTTTGCTTATCAACAAAAGCAACCCCGTAAAGGCAATTAAGATTCCCGAAATTTTCAATAACGTTAGTTTCTCTTTAAAAAAGATTGAACCAAGTATCGCAATAAAAACAGGTGCCGTCCCGATTATCCACCCAGTGTTTACCGCTGTTGTGTATTGCAGACCTGTAACCTGTATCCACAAATGAAACGAAGCAATCAAGGCAAGAAGTACAATCCACAAATGGCTCTTAAGTTTTATAGAAAAATCTCTTTTTGTATAGAGAGCAAAAATTGTGAGTAGTGAAATTGCAAAAACAAGCCTGAAGAATATTATCATCAGCGGCGTTAATTGTTCAAGCGCCACCTTGGTTGCAATAAAAGATGTTCCCCAAAAGACCATCGCAAGCAGAGGTTTCCAGTAACGGGTCAGGTTTGATTTCATCTGGATTTTTTGGTCTTTCTTGCTGATGAATATTTTTTTAGATCATAGTTTATTTGTGTATCCGGCTTTTTTAGCTTAACTATCTCTACTCTGCTATTTGTATAAAATTCTGTTGCAAGTGTATCGTGAAAATCCGAAAATACAATCACTCGTTTTATACCGGCTGCGATCAATGCTTTTGCGCAGGTAGTGCAAGACATGTTTGTTATGTAAGCGTCTGCTCCCTTAATTGATATCCCATGTACTGCTGCCTGAACAAGTGAGTTTATCTCAGCATGGTTTGTCCGTGCGCAGTGATTATCAACAATAAGACAGCCAACATCATCGCAATGCGGCTGTCCGGGAACAGAACCATTATATCCGGTAGCGAGAACAAACCGATCCTTAACAAGTACGCACCCGCAATGCATCCTGGGACAGGTTGAACGCTCTGAGGCAAGCATAGCTAATTTTAGAAAATACTCGTCCCAGGCTGGTCTTTTTTTTGCTTTTTTCATTACAGGTAACTTTTGTTTTTGAGAAATTTCAACGAAGCAATAGTAACCAAAAGAGGGGATTAATTAAAATTATTTTTTAATAAAAATCTTTCAATATAGAAAATAAACCTACAAATGAGACTTCAGCGTGAAAATTGTAAATGGAAATTCCCTGGCTATTTATATCAGTCTTCTATGGTAATTGATCTGCCCAAGATGATAATTCAAATGTCCCATCAAGTGAATCAAGAAAAATTCTGTCTTCATTGTAACTTTATCTTTAAGGACCTTAAGAGGGTAATCTTTTTTCAAATCTTCATCTGATATTTTCGACAGCGTGGACTTAATAACTCCGATTGTTTTATCTATGTTACTAATTATTTCTGTACGCGGAACATTTTTATCTGAAAACTCAGCATTCCGCTTTCTTACATAACCGTTGTTGCCAAGCACAGCACCGATAAAGTGATTTAAATTACCGAGCAAATGGAGAGCAAGATTACCTGCAGAATTTTTAATTTCTCCTTTCAGTATCCACATTTTACTCTCGTCTGAGTATAGATTAATTTCTTCCTTTAATTTGTTCAAGTCTCTTTCAAATAACTCTGTTAAGGATTCCCGTATCATATACTCACCTTTTTATTAAGCTCGTACTCAATATTGCGCTTTTTCTTCAAATGTTCAATTATTTATCCTGTATTTATAACTCAATTGCCAGGAAACTATTTCAACGTTAACTTTGTTTTAAAAAACCACGAGGACACAAATGAAATCTTACTTTATAGATTTATTTAAATATCATGCCTGGGCTAACCAGAAGCTAATTGATGAACTCAAAAGTGCAGGAATTAATGAAGGTACAATTCTGAAAATATTATCACACCTTCTTCTGGCTGAAAAAACCTGGCTGCAGAGACTAAAGTCAGAAAAATATGATAATAATTTCTGGATCGATTTAACTCTCGAAGACTGTAGCAAACTAGTAGAAAACAATGAACTTCAAATCAATGAATATTTAAGTTCTCTTGCTGAAAGTGATTTTGAAACGAAAGTAAAATACACAAACAGCAAAGGAATTGAATACACAAATACGATAAATGAAATGTTAACTCATCTCTCTCATCATTCTTCTTATCACAGGGGACAAATAGCCAAAGAAATGAGAAGACTCGGCAAAGAACCTGTTTATACAGATTACATTGCATACTTAAGATAAAAAAATAATTTATGTCGCAATTACTTGAAAAATATATTAACTCCAAACAACCCGGTACACCCGGTGTCCTGATTAATGATTCGCTGAGTATCATATCACAAAGTAGAACAAAAAATTATGAACGGGTTTTCCACAAACAAAAACCTTCTAGCAAAAAGCCCTTGTTGTGGATAAACAATCCACAGCACTATTTTTCTGAAGCCGAACTGAAAGATGACGATC
>CAZQQD010000025.1:0-30700 GCA_964595355.1 uncultured Ignavibacteriaceae bacterium | reverse complement strand
AATGAAATAGCTAAAAGCAGTTTTTTCATTGTACACCTCAGGTTTTTATTGGAAAATTATGATATAAAGTTTAATCAAATTATTGAATACCGTTTTTTCACAAACGTTCATTTATTTTCTTTAATGATTCTGCCGAAATGAGATATATTTACAAAACTGCAAGTTGCTTAAAGGTATCCGGATGAGATATTGTACAATCGTAGGTGTTTTTCACTAAAAAATATAATCTCCGGTAAGGTATATTCTAAGTTAGAATAAAAAGTTTAATTTTACAAATGATCTTGAAGGTTTTATGATTGTAAGTGAGTAGAGAAAAAATATCTCAAAAATAAAAAAATTGCAATGTAATGCTGAAAAAGAAATCATGAATTTGTAATTTAGTGAATAACAATTGGGGAGTTACCACATGCAACTACCATTTACTACCGAAGATTTCCTTAACGTTTTTAAATCTTATAATGAAGCTGTTTTTCCGCTTCAGGAAGTATTTTTTATAATTGCTTTGTTTATTGTCTTTATACTTTTCAGGAAAACAAGGGCAAAAGACAAAATCATAAGTTCTTTATTATCTTTTTTCTGGCTCTGGATGGGTATCGTTTACCAGATAATTTACTTTTCAGAAATTAACAAAGCGGCTTATGTTTTCGGAATACTTTTTATAATCCAGGGAATAATATTTTATATTTACGGAAACATATCCTATAATATGTCATTCCGGTATAACAAAAGTATTTATAACTACATCGGTATTCTTTTCATTTTATACGCTCTGATTATTTACCCGGTACTGGGATATTTTTTAGGTCACACTTATCCACATTCACCGACTTTCGGACTGCCGTGTCCAACAACAATATTTACTTTCGGAGTGTTATTGTTCATAGAAAATAAAATTTCTATCTGGGTATTAATAATTCCTTTGTTATGGTCGTTTATAGGTTTCAGTGCCGCATTGAATTTATCAATCTACGAAGACTTTGGATTGTTGGTCGCCGGCATAGCTGGTTTTGTTTCTTTAATAATGCATAATAAGGAATTTACAGAGTGGGCAAAAAGCATTTAAAATCGGTTCCTCCATTTTTGCACGATGCTTTGTTAAACGATTCAAATAAGGTAAATTCACCTTGTAGAATAACGGAGGATATAAAAATGAGAAAGACGGCATTCTTAATATTATTTTCTTTGGTAATATTTACCGGATTCCTTTGTAATAATAGTGAAGATGAAAAAACAATTTCAGCAACAGGAACAGTAAAATATTTTAATCTTGAAGGTGGATTTTACGGAATTGTAACTGACCAGGGTGGTCATTTTCTTCCTGAAAATCTTAGTGATGAATTTAAACAGGATAATCTCCGTGTTTACTTTGAGGGAGTAATTACAGATAAGGTCACTATTCAGCAGTGGGGAAGAACAATAAAAATAAGAAAGATTGAAAAGATTCAATGAAGTAGAAGTAACAGGAAAAGTTTCGCTAATGGAGAACTTTAGCGCCTATTATTTTCACTTTTTCCATAACATTCTCGACAGGTAGTTGAAGCATACATTCGTGGTTGTAAGGGCAAACAAGTTTATTGCACATCAGGCAAAAGAGATCTTCTTTATTCACATAATCCGAATTTGGCGAATAAGGCCCGTGATTTTTAGGATTTGTAGGACCAAAAATTCCAAGAGTCGGAATCCCGAGTGCAGCGGAAATGTGCATCGGCCCGGAATCGTTTGCAAGTACAAGATTGCAATTTTTTATCAACCCGCTCATCTGGCGCAGATTGGTCTCTGGTGCAATTACAGCTAATTCAGGAAGATTGTTTTTTATAAATTCCGAATCTTTCTCATCTCCAGGTCCCCAGATAATTAAAAACTTTGCCTTGTATCTTTCGGAAATAGCTTTGCAGATCTCAACCCATTTAACAGCATCACATCTTTTCGATTCCCACCCGCCCGAAGGAATTATACCAACAACTTTTTTACTTTTCGAAAAATTGTTTTCGATAAAATGTTTTGCAAAGTTGTCGTCCTCTTCAGACGTAAAATATTGTATATGTTTCGAAACGACGGGGACTCCGATAGCTTTCAGTAATTCAAGATTATGTTCGGCAGCATGTCCTTTCCCACGCCCTGAAGTAGCCGGAATGTTGTAAGCATATTTTCTCCCACGGTAAGCAAAACCCGCACGATACTTAACTCCCGACAAAAAAGTTATTTGTGCAGTCCTTGGATTTGACCAGAGGTCCAGAATAAGATTATATTTTTCTTTTTTGATTTTAAAAGCAACTTTCAACGGGAATTCTTTTTTCTCCATTGTAAGTATTTTATTGATATTCGGATTGAATTCGAGGGCAGGTTTTGCAAACAACTCTGTAAGAAAGTCAATTGTAGCAGAAGGGAAGTGGGCTTTTAAATTATCTATTACAATTGTTGAAAGAACAACGTCGCCAATCCCGCGCGGTTTTATGCAGAGTATTTTTTTTATTCTTGATTTATCAATTTCCATTTTAAAAAATTCTTCGTCGTTTCGCTCCTCAGAATGACTAAATAAATTCAACATTCATAATTCAAAATATCAATGCGCGTCCAGCCAGTTGCTTCCTGTTCCTGTATCAACTACAATCGGTACCTTCATCGGCATTGCTTTTTCCATCATCTCTTTTATTAGTGGTGTCAATTCTTTCACTTCATCTTTGTGTGCATCAAATAAGAGTTCATCGTGTACCTGTAATACCATTTTAGTTTTAGTATTTCTTTTCGTCAGTTCTTTGTGAATGTTAATCATCGCAAGCTTTATCATATCAGCTGCTGTTCCCTGTATCGGCATATTTATCGCAACTCTCTCTTCAAACTGCCTTACTACTCTGTTTTTGCTATTAATGTTCCTTAAAAATCTCCTTCTCCCCATCAGAGTTTCAGCATAGCCTTTTTTCTTTGCGCTTTCAATAGAACCATCCATATAGTTTTTAACACGTTTAAAAGTATTAAAGTAGGTTTCTATAATTTCCTTGCCGTGTTTTTGTGAAATTCCGAGTCTTGTTGCAAGACCGTAAGGTCCGATTCCATATAAAATTCCGAAATTAACCTCCTTGGCTTTCCTGCGCATATCCTCAGTTACATCTTTGGGATCAATCATAAAAACAAGAGCCGCAGTACTTCGGTGAATATCTTCTCCCTTTTTGAATGCTTTTAATAATCCTTCATCGCCGCAAATCTCCGCCATTATTCTTAATTCTATCTGGCTGTAATCTGCACTGAGAATAACGTGGTTTTTGTCGCGTGGAATAAAAGCCTTTCTTATTTCTTTTCCACGTTCTGTTCTGATAGGAATGTTTTGCAAATTCGGATCATTGCTCGAAAGCCTTCCGGTTGATGCTGCAATCTGATTTAGAGTAGTGTGGATTCTTCCGGTCTGAGAATTTATCATTGTCTGTAAAGAATCAGCATAAGTAGATTTCAGCTTTGATATTTGTCTGAAATCCAGAATTTCTTCTATGATCTTATGTTCGCCTTTAATAAACTCAAGTGACCTTGCATCAGTCGAATAACCGGTTTTTGTTTTTTTACCGGATTGAAGTCCAAGCTTATCGAACAGTATCACCTGTAATTGTTTTGGAGAATTTATATTGAATTCTTCACCTGCAAGTTTATATATTTTTTTAGTAATATCTTTTAATTCTTTGTCGAGGTCCCTGCTTAATTCTTTAAGTGCATTTCTGTCAACATTTATCCCGGTGTATTCAATATCCTCGAGCACAGGAGCAAGCGGAAATTCAACTTCGTATGCAAGCTTTTCGAGTTTTTCCTTCTTCAGTTCTTTACTCAGTATTTCATAAAGTCTGAAAGTTATATCAGCATCTTCCGCTGCATATTCTGAAAGTGCATCCAGCTTTGCCTCAAATATGTGAGAAGGATCTTTTTTCTCACCGATCAAAGTGGATATAGGAATAGGTTTATATTTTAGATATTTTTCTGAAAGATTATCCATTCCGTGCTTTTGATCAGGATCAATTATGTAACTGGCAAGCATTGTATCGAAGTAAAAGTTATTTACTTCAATTCCGATGCTTCTCATAACTGAAATATCAAACTTTCCATTCTGACATACTTTTTTAATTTTTTTACTCTCAAAGACAGGTTTAAATATTTTAACGAAATCATCCTGTGAAAGTCGATCTGAAAGATCGTTTGAAAAAAGTTCTTTAGAATCGCGTGATGGATTTATTGCAACGAAATATCCTTCCTTCGCTTTAAATGAAAAAGATGCACCGGCAATTTTTAACTCATAAGGATCAAGCCCGTCGGTTTCGGTATCAAAAACAAATAACTCCTGTTTACTTATATTCGCAACAAGTTCTTTAGCTTTTTTCGCGTCTTTGATTAAAACATATTTAACTTTTTTCTTGTCAAATTCCTTTACTTCTTCTGCCGTTTCTTTCTCAATTCCTTTTTCTTCTCCGTCGAGTCCGTAAACACTTAACAGCCTGCTGAACAACCTTGAAAATTCCAGTTCAATAAATATCGATTTAATTTTTTCAAGATCAGGTTTTGTGAACTTTGCATCTTTAAAATCCATTTCCAAAGGGACATCACAATGAATAGTTGCAAGCTCTTTTGAAAGAAAAGCATTTTCTTTCCCCTCGATTAATTTATTACGTAGCCCTTCTTTTTCTACTTTATTGATATTTTTATAAATACCTTCAATGCTTCCATATTTCTGAATCAATGGAATTGCGGTCTTTGGTCCGATTCCGGCAATTCCCGGAATGTCATCTGACTTGTCTCCGATTAGCGCGAGGTAGTCAATCATCTGTTTAGGCTGAAAACCAAATTCTTCTTTGACTTTTGCAACGTCATAAATAATAATATCGTCAAGACTTTTCCCGGCTTTAATCAATTTAACTTTACCGGTTACCATTTGGTTATAGTCTTTATCAGGTGTGATTACGTAAGAAATCATTCCTTTTTTTTCGGCTCTTTTTACTGCGGTACCAATTATGTCATCTGCTTCAAAACCCGGAAGGATATAAAGCGGAATATTCAGTGACTCAATAATATCTTTAATTCTGCCCAGTTGTGGAATCATATCGTCCGGCATTGCTTCGCGGGATGATTTGTATTTTTCATATTTCTCGTGACGGAATGTCTTTTCTTTTGAATCAAAAGCGACTGCAATGTAATCCGGTTTATTTTCTTCGAGAATTTTTAAGAGTTGACTCAGGAAACCATATACTGCAGAAGTCGGTTCGCCTTTTTTTGTAGTCAGAGGTCTTGAAATAAAAGCAAAATAAGCACGGTAGGCCATCGCCATTGCGTCAATTATAACAAACTTCTTGTTCTTCATGATCATCAGTTAAATAATTGTGGAGATTTTATGAAGTAAAATATAGATTAACCGTCCATTTTCAAAGAAAATTGAATTAATGGAAAGTTATGAATTTGTTATCCATACAAGTAGGTTTATCGACATATTAACACAATTTTTTTATTGTTGGATCATTAATGTATATTTTGAGAAGTATTCATCAGTTTTTAGAGTTTTCTGTTATTACTGATAAAAAATATAATGCCCCAAAAAGCAAGAAAATTTTCGTCATTTAAAGACATCACAAAAGCTGCAGGACTGGTTTTTGGAGACATTGGCACAAGTCCAATCTATACTCTGACGATCATATTTACGTTAACAAAACCTACAGAAAATAATCTGATGGGTGTACTATCATTAATTTTCTGGTCACTTGTAATACTGGTCAGCCTTGAATACGTATGGCTTGCAATGAGTCTGAGTATAAAAGGGGAGGGAGGAATAATTGTACTAAAAGAGATAATAGCAGGCAAATTAAAAAAAGGACGCAAAATAGCTCTTGCCGTATTTCTTGGATATGTTGGAGTATCTCTGCTAATGGGCGATGGAGTCATTACTCCTGCGATTAGTATTTTGTCGGCAGTTGAAGGTTTGCAACTAATTCCGGGAGTAGGACAAATCAGTGTATCTACAATTATTCTAATTACCTGCATAATTACAGTATTGCTTTTTTCATTCCAGTACCACGGAACTGATAAAGTTTCATTTACATTTGGTCCGATAATGCTTTTATGGTTTTCTGCTTTATTTCTCACTGGAATTTATTCAATAATTCAGGCGCCAAATGTTTTGGCTGCTGTCAATCCTTATTATGCAATAGATTATTTGCTGCATCACGGCTTAGTTGGATTTTTTGTGCTAAGCGAGGTTATACTTTGTGCAACCGGTGGGGAAGCGCTATATGCAGATATGGGACATCTTGGAGGCGATCCGATAAGACATGCATGGTATTTTGTTTTTTTCGCTCTGACAATTAATTATTTCGGGCAGGGCGCTTATTTAATTAATACAGGCGATTCAACTTCATTATTATTTTCAATGATCAGATCAATTGTGCCGTTTTTATACGTTCCATTTCTTATTCTTACTTTGTTTGCTACTATCATAGCTTCACAAGCTATGATAAGTGCTATTATGTCGCTGGTCTACCAGGGAATTACTACAAGAATTTTACCTTTGCTTAAAGTCAAATTCACTTCACTGCATTTAAAATCACAGATATATATTGGTGTTGTTAATTGGGGTTTGCTTATTGCAGTAATTTTTATGGTTATCTTTTTTCAAAAATCAGAGAATATAGCCGCTGCCTACGGACTTGCTGTTACTGCAACGATGACAATAAGTTCAATCTTTATGATATGGATTTTTAAATTAGATAAAAACTATTCTAAAATGATTGTTGCAATGCTGGTTTTTATAGTTGTGCTTGGATTTCTTGTAGCTGTAATGAGTAAGATTCCTCACGGAGGTTATTGGTCGCTGGTAATAGCGGCTATCCCGTTCTTTGTAATAAAACTATGGGAAAGGGGAAACAAAAGAATGCATCGTTCTTTCCGTGCTCTGCCAATTGAAACTTTTATAGTTAGCTACAACCAAATCTATGGTCTTGGAAATAATATAAAAGGTACAGCATTATTTTTTACAAAGAACCTACAGGAAATTCCGCCTTATATGGTTCACTGTATTATTAGAGGCAATATTATTTATGAAAACAACATTTTAGTTTCTATAAGTACAACTGATAAACCATACGGCGTAAATTTTCAGAAAGTTGAAAACCTTGCACACGGACTATCAGGAATTAAGATTGAAGGTGGATATATGGAAGTTCTGGATATTCCTGCATTATTAAAAAAGAACGGTATTAATGAAAAGGTAATTTTCTACGGTGTTGAAGATATATCAACAAATAAACCTTTATTAAAAATATTTGCATTTTTGAAAAAGATCACACCATCATTTGTAAAATTCTACACACTTCCGTATAATAAACTACATGGTGTTGAAACCAGGCTAGAATTATGATTAATAAAGGGAAAACAAAAAGATGAGAAAAGAATTATTAATTTTCGGAGCAAACGGGGCTCTGGGTAGTGGTGTAACAAATACACTATCTAAAAAAGATTACGACCAGATATATTTATTTGATTTTAACTTTAAGGAAAAAGAATCAAAAAATCCAAAAATTAAACAGATAATTGTCAAGGACCTTTCTAACGAGGAGAACGTAGCAGAAGCATTTAAACAGGTTTCACCTTCAAAAGATAAAGTGCTTTTTTTATATAGTACAATAGGAGGATTTGCAGGCGGTAAAGCAGTATGGGAAACTTCTCCAGCTGAGCTTGAAAAAATGTTTAATATGAATCTGAAAGTCAGTTTTCTACTTGCAAAATATTTTTCAATGTTGGTTTCAAAATCAGGGTCAGGATCAATCTGTTTCACGGCTGCGTATACCGGTATCAGGGCCGAAGAAAATAAGGCAGCTTATGGTTTATCAAAAGCATCGCTTATTCATTTAGTAAAATCTTTATCACTTGAAGGTAAGAAAATAAATTTATCAGTAAATGCCATAGCACCCTATATTATTGACACTAAGGCAAACAGGGAATGGATGAAGGATTTTGATTTCGAAACTGTTATGAAACCAGATGAATTAGGGGAACTTATATATAGTATATTTTATAATTATCACTTTGTAACGGGTAATATAATAGAACTTACACATAGGTTTAAGCCTATATAAAACCAGTGGTTTCAGCAAATAATTTTAACAGGGACGTTATATAACCTGTTGACTTTCTTTTTTGAAATCATTATTCTGATGGAGTATTTTTGATTAATTACTGAAGGTTTTCTCTCCTCGAGTTTCTTTTATATAATTTTTAGGAGGTCACTCTATATGGAATTTGCATTCATTATTACATCGATTGTAAATGTAATTGCACAGGCAACAAACGATTCAGGTGCGTTAAACTGGCTGGCAACCAAGTATGAAGCCGGTGGATTTTTTATGCATCCAATTTTAGCGTGCTTAGTCCTTGGTTTGGCTTTTTGTATCGAAAGATTCTGGACCTTATCACGTGCCAGAGTTAACACAAAAGATTTTATCGTCAAGGTCACAAGAGCTTTAGAAAGCGGTGGCGTTGAAGCTGCCAAAGAAGTTTGTGCAAATACCAGAGGACCGGTTGCTTCTGTTTTTCACGCAGGATTATTAAGAGCAGATGAAGGACTTGAAGCTGCTGAAAAAGCAATTATAGCTTATGGCGGTATTGAAATGAGCTTCCTAGAAAAGGGTATGATCTGGATATCAACTTTTATTACCATTGCGCCAATGCTTGGATTTACTGGAACAGTTCAAGGTATGATTGCATCATTTGATGCTATTAAAGAAGCTGCACAGATTTCTCCGGCTATTGTTGCTAACGGTATTTCAATAGCATTGTTGACCACTCTTTTCGGTTTGGTTGTAGCTATGATTCTCCAGGTTGCTTATAATTATTTTATATCAAGAATTGACCGGCTGGTTGGAGATATGGAAGAAAGTTCCATTGAATTAATTGACGCACTCTATGAATTAAAATCAATCAAGAAATAGAATTCTTCTTGTTGAAAAACTGCTCAATTAATTTTATCAACTTTTAGATGAGTATTATATCATGCTTAAAAAAAGAAAAATAGCTGAAGCTTCTATTCCGACAAGTTCAATGGCAGATATTGCATTTTTGCTGTTGCTCTTTTTTCTTGTTGCTACTGTTATTGATGTCGATACAGGTATTGGATTAACTTTACCTGAATACGTGGAAGATATAAATACGGTTGAAGTGCCTAAGGACAGGATGGCTGCAGTTTTAATAAATGCAAATGGAGATGTTCTGCTAGACGGCAAGCCTGTTTCTATTTTCCAGATTAAAGATAATATTAAGCCCCGAATTATTTCTAAGATTGATCTCCCTAGTAATAAAAAGTTAATTGTCTCTGTTAAAACCGATAGAGAGACAAAATATAATACATATATTCAGGCTCTTGATCAGATAAAACAAGCATATTTTGAAACCAGGGATGAATATTCAAATCAAAACTATGGTAGAAAATATAATGATTTAACCCAGAAAGATCAGGATGTAGTGAAGGCAAAGATTCCTATTATTATTTCATTAGCTGAGCCTGAAAAAATAAAATAATAAGACTTGAGGTAAATAAGTATGAAATTTCAAAAAAGAAGAGCTAATACTAAACAAGAAATTCCAACTGCTTCCATGCCCGACATTGTGTTTATGCTCCTTCTCTTCTTCATGGTTACCACTACCTTAAGGGAATTTGATGTTTTAGTTCACTATAGGCTGCCGGAAGCAAAGGCTATTGAAAAAATTGAAAACAAAAGATTGATTTCATACATCTGGGTAGGCCAAGATAACCGGATCCAGATAAATGATAGCATTGTTAAGTTAAGTGATATTGAGCCTTTAATGTATGCTAAAAGACAGTCTTTACCCAATGTAATTGTATCTCTCAGGATTGATAAAGGGACAGATATGGGATTGGTTACAGACATTCAACAGGAACTTAGAAAAGCTTATTGTTTAAGGATAAATTATTCTTCCACGATCAAGATTTAATTTATAAATAAAATATTCTTTATTTTTACAAGGCAGGTTGGTATTATTTATACCTTCCTGCCTTTTTGCATTAAAAGAGGTTATTATGAGTTTAAGAGAAACTATAAATGACGATTTGAAAGCTGCAATGAAATCAGGTGATAAATTAAGGCTTGAAACGATAAGATCTATAAGAGCCCTGATCCTGGAATTTGATAAAAGTGGTTCTGGGAAAGAATTTACACCGGATGAAGAAATTAGATTACTTACTTCAGCAGCTAAAAAAAGAAAAGACTCAATTGAACAATATCGCAATGCTGGAAGAGAAGACCTTGCTTCAAAGGAGGAAAAAGAACTCGAAATACTTCAGAACTATCTGCCTAAACAGTTAAGCGAGGACGAAATATTAAATGAAATTATAAAAATAGCAGGAAATATCGGTGCCAAAACAAAAAATGATTTTCCTAAATTAATGCCTGAAGTTATGAAAACTCTGAAAGGTAAAGCTGACGGTAAAACCGTTAGAAACATAGTTGAAAATTATCTGAGCAAAAATTGACACCCTTGGACCTAATAATAATAATTGTTTTTCTCATTGGATTTGTTCTGGGATTTAAGGATGGATTTGTCAGGAAAATTATTGGGCTGGTAGGATTTATTGCTGCTATTATTTTAGCTGCAGTATTTTATCAAAAGTTAGGAGAAATCATTGAATCAGCCTTAGGCATAGAAATTTATCTTGCCAAAATTGTCGGGGGCATTACGATCTTTCTTGTTGTAATGATTATGGTGTCTCTTCTTAAAAGATGGGTACATCCATTTGATAAAGTCAACAATTTTATCAACCAGATATTGGGTGGAATAATTGGAGCAGCTCAAATTTTATTTTTTCTAAGTGCTGTTTTCTTTTTGCTGAAGGTATTTGAAATTCCGGATAAGAGCACAGCCAGAGCCTCGATTTTCTATTCTAAAATATATGATATATTACCAGTAACTATTGATTTTTTAAATGATTATACGCCTAAGACTAAAGAAATACTTAAAGATTACATAAATGAACAAGATACACTGAAATGATAATTGATTCGGTATATGACAAATTAGAATTTCAAAAAATTATTAAGCACATTTCAAATTACTGCGCTACTGAACCGGGGAAATACAAAGTTTTAAAAATAAAACCTGCGATAAAATCCTTCGAAATAATTAAAGAATGCAAACTTGTAGATCAGGCAAAAAGGTTACTGATTGAGAGGGAGCATTTGCCCCTTGAATATTTACCCGACATACAGGAAGATTTGCATCGAAGCAGGATAGAAGGATCCACTCTTGATAGTAAAAAGATACTTGAAATTCTGCGTTTACTTGTAAATTCAAGATTGACAATACAATATCTTAAAAATAACAAAGACCTAACAATTGATCTATGGAAAATTTCGGGGGACATTTTTAGTGACAAATTATTAGAGCATCATATACAAAGTATTATTAATGATAAAGGTAGCGTAAAAGATAGTGCTAGTAAAAGCCTCACCGATATAAGAAAAGATATAAATAAGAAGAAAGATGAGCTTATCAGATCGGTAAATAGAATTATTAAGAACCTTACAGAAAGAGATATCGTTAGAGAAGATTATATAACCCTTCGAGATGGAAGGATTGTAATTCCTGTTAAATCAGAACATAAAAGGCATATAAGGGGCTTCATTCATTCTGAATCTTCAACCGGACAGACAGTATACATCGAACCGGAAGAAACTCTTGACTTGAACAATGAAATTCTCTCTTTGTCATTCGCTGAAAAGAGAGAAATCGAAAGAATTCTAAGAGAACTGACAAAGAAAATTTCTCTTGTAAGCAACGAATTAATAAATTCTCTTTCAAAGCTTGCTTACCTTGATTCAATATTTTCAAGGGCTAAATATTCTATAGAAATAATCTGCAGTTTTCCGGAATTTGATAATAAAAAACCTTTTGCCTTAATTGAAGGGAGGCATCCATTATTGTTGAAAAAGCTGGGGAAAAAAAATACTGTCCCCCTAAACATTTCTATTGACAAAAATAACATTATAGTTATTACCGGCCCTAATGCAGGCGGCAAAACTGTTGTACTTAAGACAATAGGATTGCTTGTTCTTATGGTTCAAAGTGGAATACCGATTCCCGCAAGTCCTGATTCAAATTTTCATATCTTTAAAAATGTATTAATAGATATTGGGGATGAACAATCTATTGAAGATGATCTCTCAACTTTCAGTTCTCATTTATCAAACATCAAACGAATTATTGAAACTGCTGATTCAGAATCATTAGCACTGGTTGACGAAATAGGAACTGGAACAGATCCATCCGAAGGAGCAGCTCTTGCCACTGCTTTTCTTATTGAATTAAAGAAGAAGGGATCCACTGTTTTAGCTACTACTCACCATGGAAGCTTAAAACTTATAGCCAACAATCTTGAGGGTTTCGAAAATGCTGCGATGGAATTTGACCATAGTTTATTAAAACCTACCTACAGGTTTAAGCAGGGAATACCGGGCTCAAGTTATGCCTTTGAAATAGCAAAACGTATTGGATTTAATAAAGAGTTATTAAACACAGCCGTTAATAACCTGGATAGTGGTAAACATAAAATCGAAGAATTTCTTTCAAGTATAGAAGCGAAATCCCTTGAGTTGCAGAGAAAATTAAAAACTCTAGAAATTGAAAATGCAAGATTGATTGGGTTGTCTAATCTTTACAAACAAAACCTGGATAAGCTAAACAAAGAAAAAAAAGATATATTAAAAAAAGCCACTGGCGAAGCAGCCGAATATCTTAAAAGTGTAAACAGAAAAGTCGAAAATGTTATAAAAGACCTGAGAGAAACAAAGGCCAGACCAGAGTCAATTAAATCAGCAAAATTGCTTGTAAATGAACTTAAAACTAAAAATAAAGAACTCTTAAGAGAAAGCGTGGAATTAAGTAAAGAAAAAACTAAGTTTATTGTCGGTGATTTTGTTAATATAAAAGATTCAAATACAATAGGGCAGATAATTGATAAGGATGAATCTAAAAATAAAGCAATTCTTCAGGTAGGAGCAATGAAAATTACCGCAGACATTTCATCGTTGCTTCCGGCCAAAAAAGAAAAAGAGACAATTTCATCGAACCACATATCGACATTCTCAAACCAACAAACGTCAACCAGGCTTGATATAAGAGGGCAGCGGGCAGCTGAGTCCGAATTCGAAATTATAAAATTTGTTGACGATGCATATTCAGCAGGTCTTGATAGGATAGAGATTCTACATGGTAAAGGAACCGGAGCTCTTAAAAAAACTGTTAAGGATATATTGAAACAACACCCGGGAGTGAGTAATTTCTATTTTGCTCCTATTGAAATGGGTGGAGACGGGATTACAATCGTTGAATTAAATAAGGAATAATTTTGTTCAGAAAAATAATAATTGCAAACAGGGGAGAAATTGCTGTAAGAATTATCAGAGCTTGCAAGGAATTAGGTATTAAATCTGTTGCCATCTATTCTGAGGCAGACAGGACTTCTCTTCATACCTCAATAGCAGATGAATCATATTTAATTGGGGCTGCTCCTTCATCGGAATCATATTTAAATAAAGAAAAAATAATTTCACTTGCAAAAGAAATTAAAGCCGATGCTATTCACCCCGGTTATGGTTACTTTTCAGAAAATGCTGACTTTATTGAAGCTGTCGAAAAAGAAAGTATTACATTTATTGGACCATCTTCAAGCTCTGTAAAAAAAATGGGGAGTAAAACAGCTGCACGACAACTGATGAAAAAAAATAACGTACCGATAGTTCCGGGCACAACTGAACCTGTTAAATCTGCTGAACAGGGTATGAAAACTGCGAGAGAGATAGGGTATCCCATTTTGCTTAAAGCATCTGCGGGCGGTGGCGGAAAAGGTATGAGAAAAATTTCTTCAGAGAAAGAGTTTGCTGATGCTTTTGAAGCTACAAAAAGAGAAGCAATGAAGGCATTTGCAAATGATTCAATCTATATCGAAAAGTATATTGAAAATCCGAAACATATTGAAGTTCAGATAATTGCCGATAAACATGGCAATTATGTTCATCTTTTTGAAAGGGAATGTTCTATACAAAGAAGACATCAGAAAATTATTGAAGAGGCCCCTTCTTCATTCGTTGATCAGGAAACCAGGGATAAAATTACTCAGGCTGCAATAAATGCAGCAAAAGCTTGTAACTATTTTAATGCAGGAACTATAGAGTTCCTTATGGATAAAAATAAAGATTTCTATTTTCTTGAAATGAATACCAGATTACAAGTAGAACACCCTGTTACTGAATTAATTTCAGGTATTGATCTTGTGAAAGAACAAATATCAATTGCATATGGCAATAAACTTTCCTTTAATCAGAAAGATCTTACGATTAAGGGACACGCTATTGAAAGCAGAATTTATGCAGAAGATCCTGAAAATAATTTTTTACCTTCAACAGGAAAATTAAATGAATATGAGATTCCTTCAGGCCCGGGAATAAGGGTTGACTCGGGATTTTCAAGAGGTTCAGATATTTCTGTTTATTATGATCCGCTTATTGCTAAACTTGTCTGCTGGTCATCTTCAAGGAAAGATGCTATTTCGAGAATGATAAGAGCATTAAAGGAATACAGAATTTCAGGTGTAATTAATAATATCCCGTTTTTACTTGAAGTTTATAAAAATAAAAATTTTATTAATGGAAATTTTGATATTAATTTTATCGAAAAAGAAGAACTTATAAAAAAATTTCAAAACGGAGAAATATCTGCCGATAAGAAACTTGAAGAAATAGCAGCAGCTTTTTCTGCAATAATAAAACAAAGATCAGGTTTTCAAAAAACTCCAGGAAAGATATTTGAAAACTCGAACAAATGGACAGAGCAGGAATATGAATGAATATGTTGTTACACTAAAAAATAAAAGAAATTTAGTAAAAATTTCTCCAAACTCTGAAATTAATATAAACGGTAAAACTTACCACTATGAACTTATTGAATTAAATGATTCTACTTACAGACTTTTGATAGACCAAAAAATTTACGATATCTCCTCCGCAAAGATTGATAACAACAAATTCAATATTTCTGTGGAAGGTTTTACTTTCGAAACATTAGTAATGACTACACTACAAGAAAGGGCAACAAAAGTAATTGAACAGACAAGTTCTGTTCATAAAGTAAAAGAAATAAAGGCTCCGATGCCAGGGATGATTTTAAAGTTTAAGAAAAAGGATGGGGACAAAGTTGAATTAGGAGAATCAGTACTAATCCTTGAAGCCATGAAAATGGAAAATGATATTAAAGCTCCTTCAGAGGGTGTAATTAAAAATATTTTCGTGTCTGAAGGATCTGCCGTTGAAAAAGGGGCAAAACTATTTTCAATAGAATAACTTCTATCAATTACCTCGGTTTTATACCTTTTTAGTGGTGCACAGGACTTCTCATATTCGAGAACACATCCCAATTTTTTCTTGAAACCTACTATACCTGATAATCGTAATATCTTATTTTTTAATGTATTATGAGTATTTCAGACTCTATCTCAGTGGCATAAAATTGGTTGCATTTGGTCGCTTTGTAAAAACTTCTATAAGACCATAAAAAGATATAGCTATTATCCGACCTTTTAGAAAAATAAAGAGGACATAAAATAAATTTTATTTTTCCGAATTAAAGTTTTCTAATAAATCAAAATTTCATATGGTTCTTACAGAGGGAGTTAAGTTCGAAAATTTATTGAACTTAATACTTATCCGGAAAGCAGGATATTTATAAATCCGAATGTCATTACTATTAACAGAGATAAATAATAGGAGGTAGCTTGAAACGCAAAATAAGTGCCTTTGTAATTCTTCTCGCTCTTTTAAGCACAAAATCATTTGCAGGAGGATTCCAAATTAATGAACATTCCGCCAAAGCAATGGCAATGGGCGGAGCTTTTACTGCTGTAGCAAACGATGCTTCAGCAATTTACTTTAACGGCGCAGGTTTAACGCAACTTAACGGGACAAACTTTCTAATAGGCACAACAGCCATTGCGCCGGTTTCAACATTCCGAGGTGTTTTACCTAATGTTACAGAGTATGGAACAGAAAAGAAGGTATTTTTCCCTTCACACGCCTGGATCTCTCACAGGTTTAGTGATAAAATTGCGGCAGGAATTGGCTTTACAACTCCATTTGGACTGGAAACTAACTGGGATCAAAACTGGGTTGGTAGATATCTTGCTGTACAAACAAAACTTTTTGTATTCACTATTTCATCTGTTGTGGCATATAAACTTTCTGATCAATTATCTGTGAGTGCCGGGTTAGTTTATAGCTGGGCAAATGTAACTATAACACAGAAATCACCTCAAACACCTTTCCCGGGTGATGCCTTTACAACACTTGACGGCAAAGATAATTCATCATTTGGCTATAGCTTTGGCCTTATGATGAAGCCTGATCCCAAATTTACAATTGGAGCTTCTTTACGCAGCCAGATAGAATATACATTTGATGGAACTGCAACTACTACGGGTGCTTCACAACTGTCATCTGAATTGCCCAATGGCTCGGCAAGTGCTAAACTTACTACCCCTTTAAATTTTACATTGGGATTAGCTTACGATGTTCTGCCACAACTTAAATTAAGTGCAGATTTTGAATATGTGGGCTGGTCAAGTTATGATAAGCTAGCAGTTGATTTTGCAAATCCAAATTATGATGACATATCATCACCAAGATTATATGATAATTCATACATTCTCAGACTTGGAGGAGAATATAAATTATTAGATATGCTAGGTGTTGAAGCTGGAATATATTATGACAAAACTCCTGTTGACCCTAGATTTGTTAATCCTTCACTACCAGATGCTAATCGTTTAGGATTTAGTTTTGGTGTAAGCGTTCAGCCAACCAATAATTTAGAAATAAATGCGGCTTATTTATTTATCAGAGCCAGTCAGATAACTGTTACAGATTCAGAGGAATATTATACACAAGGCAACACTCCATTTAACGGAACGTATAATTCCTATGCAAACCTTGCATCAATAAGTTTATCATATAGCTTGTAATTTGAAGAGGATTTATAAAATGAAAAACAAAATAAAATATTTGTTCTTATTTGTCATTACAGCATTAATATTTGCCGGTTGTCAGGATAGAACAGAACTACTTGCTCCGCAAGCACCTTCACCTGTAAGTGGAAAGGCCGATTTAACTAGATACGTCGCTATTGGCAACAGTTTAACAGCCGGCTATCAATCAAGCGCATTATATCAATCAGCACAGGTATATTCTTATCCCAATTTGATTGCACAACAAGTCGGTGCATCGTTTGAGCAACCGCTTATTGCTGATCCGGGCATCGGAGGTCAGATCAAAATTGTCTCATTAGATCCATTTGTAACAAAAACAGAACCGCTTCAGGGAGGTGCACCATTAAACTTAAACTATCCAGCACCTTATAATAATTTAGGAGTTCCCGGTGTTGTTTTAGCTGATGTAATGAATTCAACTACCACTGCAGGATCATATTCACAAAGTCCCTTTATTGATATAATATTAAGAGGGCTGGGGACTCAATTTGCACAAGCAAAAGCTTTACAACCTACGTTTATAACTCTGTGGATAGGTAATAACGATGTACTTGGTTTTGCAACAAGCGGGGGCGCAAATCCAGCTACACCTACTGATGCAACAACATTTGGATTCTTATATGGGCAACTTGCTGATAGTTTAGCTGCTACTGGTGCTAATGTTGTAGTTGCAAATATTCCAAATGTTACTGCTATTCCTTTTTTCACAACAGTTGGACCCGGCTTTGCCCAGATGCTTGCTGCTAACAATGTAGCAGGATTCTATTATCAAAATCACAATTACATTCCTCAGGTAGGCGCTCCAAGCCAGCTAACAAGCTATTCAATGCTTCTTACACTGGTATCACAATCATACCTTGCAGATTTTGGCATGCCTTCAGGCAGATTTTATAGAGATAATAACTTAAATCCAGCATTGTTTGGAGTTGATACAACGAAAGCATTCGGAGCAGATCCACTAAATCCAATTCCAAATGCATTAATACTTGATGCAGACGAAATTTCAACTGCAAATACTGCAACTACTAATTTCAATGCTGCAATTCAGGCTGCTGTGGATAAATACCCGGATCAATTTGCTCTTGTTGATATTAACACAATTTTTAATTCAATAGCTACAAATGGTGGGATTTCTGTGAATGGTTTACATTTCGAAACAACATTTGTAACCGGCGGTTTATTTAGCCTCGACGGCGTACATCCAACTGCACAAGGACAGGCAATAATTGCAGATGAATTTTTGAAAGTCATCAATTCAAAGTTTAGCGCAAATTATTCCCTGATTGACGTATCAACTATACCGGGAAGTTTGGGCCTTGCTAAAATCGCTAAAATTAATTTAGCAAATAAAAATACTTTTATTGATCCGGGTTTTAAAAAGTATCTAATGTTCTAACATTTCAAATAAAAAGGGATGGTGTTCCACTATCCCTTTTATTTTTATTATTGATCTTCTTCATTTTTAATTTCTTTCAGTAAATTCTTTGCCTCCACTATTCTCTGATCATCGTCTTCTTCCTGCTTTGGACAGGTGGGTACCTTCTTTAACATTTCCCTCGCGGTAGAATAATCATCTTCTCTTATCAGTGAACGAGCATAGTCTAAATAAAACATCCTGAAATTAGGATATAACGCAATGGCCTTTTTATATTCAACTAAAGCAGTCTCATTATCAGCCCATGAAAGGCCAAGAGGCCATCTTAAGATTTTAGCTTTTTCACTGACTTTTGCATTTGACCTGGCCAGAACGTAATGTGCAAGAGCTTGAATATAATTGCCTCCGTTTCCCAGGCTAATTGCTTTTTCGCAATCATCCTTTGCATCATTTACAACTCCACCAACAGAAAAAACTCCTTTGAATAAAGCAATTTTTCCATTCGCAATTGCCCGTCGTAAATACGTAACAGATTTATCCGGAGCCAGCTTAACTGCTTTATCGGCATATTGAAAAGCTTTTTGATATTCAGCTAATTGAGCATCCTCTTGTTCATCTGTATCAGTAGGCATTTGATTCGCAATATTGACATGTGCTCTACTTAACCTCCAGAGAATATCCCAATTATTCGGAGTTAGTTTATCAGCCTGTTGATATTTCTGTAGAGCTCCAACATCTTCAAAATTAGTGATAAGAGAATCCCCTTGTTTTACCAGTTCATCAGAAGTTTGAGAAAATATAAATTGAACAGAAAAAATAAAGACAACAAAAAAGATCACTGTGATTTTTTTACTCATAGATTAACCCCCTATATTGGTTAAACTCTGTTTTGAAATTGGAATTGAAAAATAACCTGAACTAACACAATAAGCAATAAATAGTTCTTGTTTTTAGCTTTGATTCCGTACAATAATAGATTATTTTAATCTATCATTTATTATTAAAAAAAAGGACAAAACGAAATGATAGGAAGAAACATTAAACTAATGTTATCATTATTGATTTTGCCTATTTTGTTAATTTCCTGCAGTGCAAGTAAAGAAAATAATAATGAGGATCAGAACGGGATATCAAACGACTCGGTTTATGTATTCGATCAGCCTTTGACACCTCCTCCTACGGCTCCAGACACGGTTTCAATGCAGCCAAAGGAAGAGCCACCGCCAACTCAACCTCCTCCAAAGGAAGTAAGATATTTTTATATAGTACAGATAGGAGCATTTAGATCGAATGAGAGGGCTAAAGCATTTGCAGATTCGGCCAAAAAAGAAATAAATAATAAAATTGAAATATCGCTTAGCAGCAGAGTGAATCTTTATGTCGTGCACTTAATGCCACCTTATGCTACTAAAAAAGAAGCACAGAAAGCAAGAGAAGAACTCTGGAAGAAAAATAAATTCAAAGATGCCTGGATTTTAACTGTACGACAATAATTTAACTAATATTTTTAATTATATATTATTACAATAGTTAGAAGTTCTAGTATAAGCTAATAATAAGGTGTTGGTTTTTTGATAAAAATTGTTAATTTAATGGTTCAACTCAATTTTTACATTAAATCAAGGGAGAATCATAATGGCTTTTTCACTTAACAGAATCGAATTGATAGGTAATCTAGGAAGAGACGCTGAAACAAGATTTACCACCAATAATCTTTCTGTTACATCATTCTCTATAGCCACTACTTATAGTTATAAGGGAAAAGATGGTAATTTTGTTAATGAAACCACGTGGCATAATTGTGTGGGTTTTAATCTTTCAGACTTTTATAAAGAAAACCTCAAAAAAGGAAAAAAATTTTACGTAGAGGGAAGATTAACCAAACGAGATTACACAGATAAAGATGGAAATAAACGATATTCAACCGATGTTGTCGTAAATAAATTAATTCCACTTGATTCTACCAGTAGTTCCGGAGATTCAAACTACAATAATAATTCATCTGAAAGTGGAAGTGTGAATGAGCCTGATGTACAGGTAGAAAATAATGATGATCTGCCGTTTTAATTTTAATGTTCAATAATACAGGATTTATTTAATTTTTGGACGTTGGCTGGCAACTTAAAATAATTTTAATTCTTATACTTTTTGTTGGCTCTGCTTTTTTTTCCGGTTCTGAAATTGCGCTTTTTTCACTAAACAGGAAAAACTTAAAGAATGACCTGTCTGCCAATCATTTGATTGGCAGATACCTTTCTCAACTTCTTCAGTTTCCACGCAGATTACTGGTGACTATTTTAATCGGTAATACAATTGTAAATGTTGCAGCTTCAATTATAGCAGTCTCCCTGGCACTTGAATTAGCAAATCAATTCTCTATATCCAAAGAGATTGCTTTAACCCTACAAATAATACTACTTACACTTTTTATTATAACATTTGGAGAACTTATACCTAAGGTATGGGCTGCAAAAAATCCCGTTGTATTCTCCAAGATTTGTGCTATTCCACTTTATTTAATGAGTACAATTCTTTACCCGGTTTCAGAATTTTTAACCGAAGCCATCAAAATTTCAGTTTCAAAACTCAGGTTTGACAAGACAAAAATTGCAATGAGACCCGATGAACTTGCTGAACTTGCAAAACTAAGTCACGAAAAAGGTACTATCGTTGAAGAAGAACAGGGACTTATACACAGTATTGTAAATTTCCGCTCTGTATCTGTACAGGAAGTAATGACTCCGAGAGTTGATGTCGTTGCAGTTTCAGATAATTCCACGCTTAATGAATTAGTCGAAACAATTAATTCATCAGGCCACAGTAGACTACCTTTATATCACAACGATCTGGATAATATTACAGGTATAATCTATGCTAAAGACCTTTTGCCTTTTATTAAACAAAAAGAAAAACAAACTATAATTTCGTTGAATGCAATTTCAAGGTCAGCATTATTTGTTCCGAAAACTAAAATGATAAATGATCTACTACGTGTATTTCAGGAAAAAAAGATGCATATTGCTATAGTCGTTGACGAGTATGGTGGAACAGCCGGTGTTATCACTCTTGAAGATATTCTTGAAGAAATTATTGGCGAAATAAGAGATGAATATGATAAAGAGGAGAGTGAAGTATTAAAACTATCTGAAATAAGCTATATGGTGCTTGGGAAATTTCCGATCAGCGAGTTAAATGAACTTTTAAACATTAATATTAAAACCGACAATAGCGATTTTGAAACTGTTGGGGGCTTGATATTAAATCAGGCCGGGCACATCCCAAAAGAAGGATATTCATTTTCTATAGAAAATTATATTTTTACAGTAAAGGAAATTGCTAATAAAAGGATCAAGAAGGTTTTGATAGAAAAAATCAATTCTGAATAAAAATATGCATGAAAAAAGGATGTTTTATAAAAGGAATTATTATTCTAACTATTATTGTTGCAGCTGTTACCTACATATTTCAGAATAAATTTAATGATTTTATTTTTACTCCCGGCAAAAAGGTGATTTTACCCATTTTTATAAATGATTTTAAGAAAAATCTTACATACGTAAAAGACGGACCTAGAAAAGATTCGTTAAATTTATTAATTAAGAATTATCTTGAAAGTTCCAAAAATATTAATGAGCTATCGGACGATTCGCTAAAACCTTTTGTAAGGGAAATATACAGTATAATTGCAGATAGTATTATTACATCATCTGAGCTAAAGAATTTTAACGACTTTATAAGACAAAGAAGGAATAATGAAAGATCAGAGAAAAACTGAAATAAGAGTCGGAATTACTGTAATTATCGGACTTCTCCTGTTTCTCTGGATTTTAGGATGGGCGAAAAATTTCAGCTTTGTATCAAATGAAAAAGAAACTACTGTTATATTTAAAAACGTGGCAGGGCTGGAAGTTGGAGATAATTTAACTGTAAATGGAGTCAGGAAAGGCTATGTAAAAGATATGAAAATAAAGGAAGACGAAGTATTTGTAGTACTTGTACTGGATAAAGATGTAAATCTCAGAAAAGACGCTTCATTTGCTGTTGCAATGCTTGACCTGATGGGAGGAAAAAGGATTGAGATTCAACCCGGTACTTCAACAGAACCTTTTGATTATTCTAAAGTCCATCAGGGAAAATTTTTTGCAGATATCCCTTATGTAATGTCAATGGTTGGAAATATGCAAGGTGATATTGCGGGTTCTCTCAAAGATATAAAAGTAACATTAAAGTCTTTGAATAATTATCTGACTGATGAACAATTAAATAACGATGTAAAATCATCTATCTCAAATCTTAGTGAGGTAACTGAAAAACTGAATAAAATATTAAATGAAAATAGGAATGATATAAAACAACTAATATTAAATAGCAGTTCGCTTGCCCTCGATACCAAAAAAATGATTAATGAAAACAAAGCTAATTTAGCTTCATCTTTAGGAAGTCTAAAAATAGTTTTACAAAAAACAGATACCTTATTAACAAGGATAAATTCATTTACTGCTGAAACATCTGAAAAGAAGAATAATTTAGGTAAACTTATTTATGATAAGGAATTTTATAACAATCTTAATCAATCTTTAAAACAGCTAAACGAATTAACCAAAATATTAATAAAGCAACTCAAAGATGAAGGCGTTAATGTAGATGCACACATCAGTATATTCTAAGAAGTTTTTCTTCACTCTTTTATTAATTTTAATATTAAACCCTCTTGCAGCTTCAGAAGCAATACAACTAATAAGCTATAAGCACGGCGTAGTTGTTTCATCAAGCACAATTGCATCAAATGTAGGGGTTGAAATAATGAAAAAGGGGGGCAATGCAATCGATGCTGCAGTAGCTGTTGGCTTTGCTTTGGCGGTTACATATCCCTATGCGGGAAATATCGGTGGTGGCGGTTTTATGGTCGTTCATCTGTCGAATGGGAAAAACCTAACGATAGATTTTCGTGAAAAAGCTCCTCTGGCAGCTAGCAGAAATATGTATCTTGACAAAAACGGAAAATATATTCCGGCTTTAAGCCAGGAAGGTACAACTTCAACAGGTGTGCCGGGAAGTGTTGCAGGGTTAATTTACGCTCTCAATAATTATGGTACAATGAAACTTGAAGATGTTATCCAGCCCGCAATAGATATTGCAAGAAATGGCTGGACAATTGATTTTAAAACCGCAAAGTCATTTAAAAATGCTCTGCCTGATTTTAAAAAATACCCTTCTTCGATGAAAATATTTTCAAAAAATGGCGAACCATATAAAGAAGGGGATATATTTAAACAGCCCGATCTTGCCTGGACTCTGGAGCAAATAAAAACAAAAGGTAAAGAAGGCTTTTATAAAGGGAAAGTAGCTGAACTACTTATAAGGCAAGTAAGAACTATGGGGGGATATATTACACAAGAAGATCTTGATAAATATAAAGTAATTGAAAGAAAGCCTGTAACCGGAAAGTATCGCGGTTACGAGATAGTATCAATGCCTCCACCTAGTTCTGGTGGAATAGCATTGGTTGAGCTTTTAAATGTTCTTGAGAATTACCACTTTACGCAAAATGACTGGGGAAGTAGTATATATATACATAGACTTGTGGAAGCAATGAAATATGTATATGCAGACAGAACTTATAATCTTGGTGATTCAGATTTTTATGATGTGCCTGAGAAAGAATTAACTTCCAAAAAATATGCAAAATCAATATTTAATAAAATTGAAAAAGCCGGCAATAAAGCAGTGCCTCCTGACAAAATTTCTTCATACAAGCCATCAGGTTATAAAGAAAGCACAGAAACCACACACTATTCTATATATGATGAAAAGGGTAATGCTGTAAGTGTGACAACGACAATTAATTCCGCATTTGGATCCAAAATAGTTGTAGGTGGAGCAGGATTTCTTCTTAATAATGAAATGGATGATTTCAGCGCCAAGCCCGGTGTACCAAATCAATTTGGATTGCTTGGAACTGAGGCAAATTCAATTCAACCCGAAAAAAGAATGCTTAGCTCAATGACTCCAACCATAGTACTGAAGAATGACAAACCGTATATAATTATAGGATCACCCGGAGGCTCTACCATCATAACCGTTGTTCTTCAGGTTATTATGAATTGCATAGATTTTAATATGGACATTAACGATGCTATTTCAGCACCACGAATTCATAATCAATGGTATCCTGATTTTATTTATTCAGAGAAATTTGCTTTGAGCAAAGATGTTATAAATAATCTGATAAAAATGGACTACAGAGTTACTAATATTAGCAGAAAATTTCCTATACTCGGGACAGCAGAGGGAATTATGATTGATAACAAAAATCACATTATTTATGGAGCAGCTGATCCGAGAGGAAGTGGATCAGCTGAAGGATATTAATTTATGATAATCGGAGTAGGAATAGACATAATAGAAATTGAGCGAATTAAAAAAAGTGTCGATAAATTTGGAGATAACTTTCTTAATAAAATTTATACGAAATCTGAGTTAGAATATTGTTTAAATAAATCGAGTAAATATCAACATCTAGCAGCAAGATTTGCTGCAAAGGAAGCTGTTTATAAGGCTTTAACTACAGGTTGGCACGAAAAAGCAACATGGCAGGATATTGAAATATCAAATGAACCTAACGGTATGCCAATCGTATCATTGAAGGGAAAACTAAAAACATTTTTATCAAACAACAGTAGTTTAAAGATATCTATGAGCCATTCAAGAGATTATGTCTCCTGCGTTGCAATTATTTATAAAAACTCTTAAAAACCTATCTTGCTCCGCAAATTCTCAGCTAGTTTAATTCAATGCGGAAATGTTTCAAAAATTATTACTTGCAAAATAAGACTCAAATTGCATATATTTAAATAATATAAGTTTAAAGTAAAACATTAAGTGAAACCTGAAAGTAAATTTTTAACAAAACGAAACTTTAACATCTTTACTTATGTTTCTATTGGTATTATAGTAATTCTATTGGTGTTGATGCTGACTAAATCAATACCTGTTTTTTGGTTTAAAATTTTTCTTGGATTTAGTATTTTTCTTTTTATTGTGAGAATTATCTTAAGAATTTATTTTAGTATTCAGGATAAAAAAGAGGTTGGAGGTTAGTCTTCGAATCTTCGAAACGCGTAAATGGTAAATTAAATGCAAAGGTTCTTATTCTAAATCAAAGTTACGAACCTTTAACAATTTGTAATATAAAAAAAGCAATTATACTTATTTACCTTGGAAAAGCTGAACTTATACTTGAGGATGGTAGAAAGACTCTCAGGTCGATATCCAGAGTTTATCCCTGGCCAAGTATAATACGCCTTAGTCGATTTATTGCACTCCCATATAAAAAAGTTGTGCTCACAAGAAAAAATATTCTCAGGCGAGACTCCTATAAATGTGCATACTGCGGTAGAAGCGATCTTCCGCTAACCATTGATCATGTTGTTCCGAAAGCACGTGGAGGCAACGATTCATGGGAAAACCTTGTTTGCGCCTGTACTATATGTAATAACAAAAAAGGAGATAGAACTCCTGACGAAGCAAATTTAAATCTGCTATACAAACCGTTTAAACCAAGTCACATAATGTTCATCAAAAATGTGGTTGGAAAACTGGATGATAATTGGAAACCCTATCTTTATCTTTCTTAAATTTCTCATTTGTGAATAATTAGAAGATTATTACCCACTTTATTATTATTTTATTTGGTCATTTTCTAAATTTTTTACTTGGATATGCCGAAAAAAAGAATACTTAGTGGAATGCGCCCGACCGGTAAATTGCATATCGGACATTATGTGGGAGCATTAGAAAACTGGGTTAAACTGCAGGATGAATTTGATAATTTTCACCTGATTGCAGATTATCATGCTTTGACTACGAATCTGGATACATCAAATATTTACAATGATTCTATTGATATGCTGATCGATTGGCTTGCGGCAGGCCTCAATCCGAAAAAAAGTCCGATATTCAGGCAGTCACAGATAAAACAACACACAGAATTAAACCTGATTTTTGAAATGTTAATCACAGCTAATCGTCTTGAGAGAAACCCGACATTGAAGGACCAGGTCAGGGATTTGAATATAGATAATGTCATTTTTGGACATCTTGGATACCCAGTTCTTCAGGCAGCAGACATACTTTTATACAAAGGTGATGCTGTGCCGGTAGGAGAAGATCAGGTGCCTCACGTGGAGATAACAAGAGAAATTGCAAGAAAATTTAATAATCAGTACGGAAAAGTTTTTCCGGAACCCGAACCAAAGCTTACTAAATTTGCCAGACTGCCCGGTCTTGACGGAAATGCCAAAATGAGTAAATCCTTAGGAAATACAATTCTCCTTTCAGATGACCCGGGAACCATAAAATCAAAAATGAAGAAAGCAGTTACCGATCCGAATAAAGTCCGAAAAGGAGATCCCGGTAATCCTGAAATTTGCCTTGTTTTTTCATATCATAAAAAGTTTAATCCAGGGAATATTTCTGAAGTTGAAGCCGGATGCAGATCCGGTGCCCTTGGTTGTTTTGACTGTAAGATGAACTGCTCTTCAAAAATTTCTGAATTAGTTGAGCCAATAAGGGAAAAGAGAAAATATTTTGAAAACAATTTAAATGAAGTAAAAGACATTTTGACGGACGGCGAAAAAAGGGGAAGAGAAGAGGCTGTGAAAACCATGAATGAAGTGCATTCAAAAATGGGAATGGGATAAGATGTATAAAATTAAACTTGAACATTTTGAAGGTCCGCTTGATTTGCTTCTCTTTTTCATCAAAAGAGATGAGCTGGATATTTACGACATACCAATATCGAAAATTACAAAAGAGTTTTTGGACTACGTAAAAATCATTCAGATGCTCGACCTAGAAACAGCCGGAGATTTTATTCTGATGGCTTCAACACTAATGCATATAAAAGTTCGTATGCTTTTGCCAAGGGAGCTGGATGAAAAGGGTGAAGAGATTGATCCACGGGCAGAATTGATAGCTGCTTTACTTGAATATAAGAGATATAAGGAAATGTCTGAAGAGCTATCATTCCTCGAATCCGATCAGAGAAAACTTAGCTTTAGAGGTAATTTTTCCAAAGATGTCAAGGTCAAGGTTCCTGACTATGAAATTCTTTTAAAAAATATGACTCTTTATGATTTGGCAAAAGCTTTTAAAAGAGCTATTGATAATATTAAACCTGAAACTGTCCACGAAATAACGAGAACCAATATTACCATTGATGAGCAAGTTCAATATATTTTAAAAAGACTGGAAGAATTCAACGATTTGCACTTTATGAGTCTAATCGACGGAATGAAAGAAAAGATCAGAATAGTAATTACATTTATTGCACTATTAGAAATGATTAAGATGCAACAAATAGGTATTAGAGAGACTTCCGATTTTAACGAATTTATTATTTATAAAATTGAAAATGGACAAGATATACAATTCAATAATTGAAGCATTAATTTTTTCTTCTGATGAGCCTATTTCCGCAGCAGATCTTATAAAGGCAATTAAAGGAATTGACGGAGAAGACACTCAGATAACTAATGATGAAGTCGATAAGTGTGTTGACGAGATTAATTCAGCATACGAAGAAAAAAATATTTCTTTCCGAATAATAAGAATTTCAGAAGGATATCTTTTTGCAACAAGACCGGAATATGCAAAATATGTAGGCTATTTATCTACGGAAAAAAGTAAAAGAAGATTAAGCCAGGCGGCACTGGAAACCCTTGCTATAATAGCTTATAAGCAGCCAATAACAAAGCCTGAGTTGGAGTCAATCAGAGGTGTAAACTCCGATTATATTTTAGGTACCCTACTTGAAAAAAATCTGATTGCTATAAAGGGCAGGGCTGAATCAATAGGACGTCCGCTTTTGTATGCAACTACAAATGAATTCTTAAAATTCTTTGCTTTGAATAAACTAAGTGATCTGCCAAAACCACGTGAAATTGAAGAGATAATGCAGGATGAAGATTTCATAGAACAGAAGAACAAAATTATGATGAACGCTCTCGAAGAAAATGAAGAGAACAAAGAGCAGGAAGCACGGGAAAATAATGGTCAGGCTGAATAAGTACATTGCTGACAGCGGCATCACATCAAGAAGAAAGTCAGAAGAATTAATTTTGAAAGGGAGAATTACTGTAAATGGGAAAATTGTCAGAACACTATCTCATAAAGTCGATCCGGAAAAAGACGAAGTTAAATTTGATGGCGAGAAAATATCACCTCAACGACATTTATATTTTTTGATGAATAAACCAAAGGGTACTATAACGTCAACAAATGATGAAAAAAACAGAAAAACAGTCATAGATTTGATCAAAACCAGAGAAAAAATATTTCCTGTTGGAAGATTGGACTACAACACCACAGGAGTCTTACTTCTTACAAATGACGGAGATTTTTCTAACATAATGACACATCCCAGAAACCTTGTTCCAAGAAAATATGAAGCTATGTTAGATCGAGATCTTAAGGATCAAGATGTTCAGAAATTATTAAAAGGAGTTTTTATAGCTGGTGCCAGGGGTAAATTTACAAGTATAAAATTTCCTAAAAAAAACACTAAAAAACTTGTAGAGATAGTAACTGTTGAAGGAAGAAATCATTTTGTAAAAAATATGTTCAAAACACTTGGATATACTGTAACAAATTTAAACAGGTCCGGCTTTGGATATTTTGTTGCTGATGTTCCACTCGGTTCTTACAGAATAATTTCTTCATCAGAAATTAGTAAAGCAATAAAAACTTATGGTAAATAACATTTCGAAAATATTAATTTTTGTTTTTACTATTTCTTTTCTAACCACTGCTCAGGATTCAACCATAGTAAATTTTCGACATTCAGGCACAACACTTCCGGAATTCCGCAACCAATTAGATGATATTTTTAATGATCCTAACTTTAGTAATGCTCAATGGGGAGTAATGATCCAATCACTTGAAACAGGAGAATACTTTTACAAAAGGGACGAAAATAAACTTTTATTACCTGCATCGGATCTTAAGTTATTTACTACTGCAGCAGGAATAATTCTGCTTGGAAGTGAATATAGATTTTCAACAAATCTTTTTTTAAGGGGATCACTTGACGGCTCTATATGGAAAGGCGACCTTGTCGTTCAGGGTCGAGGTGATCCAACAATCTCTGGTAGATTTTATGACAATGATATGTTCCAAGTTTTTAATGATTGGGCCGATTCTTTATCAGCTTATGGAATTGATGAAATTACTGGAAATCTGATAGGTGATGATAATGCTTTTGACGATGTAGGATTAGGAACAGGTTGGGCATGGGATTATGAAAGTAACTGGTTTGCTGCACAAACAAGTGCACTTTCATTTAATGATAACTGTGTCGATTTAACTGTAAGCTATAACGAGAAAACCAATCTGCCAGTTATATCTATCCAGCCTAATACAAAATATATTGTAATTGTGAATAATGTAATTCCAGTAACTAAAGATTCTGTAAGTGCCATTAGTGTATACCGTGAAAGGGGAACTAATGTAGTCACAGTTTATGGTACTATTCATAAAGATGATTCAGTAAAAACTTTTGTAACTGTAAATAATCCAACTCAATATACAATGGTAATATTGAAGGATGTACTACAGAAAAGAGGAATCAAAGTAGATGGTTTTCCGATGGATGTGGATGACATAAACACGTCCTTGAATTATAAAACAATGAAAAAACTCTGTACTACCTATTCTCCACCCTTAAAAGAAATTATAAAAGTTATTAACAAGAATAGTCAAAATTTTTTTGCAGAACAGCTTTTAAAAACTATTGGGCTTGAAAAAGAAGGTTACGGAACTGCAGCAAACGGAATAAAAGCAGAAAACAAATTATTTAAAGAAATGGGAATAAACCCTGAAAGTATGATGCTTGTAGATGGTAGTGGATTATCAAGACTGGATTATGTTACACCAAAACAATTTGTAACTTTGCTTAATTATATGTACAAAAGTAGATATTTTATTCCTTTTTATAATTCATTATCAATTGCAGGAGTTGACGGCAGCCTTGGTAACAGACTTCAAAACACAAAAGCAAAAGATAAAATAAGGGCTAAAGCAGGATATCTTGAAGGAGTTAGAAGTCTTACAGGTTATGCTTTTACTTCAGATAATGAACCGGTAGCTTTTACCATAATTGCAAATAATTTTAATGTGCCTGTTAAACTGGCTGAAAATATTCAGGATTTAGTATGTTTGCGTCTGGCAAACTTCAAACGAAAATAAAACGGAGGTTCTGT
>CAZQQD010000024.1:0-30801 GCA_964595355.1 uncultured Ignavibacteriaceae bacterium | reverse complement strand
AATATCCAGGGATTTCCAATTGCACCGCGGGCAATCATAACTGCATCTGCATTTGTTTCATCAAAGGCACGCTTAACGTCTTCGGGTGACAAAACATTTCCATTTACTCCTATCGGTATTTTCACTTCTTCTTTAATTTTAGGGATCCAGCTCCAGTCAGCCTCGCCTTTATGTCCCATTACTCTGGTTCTGCAATGAATAGTTAATGCCTGAACACCAACATCCTCTAATCTCTTTGCAACTTCAACAATTTTTATACTGTTGCTGTCAACTCCTAATCGTGTTTTGACCGAAACAGGCAATGAAACATTATCAACAACTTCTTTTACAAGTTTCTGCATATAAACAGGATCTTTCAAAAGTCCCGCGCCTGCTCCTTGTCCAAAAACACCTTTAACCCAGCAGCCTGCATTAATATCGATTATGTCCGGCTGTTTTTCTTCAGCAATTTTAGCAGCACCAACCATCGATTCTATTCCACTGCCGTAAATCTGAATTCCAACCGGCCTCTCCTCTTCGATTATCTCCAATTTCTTATGTGTTCTTTCAGATTTGCGCACAAGCCCTTCCGAATTTACAAATTCAGTATAAACAACATCGGCACCGAGCTCACGACAGATGAGACGGAAAGATATATCGGTAACATCTTCCATCGGGGCAAGAAGGATTGCCTTTTCTTTTTCTATTTTACCTACTTTGAACATTTATTTAATCACAACAATTATGATTACAAAAATAAGAATAAATTCCTACATAAATAGTCAATTAAACCGGAAGCTTTTTCAGATTCTTATAAATCAATTATGTGCCAGATTTAATTTTTTAGGAATGTAAATAAAACTGGCTACCACAATAAACAGCAGAACTATTCCTCCAGTCAAAAACGGCCATTGGTAACCCAGATACTGAAATACAAACCCTCCCCAGAACGGTCCAAGCACACGGGCAAGTGACGACATTGATTGATTAGTTCCAAGGGTTATCCCCTGTTCTGTTTCAGGTGCAATGGTTGATATCATACTTAAAATTGTAGGCTGTAAAATTCCTGAGCCAAGCGAAAGCAATGAAACAATGATAGCCAATCCTGTAAAATTAATTCCATATGGAATCAGTGCCAGTCCAAGCATCATTGTCACTGATCCGAATTTTAATAGTTTTTTCTGGTCCATAAATTTCGAAATATATCTCAACAATCCGCCCTGCACAATAGCCGAAACAAGTCCAAGAATTCCATACATCAAACCATTTTGCAAATCTGTAAAATGATAGTGTTCATACCCTATCAAAGCAAAAGTTCCATAAATGTTTGCCATAGCAAAAGTCTGAATAAAAAATAAAATGATCAGCATTCCGATGCTTGGATGGGTAAATACTTTTTTGAGTGCTGATATATCAAATATTTTTCTGACAATCTCTTTTGATTTCTGAATTTTAACATTTGATTCCGGCAGAAAGAACACGGTTGTGAGAAATGCCATAAAAGAAAAAGCGGCACTGCCAAATCCTGTAACCGCATAACCATATTTTGAAAGGAAGCCGCCGATCAACGGACCAAACACAAAACCCAGGCCAAATGCTGCGCCTATAAGTCCCATCCCGTGGGCGCGGTTTTCTTTTGTGGTAATATCAGCAATGTAAGCCATTGCAACACTGACACTACTACCACCTATGCCCCCGACTATTCTTGATATTATTAACAATTCAAAAGAATGGGTATATGCAAATATTATGTAACCGATTGCATTAAGCAGAAGACAAATAGTAATTATTGGCTTTCTTCCAAACTTATCTGATAGCTTACCAAATAAAGGATTAAAAACAAACTGCATTAAGGAATACGCTGCAAGGACAATTCCTATAGTAGTTTCATCCATTTTGAGTTTAACGGTAGCAAAGGTCGGAAGAATTGGTATTAATATACCAAACCCCAGCAAGTCTATAAAAACTGTAAGGAATATGAGTGTTAAGGCAGTCCTATTCTTCAAATTATTTCTCTAATTCTTATACAACTTCATCAGTGTATTCGTTCGTTCCCACAAATTTTTTAGAATTAAGATCCCGTGTAACTTTTTCATTCACGACCTCACGGTAAACTTGTGGTTCAATCTAAATCTTTTCTTTTCACTGATATTAAACATTTTTATAAAGGTTACTAATATATAAAGTTTTAGGCATTTATTTGATATAATTACAAAGGTACTTTAAGTCTTTTCTCTGATTCCGAATTAATGACTTAAAAGGAATAACAAAAGAAGATCGATTTTAGTTCGTCAAAAGAAAGTTCCTTAATGGGATTTATTGTTTGAAAATTTTGAGATATATGGAAGTTTCAAAGAATATTTTTGAAGAATATCCCTGGTATCTTGAAATGCCTCAAACATTTTTTGAAAGTCAACTTTTCTAAGGTTGGTATAAATATCATTCAACATATAATATTGTGAAGGAAAAATGACAAATTCATTTTTATGACCAATTTTCCCCTTGAATAACCAGGTAGGAACATAATCGATTTTTGAAATATAAACTACCCCAGTTCTAAGATTTTTTGTAATAGAAATATTTAGAATCACCCCGCAGTCTGAATATCTCCATCTTTGATTGGAAAAAAAATTTCCGAGCGAGTAAGCTACAAGCCCTGAATCAAGAAACCCATTTTTTGTTTTATACATTTTTAACGGCTCAATTACATGCGGGTGTCCCCCAATAATGACGTCAGCACCATATTTAATAGTACTGTCAACAACAGTTCTCTGATATTTATCCGGTTCTCTCTGATATTCAGTACCAAAATGGAAATGAACTAAAACAACATCAACTTTTTGCATTCGTGCTTTTCGGATATCATTTTGTAACAGGTTAAAATCAATTTTGTTTATCAAATACGGTTTATCTTTAGGTACAATATTACCGTTTGTCCCGTAACTATATGCTAGAAAAGCAATGCGTATTCCTTTGATATTGAAAACTCGGATAGAATCACGATCTCTCCGTGAAGTAAATGTACCATTGTAATTAATTTCATTTTCATTTAAAATTTTAATTGTCCTTAATACCCCATATTCTCCCCTGTCTAAAGCATGGTTATTTGCGGTGGATAATAAATCAAAACCCACTTTTTTTAAGGCGGAAATGTATTCGTCGGGTGTATTAAAAAGTGGATAGCCCGAATATTTTCTGTCACTACCAGCGGTTACAGTTTCAAGATTACCGAATGTAAAATCGGAAGATGATAAATAATATTTTACAATACTATAAACCGGATTAAAGTCATAAGAATCAGGTCCGGTTTGTGCAAAGTGAAATTGGTTTGTATGACACATAAGATCACCAACTGCAGATAAAGTGATTGTCGTTGTCCTATCCCGACAGACCTGTGTATAATTTTCGACACTTATAAAAAAGATCAAAAGCATAACTAAGTGCCCGGTTGACAAATAATATTTATATCTTTTATTCATAGTAAAAAAAAATAAGGCTGGAGACAATAATCTACCAGCCTTTTGTAACGAAACTCGAATAATTGTAAAGGTAGTTATGCTGATGCTGTCTTTTCAGCTTTCCTTTGTGCTTTAACCTCCTGGATATTCTTACGAATTTCCTGGCATTGTTTCCTCAACTCACTTAGACCCTTACGTAAACGGGTTCCTGCAGCAGCCTGTCCTTTAATATAAAATTTCTCGAAATCGTGTTCGAGATTTCTTACAGCCTGCATTAGTTCTTCAAAGTGGTTCATACATACCTCCTATTGTTTATTGAGCGAATAAGTTATTTGGAATTCTCCAGAACAATTTCTGCAATATCTTTTACAGCAACTTCCTCTGATTTTTCAAAATGCTTAACACCATCTGTGAGCATAGTCATACAAAATGGACAGGCAGTGCCTATAGTTTCTGCTCCAGTATCTAACGCTTCTTTCGTCCTTTCAACATTTATTCTTCCGCCTTCTTCATCTTCCAAAAACATTCTTCCACCGCCAGCCCCACAACAGAAACCCTTACTTTTGTTTCTGTCCATTTCAGTTATTTCAAGTTCTTTAATTTTATTTAACGAATTACGTGGTGAATTATATACACCGTTATATCTTCCGAGATAACATGAATCATGATAAGTAGCTTTTTCTTTTTCTCCAGTATTTTCTTTCAGTTCAATCTTACCTTCATCCAGCACCTGGTCAATCAACTGGCTATGATGCATTACATCAAAATTACCGCCAAATTGTTTATACTCATTTTTTAGTGAGTGAAAACAATGTGGACAAGCTGTTACAATTTTTTTAACTCCATATTTATTAAGCGTTTCTACATTTTCTTTAATCATCATTTGAGCAAGATATTCATTACCTAGTCTTCTCGCTGTGTCACCGTTACATTTTTCTTCAGTACCTAATATTCTAAAATTAATGTTTGCTTTTTGCATAAGTTTAGCAAAAGATTGAGTAACCTTTTTGTATCTGTTATCAAATGAACCGGCACAACCTACCCAGAATAATATTTCGCTATCAGAATCTTCTGCCATTGTTTTGATATCCATTCCTTCAGCCCAGTTGGCTCTGTCAGCCTGGTTAAATGCCCATGGAGTAAAGTTTGTTTCAATACTTTTAAAAACATTATTCAAATTAGATGGAAATTGAGACTCTGTTAATACTAAATCTCTGCGCATATCAACAATAGAATCTAAGTGTTCAATCATTACAGGGCATTCCTGAACACAAGCCATACAGGTTGTACATTGCCACAGTTCAATGTCTTTGATATAATCGTGAACCAGTGTTTTTTCAAATTCGGTTCCTTCTGTTACACCATTTGCCATTAAAGGAGCTTTGTCTTTTGTTCTTTTCCTGATATTAACAATAATATCCCTTGGTGAAAGTGATTTACCTACAGTAGCAGCTGGACAGACGGATGTACATCTACCACACTCTGTACATGAATATCCGTCCATTATTTGTTTCCACGATAAATGCTCGATATCTGCTGCACCGAAAAATTCCATATTTTCATCTTCAAGATCAATAGGTTTCAAAGTATTTCTTACAGGTTCGAGATTTGCAAAAAATGTATTCGGAATTGAAGTTATTACGTGAAGATGTTTTGAGTATGGAAGGAAGTTCATAAATCCTAATACCACAACTACATGCATCCACCAGAATAATTGGTAATTAAATGATGCTGCATTGCTTCCCGGGTTATAAAATAGCGGACTTAAAAACGCCGAGATAGGTCTTATCTCATATCCACCAAGTACAAAATTATGTTTTGCAATTAATGCTGAATTTTCTCCCAGCATTGAGATACAAACTAACATGATAAGAATAAGTATAAAGGTTGCATCGAGTTTTGCATGCCTGCCATAATCCAACCTGGGAATCTTTATTACATATCTTCTATAAAGTGCATAAAGACAGGCTATTAACACAACTACAGCAAAAGTATCCTCTACAATAGTAATAGCTGAATAAACAGGTCGGAGAAATGAAAGACTAAATGGCGAATAAAAGCCCTGAATCAGTGCTTCGATAACTGCAAAAAGAAAAAGAATAAATCCCCAAAAAATTAAAAGATGCAAAATTCCAGCAGATGGGTCACGCAATAATTTTGTTTGGGCAAAAGCAATATTCCATACACGTTTTAATCTTTGTCCAATATTATCAAACCTGTCATCTTTCTTCTTTGCAACAAGCATGTACTTAATGAGATTACGGCAACTCCAAATAAAGAATCCCATTGCCATCAGGAAGAATATAATGAAGATAATATTTTTTAATTCCATAATTACCTGAATTAATTAAAAAACGTCATAGACAAAAACTAAAATGTCTTCTTATATTTTTTTGAAACTCCGAAATAAATAGAAGCAGCGACAAACACTTTTACAACTTCCCACATCAAGAATACAACAGCACCAACTTCAAATCCTTTAATTATATTTCCAAGAAAAAATATGCCCAGGTAAAGAGAGCCTATCAACAGTATTAAAAGATTTGCAATGAACATTGAAAAAACAAAATTTATATAACTCTTATTCTTTTCTATAAAATATCCAACAACAAATGATGCAACAGGGAATGATAGAAGATAACCACCCGTTGGACCAAACAGCCGGGCGAAACCAATTGTTGCATCCGGAATTTGTGCAAAGACAGGAAACCCAAGTACACCAAGGGCTAAATAAACAAGTTGACTATAGGCACCTTTTTTTGCACCAAGAAATGCACCCGATAATAAAACCATCATTGTTTGTAAGGTAAAAGGAACTGGCTCTACCGGGATTGTTATTTGTGCAGCTACTGCAGTTAAAACCGAAAAGGAGAATATCCAGATAAAATCTGCCAGATGTGGGCGAGCTAAAATTTTTGCTAATATTCCATCTTTTGTATTTTCTTTTATTGCCATTTTACTGATGTCCTGTTTTTAAATTTTTATTAAAAAAATCCAGTGTTTTTGATAATACTTTTTCAAATTTGGGATTACTCCCCTTAAATGGGTGAACTACATCAAAAGTATGCCCTGTGGCAGGTATTTTAACAAAGTCTGTTAAATCCTTATTAGATAAATTATACAAGTTTTCTCCTTCTTTAACAGGTACCGCAAGGTCCTGTTCTCCGTGAACTATCAATAAGGGTCTTTTTAATTCTTTGACTGATTTTTCAATATTTAAAAGGTTATCTTTATTTTCTTCTAAATCCTCTAAAAGGCTGAGATTTAATCTCATAACCTGTTTTGTTCTGGAGTTCAGAACTTCAAAAATACCCTTTTTTCGCCATTTCTCTTTTTGTCTTTCAGAATATCTGTCAAAATCAGAAACAGAGGCCCACACAGCTACAGCATTAACATCTTTCTTATTAAATGCAGTTAAAAGTGCAATTCCACCGCCCCTGCTGTGACCTATTAACCCAATGCTGGAATCTGTGACTTGACCAAAAAAACCGTTAATATAAGCATCAATCAATTCAGATAATTCAAAAATTTCAAGAGAGAACGTATTTTCTGCAAATTTATTCAGCTCAGTAAATTCGGTCGGGTTATTTCCAATTCCGTTATGTGAAAAATTAAATGTGCAAACAAAAAATCCGTTTTCAGATAGAAATTTACCTATGTATGGCGCAAAGCCCCAATCCTTAAATCCCTTAAAGCCATGAACTAAAAATATACAAGGAATTTTTCCTATATTTTCAATTCCATAGGCTGTAATATTCAGAATGTTCTCTTTACTGGTTCTGAATACAAAGTCATTGTGCATTTAAACGAAATATGCTCAATAAACTTAGAAAAGTCAAGATTTTCGTTAAAAATGCAACCTTTTCAAAATGCTGATAAAATGCCTTTTTTTAATAAAAATTAAACAATTTAATTTGCTTAAAAATTGTCATAACGCAAAATTTAGATTTTTACTTGCGAAAATATCCATAAATATTTATGATTCAGGTAGCATCATTTTAGAACAAATACAAAAAAGTTTATTTTAGCAGGGTCAGTATTAAAAATTGGAGTTTTACAGGACAGATGAGTTATCTATTAGTGATTCCTTCAGTTGACATTAAAAATGGTAAAACAGCCAGAGTCGTAAAAGGGATTCCTGAATTAAATTGCCAGGAATATGGAAATGATCCAGTAGAAATGGCAAGAATCTGGAGAACTGAAAATGCTAAGTTAATTCATGTAGTTGACTTCGATGGCTCTGCAGATCACACAAGAAAAAATTTCAAGATAATAGAAGAAATTTGCTCATCTGTAATAATTCCAGTTGAGTTTGCCGGCGGAATCAGAAATCTTGATGATGCCAAAGCAATAATGGAAACGGGCATCAGTAGACTTGTAGTTAGCACAATGGCAATTGAAAATAGAAAAGACTTTGCAAAAGCACTTGAATTATTTGGCCCTCTAAAACTTGTTATTTCACTAGATATAGTTGACGAAGAAATAGTAATCAGAGGAAGAAAAATAAAGACAGGAATTAGATACCTGGAGTTTGCTAAAGAAATGAGTGAGCTTGGAGTAGAAAGATTTATTGTTACAGACGTAAACAGAAATGGAATGATGAACGGACCAAATATTGAAATGTCAAAAAAAGTTGCAGAAATTACAGGTGCTAAAATAACTCATTCAGGTGGTGTAAGAAATAAAGATGAACTTATGGATTTACAGAATTTAATGCCTTTAGGAATTGATTCCGTTATAATAGGAAGAGCTCTTTATGAAAACAGATTTCCTTGCCAAAAGTTGTGGCGTGTAGCAGAATCCGGTATTTTTCAATGAGGAATAATAATTATGAATAACAATATCAAAGAAATACCTCACAGCAGTTTCTGGGCCAACTTTTTCAATTCCTCCACAGAAAAAATTGACCTTCAAAAATCTTTAATGTCAATTCCAATTTTTGAGAAACTAAGTAAAAGAGACTTTAGTTTGCTGATGAATTTAGTTCACCATAGAATTTATATTGCAGAAGAATATATTTTTTACCAGGGAGACCCTGGGCTTGGAATTTACCTTATCCGGGAAGGAGAGGTTGAAATTCAAAGGACAGGAAAAAACGGAAAGACATTGTCGTTAGCACAATTGAGTAAAGGAGATTTTTTCGGTGAACTCGCACTCGTAGATGGTGAAAAAAGACCTGCTTCAGCCATTGCAAGAACAGATACAAAACTTGCAGTTATCTTTAAACCTGACCTAGATGATTTTATAGGTAAGTTCCCTAAAAAAGGGGTAAAAATTCTGGATGGAATTTCAAAAATAATAGCTACACGTTTGAGAAAAATGAATGAAGAACATTATGAAGTTTTAACTAAAACATAATAAGGGGCAAATTATGAAACCCGAAATACATAAAATATTAGTACCAATAGATTTTTCAGATTATTCAAAAAATGCGCTAAATTATGCAGTAGATTTTGCCAAGCTTTTTAACGCCGAATTGTTTTTGATTTATGTTGTGGAACCGGTAATTTACCCACCGGATTTCAGTATGGGACAAGTTGCTGTTCCAACTGTTGACCTCGAAATGGACAAACGAGCAAAGGAAGAATTAGAAAACCTTGCAAAAAAACAAATACCACAGAAATTAAAAACAAAAATTATTGTAAAAACAGGCAAACCATTCCTTGAAATTATAGAAACAGCAACAGAAATGGATGCTGATCTAATTATAATAGCAACTCATGGCCATACAGGAGTTGAGCATATTTTATTCGGGAGCACGGCTGAAAAAGTTGTAAGAAGAGCTCCCTGCCCTGTTTTTACTCTCAGAGAGCCTATGAAAGGATTCAAATATAATAAGGGATAAGCTCTTAATAAATAAATATTATAATAGAATTATTTAAATTGATTTATAGTTAATTTTTCCGGTCAATTATAAAATCGACCAACGCTTCTAGGGCTATTTTTGCAGGGGAATCAGAAAATATCTTAAGTGCTTCTTTTGCTTTTAATGAGTATTTGTGTGAAGTTTCAATAGCGTATTCTATTCCACGATTTTTTCTCACGAATTCTAGAATTTGCCTAATTTCTTTCTTTCCACCATTTTTGATCAAGCTTTTTATTTTACCAGCTTCATTTTTTGATACCTGATTCATAGCATAAATTAAAGGTAAGGTTATTTTTTTTTCTTTTATATCACCACCAACCGGCTTTCCTATCATAGAAGATGTTCCTTCAAAATCCAGAATATCATCCCTGATTTGAAAAGCTATACCAACTGAAGAACCAAACTCTTTCATTGCATTGTGATATTCAAGATTTCCTGTAGTACTCATTGCACCTATCTGGCAACAGGTTTCAAGTAAAGATGCCGTCTTATCAGAAATTACCTTAAAGTAAGTAGTCTCATCGATATCAAGTTTGCGAGTTTTTTGTATTTGAAGTAACTCACCCTCTGACATTCTTTTTACTGCATCTGTAACAACACCTAAAAAATCATAATCTTTTCCTTCAACAGCTAGCATTAAACCTCGTGAAAGGAGGTAGTCACCCATCAATACAGCAACTTTATTTTTAAACACTGCATTAATTGACCATAATCCCCTTCTTTTATTTGCATTGTCCACTACATCATCGTGAACAAGAGTTGCAGTGTGTAACAGTTCAACCAAAACAGCTCCGCGATACGCACGATCATTAATACCACCTGAAACTTTCGCTGAAAGCAGAACAAGTAATGGCCTAACCTTTTTGCCTTTTTGTCGTAAAATATAATTAGCCACCAAATCGACTAAACCTACCTTAGATTTCATTGACTCTTTAAATAGTGTCTGAAATTTATCCAATTCAGATTTGATGGGCTGACTTATTTCTGATAATTGTGGTTTATTCAATTTTTCTTCGCAGCATATTTTGATATGAGTATACTAATTTCATAAAGTAAAAATAAAGGTATTGCCAATATTACCTGTGAAACAGGATCTGTTCCCGGAGTAAGTACTGCTGCCAAAATAAAAATAACAACAATAGCGTGTCTCCTGTACTTACGCATAAACTCAGGACTAAGTATTCCAATTTTAGTAAGAAAAAAAGATATCATCGGTAATTCAAAAACTATTCCTGCTCCAATGAGAATACTTAATATTATTGATAAATATTCATTAATAGCAAATTCATTTTTAATAGCCTCTGACCCGAATTGCACAGCGAATTTCAACGCAAACGGTATCATTACAAAATAGGCAAAAGCTATTCCACATAGAAAGCAAATAGTTGAGAAAAAAACGATTGATTTAATGTATTTCCTTTCCCTCTTGCGCAATGCCGGTGATAAAAATTTCCAGAACTGGTAGAATAAATTTGGAAGACTAATGACTACACCTGCAATGATTGCAACTTCCATATACATAAAAAGTTGTCCAAATGGCTTAAGATTCTGAAGTGATGCGCCGGAATCGCGTGCAGGTTTTAAAAGAACTTTATCAACAAGGGTGTCAATAAATATCCAGCTAATTGCTGTTCCTACTACTAAGCCTATTAAAGAATATATAATTCTCCATCTTAATTCCTCAAGATGATCAAGAAAAGACATTTCTAGTCCGTCTTCTTCTTCATCAAGCACTTCATTAGTAGTTTGATCAGTCGCCACAATAATTAGCCTTCTCTAAATAATGGATAACCAGAGCATAAATCATTTACTTCTTTTTTAATGTTAAGAAGTTCGGAATCATTATCGACATTTTGGATAGCATGATTAATATACCCAGCTATCTTTACCATTTCTTTTTCTTTCATTCCACGTGTCGTTACTACTGGTGTTCCTATTCTAATCCCACTTGTTACAAACGGACTTCTCTGATCGAACGGAATCATATTTTTATTAACAGTCATTCCAGCCTTGCCTAAAGCGTTTTCAGCTTGTTTACCAGTAATGTTTTTATTTGTTAAATCAATGAGCATCAGATGGTTATCAGTTCCACCTGAGATAATATTAAAATCAAATTTCTTTAAACTTTCTACTAATATTATTGAATTTGCTAGAATCTGTTTTGTATAAGTTAAAAAAGATTCCTGTAGCGCTTCACCAAAAGCAACAGCTTTAGCCATTATTATGTGCATTAAAGGACCGCCCTGAATACCGGGCATAACCATACTGTCAAATAATTCGGACATCATTCTCAATCTGTCACCTTTCGGGGTCTTTTTCCCAAAAGGATTTTCTTTATCCTTTCCTATTAGAATAATTCCGCCTCTGGGACCGCGGAGTGTTTTATGGGTTGTTGAAGTAACAACATCACAATACTGAAGCGGATTATCAAGCAAGCCTTTAGCTATTAAACCGGCAGGGTGTGCCATATCACACATAAGAAATGCTCCGACAGAATCAGCAATCTCTCTGAATTTTGCATAATCCCATTCTCTTGAATATGCACTTGCACCTGTAACAATGAGTTTTGGTTTTTCTTTTTTCGCTAAATCTTCTACTAGATCATAGTCAATGAGTTGAGTTTCTTTATTTAATGTATAGCCAATAGCCTGATATAGTTGTCCCGAAAAATTTACTGGTGATCCGTGTGTTAGATGCCCTCCGTGAGCCAGGCTCAATCCTAAAAACTTATCGCCCGGTTTTAATAAAGTCATTAATACCGCCATGTTAGCCTGGCTACCACTATGGGGCTGAACGTTCACATACTCAGCATTAAACAGCTTTTTTAATCTTTCTCTTGCAAGATTTTCTGCCATGTCTACAAATTCACAACCTCCGTAATAACGCTTACCTGGGTAACCTTCTGCATATTTATTTGTAAGGACTGTACCCGCTGCCTGAAGAACTGCAGGACTTACATAGTTTTCAGAAGCAATTAATTCAAGGTGCTCCTGTTGACGTTTTGTCTCAAGATTTAAAACCTCAAAAATCTCTTTGTCTTTCTCGAGTTGATTTGTCATTTTAACTTCTATTTTAATGAAAAGAATGTATGAAATTTAATCAATAAAGTTAAGATTTTCTACATTTAGAATTTCGCTAAAACACAAAAAAGGTTCCAGAATCTCTCCTGAAACCTTTTTAATGATAGAAATTTATTAATAATTTTACGGTATCGTTACACTTCTTTGAATCCAACCATAACAACTTCCAGTAATAGGTAAAGTCTGGCCAGATTTATACCCTCTGAAGAAGTAATCTTCCTTTGTTGGAATAGAACTGTTGAGTGCCGAAATCCTTTCAACTGCCTGACTCAAAGTTGGATCCATATTTTTAGCTCTCCTATATGTATCCTGAGCTAACAGATAAACAAGCTTGGTCTCAAAATTAAATTCACATCCTCTCGCAGATTGTTCATACAAATTTCCTAAATAAAATATTGGTAGTGCCCATCCTTTGCCCACGTCGCTTGCTTTTTCATAATAAGTTCTTGCCAGCGAATACTGTCTCTTATCTTTATAAAGAATTCCCAAGTTTAAATAATCTTCTTTTTTATCCGGTTCAAGTTGAATCAATTTCTTGTATGCATCTTCAGCCTTATCTAGATTATCCGATTTTTGATAAGCTGACGCCAACTGGGCCCAGTAATTAATTGTTTCAGGATATTTAGCAACTAAAAATTCAAGAGCTGTGATAGCTTCTTTATACATTCCTGCTTTCATTGCTACAGAGGCATATTTCCAAGCTTTTTCAGGGTTATTTTTATCTAGGTCCCAGGCTTTCTTACCAAGTTTTACAAGTACATCTATATTTTCTACAAGACTTTCAAGTTGGGTTGTCCACTCCGTATTATCCGGTTCTTTCTCACTTAACTTAGTATACAAGTCAATGGCTTTGGATTTATAATCGTTATCATCTGCCTGGTATTCTTTATAAAGCTGTCCTAGTCTGTTGTAGTAATAACTGGATGCATTTGGATCATCGGCAAGTGCTTTTTCATAATCAGCTATTACTTTATGCGGATCTATATGTAGCCAGGTTTCTTCAACAAATGCCATTCTAGGTTCAAAATATTTTTTGTCAGCTGAATCGTATTTTAATGCAAGGTTATAGACATAAAGGATAGTATCTTCTATTGTTTTTTTAACATCAGGAGATATTGTGGTGGAATCGTGCAATTTCCACAAAATATCTTCCATTTTATAGTAAGCCCATTTACTGAATTTTCCAGGGTACTTTTTTAATATTTTCCAACCGTAAGGCAGGGCACTTTCATAGTCTTTATTCTTGTAATATTCTGAAAAAAGGCTATAAGTTATTAACGATGAATCTACTTTAGTTGTGCTCGATACGTTATTTTCCTGAGCATTAATATTGAAACTGAAAGCAAGAAAAGTAACCGAGCAAATGCAAATTATTTTAATTAGTTTTTTCAAAACTAACCTCAAATTATTTAATATTGATCACTTCTTATAAACCACAACTCACCAAGGCTAATGCCTGCAGTAAGCTTGATAATTTTTTCCTGTAAAAGGTTAAAGTCTTTTGTGCCTCTAATAGAATATTCTATCGCTATGTCAAGAGTATTTTGATAGCTCAGAGGCAAAGAAAAACCGCCCATTACAGAGTATTTATTTATTCCCTGACCATTAATATTATACTGCGTTTGCTCATAAGTTAAACCTAAACGAAGCATAACTTGTTCCCAGAATGACTGTCCTGCTTCCAGTTCAGGCCTGTATTCAAATCCAGTACTTATCTTGTAACTATCACGCATAAAAGAAGATGTAACCCCATTTAACGCATATTTACTCCATGGTTGGAATAAATAATCAAATGAAAATAAGTATTTTTTATTTAATACAAAACTGAAACCAGCAGCAAATCTATAAGGTAATTTTGTAGTAATTGATGAATTTTGAACTGTATCGTCTACTAAAGATGATGAAATTATTAATGATGTATCAGTTAGTAAGTTCGAGCTGAAAGATAAAACCGCCCCAAATCTAAAATCTGAAATATTTTCAGAACCAAAAATTACCTTAGAAAGATCAGGAGTAATTAAACCTACTGTCGTGCTAAACCCACGTGGTCTGTATCTTGTTGTAAATGTACCGGTTTGTAAAGAGGCATCATTTGGAAAAGAAATCGTAGAATTATAATTGAGTTCTCCAAAATAATATTCTACTGTGGCTCCTATACTTAAATCAAAAGGAAATCTGTATGAAGATCCCAGAACCATTTTGGACAAACCTCCAGTTCCTTTATAGGAAATATTGTATCCATTTGATGCTGAATTAGTACCTGGATAATTATTTTCTTCCTGGTAGCTAACATTTGAATACGGTATCAAACCTGCTGATAAGGAAATACCATGCGCCATGCTAATAGGGAAAGCAATCGTTGCACCGGAAAAATCTGTACTGGAACTGTATGAGCTTGCATTATCATTTGATAGAAACAACCCATTGTACATAACTCCCACTTCAGTTCTTGTAGAATGCAACCCTGTTAAACCAGCAGGATTTAGCATGCTAATATAAGCCGCATCTATTACTGAAATTCCTAGTTGCCCCATTCCTGCTCTTCTGGCACTATAAGAGTAAACCATATCCCCTAAGCCAAGTCTTGAATAACTGGAACTGATTTGTGGAAAAACATCAATCTGACCGATGAAAAACAGAAAACCTAAAGCGAAAATTTTTATATATAATTTCTTCATATTATTTTTTTGTATAAACAATTACTAATCTAGGTCTTTGCGATAAATTACTTGCATCACTTCCTTTAAATGCAAATATTTCCATTCCACTTAATCCACTCTGTGGTGTAAGAAGCAAGCCACGATTATTTTTTTCAAAAACCCACTTTTGCACAAAGGTTGTAATATCACCTTCATAAGTAGACGAATCGACTTGTGTGATAGTTTCAGGGGAAAGTGATGAATCAACTCTATTAGATATACTATCAGCAATATTAAAAGTTAAAACAGAAGGATTGAAAACTGTTCCGTTTACGGTGTTTGAAAGATCAGTTTTCAATATTAATTTAGCTTGATTTATAATTGCACCAGCAGGAATATTTGAAACATCAAACCAGATTTTACTTTGACCTACCAAGCTTGATTGGAGGTAAATTTCCCCCTGTGTAGATGGTAAATCTCCAGATAAAACACTCAGATCACTTAAAGCATTAAAATATAATGTATCAGTATAAGAACCTGTTTTATTAACTACGACAGCTATTGCCGGAAAGGAAGAGGAAGAAAGAGATCCAAATCCCCATACAGTACCACCAGGCGCGTTTGGTTTTAAATAAATACCGTTATCCTGGATGCTGTTTGCATAATTGCTAATTTGATTTTGAATAGCTGCTGAATTAACGTGAACTCTGTATATATTTGTAGAATCAGTCAGGCTTTTTTGTAAACTCAAATCATCGCTATTATAGGAAAAATTAGTAAGGCTATCAGATGTAAATCCTGCAGGAGTCCAAGGTGTATTAATTTTATATGCACCAAAATCAATTTGAGAGACAGTTGTATCTCCAAAAGCATAAGTTTTAGTAAATATCATCCAACTATCGATAACCGTAGCATCACCGTTAATCAGATCACTTTTATCTGAATCAGGAATAGATGAATAATTAAACTGAATAAGAATGGATGCTTCCTGTAGATTTCCTGAATGTGTAGTATAATTACCTAGTATTAAAGTGCTAGAACTTCCCGTTTCAATTACAGTTTTAAACGAACTGGACTTTTGCAACAAGCCAGCATTATATGAATCAAGATTTACTAGATTAATCTGATCAGGACCAAGTAAATTAGAATTAAAGTTTCTGGGTGATTCTTTACAGGAAAAAAATGTAAATGCAATCAGAGTAATTATCACAAATAAGTATTTTCTTAATAACAACTATTTATCTCCACTAAAGTCTTTTTGAATAATGTTACTGACATCTAAAATATTTTGAGCTACAAAGGTTGGAAAATTATTCTGTTTTTGCAAGATAGAAAGACTTTCCTCACCGTATCCTGTTTTTACTAGAATTGTTTTTACTCCTGCATTTTTACCACATTCGATATCACTGACCGAATCCCCTACAAGAAATGAATGACTCAAATCAATGTCTAAATCTTTTGCTGCTTTGAAAACCATTTCAGGTGATGGTTTTCTGCAAGAGCATTCATTTTTTTCACTATAATCAGGATGATAAGGACAATAATAAAAGGCATCAATTGAAACATTATCACCTGATAAGAGTTCATTCATCTTCGTATTAACAGATTTAACCATCTCATCTGTTAAAATTCCGCGTGCTATTCCTGATTGATTTGATATTACGATTAGCTTTAAGTTGAGTTTCTTCAGATGTGCCAAAGCCCTGCCGGTATCAGGATAAAGTTTCAGAGAATCTGGATCACCCAAATAACCGGGATCCTCATTCAACGTTCCATCTCTATCAAAAAAAACAGCGGAATTACTCATCAATTATTTATAACAGTTTTGTATAATTCCACATATTTCTTGGCAGAAGAGTTCCAGCTAAAATCAGATTTCATCCCGTTTTTCATGATTTTCCCCCATTCTTTCTTATTTTGAAAGATTTTGAGGGCCTTTTTGATTTCTTTCATCATATCGGTCGGATTATATTTCTTAAACATAAAGCCATTACCATCGCTTTTATTTTTACTGTAGTTTTTTACTGTATCTGCTAATCCGCCCGTTTCTCTGACTATTGGTACAGTGCCATACATCAGGCTATACATCTGGTTTAATCCGCAAGGCTCATATTTAGAGGGCATAAGAAAAATATCAGCACCCGCCTCGATAAGGTGTGCAAGTCCATCATTAAATCCTAAATAGCATGAAAATTTGTCCGAATATTTTTTTGCTGTCTTTTCAAAAAGTGTATGATATTTTTTATCGCCTGTTCCTAAAAGTACCATTTGAATGTTTAGTTTCATTAACTGAGGAAGAGCTTTACTTATCAGATCGAGTCCTTTTGAGTCATATAGTCTGGAAATTACGCCGATAACCGGAACATTTTCATCATATTTAAGTCCGAATTTTTCTGTCAGTTCCTTTTTATTCAGATATTTACTATCAATATTTTTTAATGAATATTTTTTAGGTATAAGTTTGTCTTTTTCAGGATTCCAGATTTTAGTGTCAATTCCATTTACGATCCCATAAAGATCACTTTTCCTTTTTGCTAGTACATTCTTCAAGCCCCCCCCATATTTGTCGTCTGTTCTTATTTCATTAGCATAGGTTTTACTTACAGTATTAATTACATCAGCATAGGTAAGACCTGTTTTCATAAAATTAATTTTACCTTTGTTCAGAACACGTTTTTCATTATTTAATTCGTCCGGCAAGCCCAATTTTTTAAAGGATGATTTTGAAAATTCACCTTGGTATGCAATATTATGAATAGTGAATAAGGTTTTAAAGCTAGAGAACTGTGGGTCATCTTTATATTTTGTTTTAAGATATGCAGGAATTAACCCACATTGCCAATCGTTGCAATGTATAACGTCAGGTATCCACCCAAGTTTGGAAATCAATTCAAAAACTGAATTGGCTAGTAAGATGAATCTTTCTTCGTTATCAGGATAATCTTTCCCGGTCATTGGATCAATATATAAGCTGTTTCTGCTTCCAAAATATTCATGGTTATCAAGGAAATAAATTTGAACCCTCACTTTTTGTCCGGGCAGAAAACACGACTTTAATGAGAAAACAACATCTCTATCCCCAATCCTAATCAAAATATCTTTTAATCGTACTACCTCATGAATTTTAAATTTTCTTTCATCGACTGCACCGTATTTAGGAACAACAATTCTCACCTCGTGTCCCATTTCAGCAAGCATTTGGGGCAAGGCGGCTGAAACATCAGCTAACCCCCCAGTCTTTACAAAAGGAACTACCTCGGAGGTAACAAAAAGAATTTTATATTTTTTGGATGGCATTTTGGTTAGAAAATTATTTTTAATGAATATTACAATTTACTAAAAAAATAGCTCTTACTCAAAAAAAACTTTAATTCAGACATTCCAAATGTTGGTACTTTCGTCACTTTCATTCTCTTCTGAACAAGTGCAGGCAAGAGTTAGTTTTCAGTTTATTATTATATAATTGCTTTCAGTAATCTGTTATTAATCATATATTGCATCATAAATTGCAACTATTTTACTATGAAATACCTGGTAAAAACTAAAGAAATTATTATTGTCCTTTTTTTAATTTTCTCATTTGGGTGCGGATCATCAACCGAATCCAGATATAATGAGTCGGCAAACGGAAAAAGCCATAAAAATGAAGAGAAACTGCAGGAAGAATTTGATATTTCAAAGTACGAAACAAAAATAGACATTAGTGACAGCGCAAAGCCAATTACTCATGATATAGTAACGGCATGGTATGATTATCCTGTCAAAATCGACACAAGCAGTGATCAGACGAAAATAACAACTACAATAAATGGTTATCGTGTAAGGGTTTCATCAACAGATAATTTAAATGATGCTGATAGTTTGCGCGACGAGCTATATAATAAAACAAATCAAAAACATATATATATTATTTTTGATCCTCCTTTTTACAGGATTGAAATAGGTGATTTTACTGAAATATTTACTGCCCGGGACCTCAAGTTTAAACTGAATCAGCTTGGCTACAATGAAGCCAGAGTTGTAAGTGAAAGAGTAAACATCTATAAATAAAATTTTTTATATATATAAATGATAAAACTTCTGCTTCATCCTTCCCAAATCATAACTGTAGATACTAAAGGCAAAAATGAAAAGAGAGGAAAAGACCTTAAAAACATAGCTGTTTTGTGCGACCATTCTTTATTAATTGAAAACGGTTTGATAAAAGATTTCATCCCTGATTCTTCAGTCAATAATATAAGGGCTGACAAAATTATTGATACCGATGGCAAGATAATATTACCAGGTTTAGTTGAATGCCACACGCATACTGCCTTTGCTGGTTCTCGGGCCGATGAATTCAGGCAAAGATTAAATGGCGTTCATTATGAAGAAATTGCAAGAGCAGGGGGTGGAATAAATACCACTGTGACTGCAGTTAGAAATTCAACTTTTGACGAACTTGTCAATATAGTTTCTCCTAGAGTCGAAGATTTTGTTTCACAAGGAATAACTACTGTTGAAATAAAAAGTGGTTATGGATTGGACTTTGATAATGAAATCAAACTCTTAAGAGTAATCAAAAATCTCAATGAACTTTTTCAAATTGATATTATTCCAACTTTTCTGGGAGCACATACTTTTCCAAAAGAATTTAAAAACGATCGTGAAGGCTACATTGCATTAATAATTGAAAAAATGCTACCGTACATATCTGAAAACAAACTAGCAAAATTTTGTGATGGTTTTTGTGAAGAGACCGCATTTAGTGCAACGGAGATAGATAAAATATTTGCGGCTGCCTCTGAATCAGGACTTGGATTAAAATTACACACTGATCAATTTAACTCAATTGGAGGTATTGATGTTGCTTTATCACATAATGCTGTAAGTATAGATCATCTTGAAGTACTCCAAGAAAAAGATCATAAAAGAATAAGTGAAAGTGATACAGTTGCAGTCCTTCTGCCTGGAGTTTCTTTTTTTCTGAATTATCAATTTGCTCCGGCAAGAAAATTAATTGATAATAACGCAATCGTTGCCCTGGCTACAGATTTTAATCCTGGTTCATCACATATATCAAACTTATCTTTTATTATGAGTCTGGCAGCTTTAAAAATGGGAATGACAATTGAAGAAACTATCTCAGCAGTTACTATTAATTCAGCTAAAGCCTTAGCCTTAAATCAGGATAGAGGCAGTATAGAAATCGGTAAAAAAGCAGATCTTGCAATTTTCAACACAAAAGATTTTTCGAATATAGTTTACGGCGTTGGCAAAAACCTGAATCAAATGACAATCAAAAATGGAAATATTATTTATGAATCAGACGGAGGCAAAAGATGAAGATTATTGAGTGCGTCCCTAATTTCAGCGAAGGACAAAATCAAGAAACATTCCAAGCTATAACTGATGTTATAAAAAAGACAGAAGGAGTCAAATTTTTAAATCTTGAGCCAGATGCCGACTACAACAGAGTAGTTGTAACAATGGCAGGAAATGAAGATGGAATAATTAATGGAGCAGTAAATGCCTGTAAAGTCGCCTCAGAATTTATTGATATGAGAACGCATAAAGGAGAACATCCAAGACTGGGAGCAACAGACGTAGTTCCTTTTGTCCCGGTTAAAAATGTTACAATGGAGGATTGTGTTGATATTTCGGAAAAATTTGGAGAAAGGATCTCAAAAGAACTAAATGTACCAGTTTATTTGTACGAAGCAGCTGCAAGAAAACCTGAACGAAAAAGTTTAAGTAATATACGAAAAGGTGAATACGAAGGCTTACAAGAAAAATTAAAGGATCCGGAATGGAAACCCGATTTCGGTACTACTGATTTTAATCCAAAATTGGGGGCCATTGTCACAGGAGCCAGGTTTTTCTTAATAGCTTATAATGTAAATATTAAATCCACCGATGTAAAATATTCCAAAGAAATAGCAGAAACTTTGAGAGAATCAGGAACTATTAAACGTGATGAAAATGGAAAGGCAATAAAAGTTGACGGCAAAAGTGTAAGAATTCCTGGAAGATTAAAAGAAGTAAAAGGGATGGGAGTATCTCTTGAAAAATATAATATAACTCAGGTCTCTATGAATCTGACTAATTATGAGGTAACTCCTATACATGTTGCATTTGAAGAAGTTAAAAAAGAAGCAGCAGCAAAGGGAGTTGAAGTTAACGGAAGTGAGATTGTGGGACTTGTTCCTCTGGAAGCTTTATTGCAAGCCGGTAAATTTTATTCAAAGGACAAAGAAACAAATGAAGATAAATTAGTTGATCTTGCAATTGAAAAACTTGGTTTGAGTACGTTAAACGAGTTCGATAAAAATAACAAGATTATAGATTATATGATCAGCGGTTAAAATAATTATCTAGTAAAAATTAAAGGGTGAATAATGGACTTATCAAAATCATTAAAAAATTATTTTGAAGAATTATCATCAAACTCCCCTACCCCGGGTGGAGGGAACGTTGCAGCACTTTCCGGTTCTCTGGCCTGTAGTTTAGGAATTATGGTATGCAATTTAACTATCGGCAAAAAGAAATATTTGGAAGTTGAAGAAGAAATGAAAACATTAAAATCTAATTTGGAAAGTCTAAATGATTGCTTTTTAGAATTAGCAGCTAAAGATAATTATGCGTTTGACCAGGTTATGTCTGCATTTAAATTACCCAAAGAAACAGATGAGCAAAAAAAAATACGATCAGGGAAAATTGAAGAAGCTACATTTGCCGCTGCAGTGGTACCCTCCGAAGTAATTGAGACATGTAGAAAGGCAATTCCATATATTCAAACTATATCTAAAAAAGGAAATAAAAATTCTGTTTCAGATGCAGGTGTAGCGTTATCATTACTGACTACAGCAGCCGAGGGGGCTTTGTTAAATGTAATAATTAATTGTACTTCGCTAACGAATAAAACACTCGGACAAGAATTTATGAAAAAATCAGAAATTATATGTGAAGAAGTAAAAAACATATCTGGTAAATTGATATCTGACATTAAATCAAGATTATATAATTCTTGATCCTACTGTTTGATATCAAACTCAACATCAGTCAGTGTCCACCTCGGTTTTAATGTCAGGGTTGTGGGATACATAAAAAATTTCTCAGCCGGGATAAAAGGATAAACAACCCCATAAGAATATTCACCATTATTATCTTTATCATAATAACACCATAATTCATATGTGCCAGCTTCTATCCTATTAAAATTGAATTTACCACTCCTCTCTATTTTTTGTTCATATTTGCTTCGCTTTCCATCTGTACTTTGTAAAACCAATATTGGATTTTTTGAGTTTTCAAAATTTTTAAGATTACCAGAAATACCGGTAAAGTCAATCCCTGAAATAGTCCTAAACCTATAAACGAAAGTGGAATCATAACTATTGCCCGACTGATTTTTAAATTTGCTCAAGTTAATATTTATACGATAATCTTTAACTCTATCCAGATTTTTTTCAGATACGAGCGAAAATGTTCCATTATCAAGAAAGTTAAGGTCATAAGGATAACTATTTCCCAAAGTATCTGTCAGAGTTATTCCTGCTTTAGCCATATTTGTATCAAACGAATCCGTAAAATAGAAAATAAATCTTTGTTTAATATAGTCTGCATTAACAACATTATTTGGAGGGATTATTTTTAGAATTCCGGGCTTGCTTGTGTCAGATCTGTCACTTATTGTTAAACGTGTGTAATCATTTTCAAAAATGTTTCCATAATTATCTTTTAGAATTTTAGCGAAAAGATAAGCGTCATCACCGAGAGGTATTTTATTTCCAATCGTAAGTACCATTTCCGCAGGTTTGGCTGTTCCCTTAAAAGCAGAGTTTGGCAAAATATTATGATTTGCGGTTGAATCGACCAAATAAAAGTTATCAGGTTTAAACAAAGTCGAATCAATATTCTTTGTAAAACCAACAAGTATGTGATATTGGTCAGTCATAATTGCAGATATTAATCTTGGAGGAATTGTATCATTCTTTGTAAGCATAAAGTTAATATCGGTCAAAGCAGAATCATCTTTAGTAAGAATAATATCAGAGGCAGGACATCCATAATCATCCTGAGATGGTTGATACAACAAATCTTTGTAATGATCTCTGATTGCAAATAAACGGTAAGTCCCTTTTGCTAATCCGGCAATTTTATACGCCCCGTCATTTCCGGTTTGAGAAATGTAGTCAGGTTTATCTTTTAAAGGATCAATTTCTTTACCGGATTCTTTATAAGCAAAGATCATTATGCCGTTTGGAATTTCATCATATACTCTTCCGGACAAAGTTCTTTTATCAATTTCATTACCAGTTGAAAAAGTAAAAGTGTATGACTCTTTCATTTTATTTTTGTTATTATAATCCTGAAGATCTGAACCGATTGTAACTACGTAAGTGACATTTTTTTTTAATGTTTCAGGAAAGTTTATATCTACACTTTTACCGGACCAGTTATAATCTATCTTTCCGTTCATTGCAGGTGATATAAAAAAAGCTTCGTTTAGCGAGCTTTTGGTTATATATTCTGAAAATTCTATTTCGATGTGATCGTCGCTAAAATTTGTTGTACCATCTGCCGGGTATACATCCACTATTTCAGGAGGTGTTTTATCAACATCGCCACCACCAGGCGGGAGTTGATTTGCACAACCAATAAAAAAAATCAGCAAAATAATTTCTGTAGTAATATTTAATTTTTTGACTGCGATCTCAGCCATCTCCTATATTGGTGTACTTTTCGCAAGTGTTGTGAATAAGTTTCGGAAAAATTATGTCCTCCTTCACCGTTGGCCACAAAATATAAATATTTATTTTGATCAGGATAAAGTGCAGCTAATATTGCATCTTTACCCGGATTATTTATGGGCCCGGGTGGTAATCCTTTATATTTGTAGGTATTATACGGGGAATCAATTTTTAAATCTTTATAATTTAATTTTTTCCATCCATCAGGTTGGGCAAACTGAACCGTAGGATCGGCTTGAAGAGGCATTCCAATTCTTAACCTGTTATAATAAACTCCCGCTATAACAGGCATTTCATTTACTTCATTCGTTTCCCCTTTTACAATTGAAGCTAATGTTAGAACATCGTGAACTGAATAACCATTTTTTTTAGCTTGTTGTCTTAACGAGTCAACCATAAAGTTCTTGAAATCATCCACCATTTGTCCGATAACTTCACTGGCAGGGCTTCTTTCATAAAACCAATACGTGCCCGGCATCAGGTAACCTTGTAAATTATTTGCATCGAATCCTAAAGAATCAGTTACAGATTTGTCTCTGGCCATATTAACAAATGAAGCAGAATCAATATCAGCTTCTTGTTTAAGTTTATATGCCATCCATTTAATTGAAAGTCCATCTCTTATATAGACTTCTTTCTGGAAATCAGCTTTACCGTTTACAAAAAGATTAATAAGATCAAGATAGCTCAATCCATTAGGAATATAATATCTCGCTGTTCTAAAACTTTTAGTTGCCCCTGAAACAAAAGTAGCCACCTTCATATTAAATTTATCCGGTATGATTCCTTTTTCATAAAGATTATCTACAATTTCTGATAATGATTGTCCTTGCTCAATCTCAAATTTTACGGGAGATTCTACTTTATAATAATTGGGTGTAAAAAAGATGTAGAAAAACCAGATAAGTAAAATTATAAAAACAGCGCAAACAAAAATAAATTGTTTTTTTGAAAGAAGATCTTTAAAGTTTATTTTTTGTCCATTATTTGTCATTAGATTAAGATTTCTTTTTGTTGCTTCATAATTTTGTACTGCACGTGACTCATCAATTATTCTTTCATAAATTCTTTTTAAAGCATTTCTGGTTAAAGGCGCTTTTGCATAAGCTGATACTTTTTCACTTATTCCTTTTTCTCGCTTAGGGTTATAAGTGGGTTTATTAAGAGATATTTTAATTCTTCCGATTAATACAGATCTGAAAGTCCTTTTATTTAATAATTCTACAATTTGTTTATCTATTCCATCAACCTCACGACGTAGCTTTGCAAGTAATTCTTTTTTTTCACTAATTGATAATTTACTCAACTCCGTTTCAATTTTCTTAAAAATAATTCCCATTCAAGGATTTGTTAAATATAAAAAATAATAAATGCAAAAATAAAAAATATTAAGGAAAGAGATAACTTATAAATCAGAGTAAAGGCCCTCAGGCAAAGCAGGATAAGGAGCGTAATCATAAGTATATCTGTTTCCTGCTTCATATAATTTCTGACCCCTAAAGGCTATCATAGCTGCATTATCTCCACAAAATTCTAACCTGGGGATAATAATTTTTTTGCCATTAACTTCAGCTAAGTCAATAAATGATTTTCTTATCTCAGAATTAGCTGCAACACCTCCAACAAGGGAAATTGATTTTACATTATAATAATCTAATGCTCTTTTTGTATTTTTAACAAGTGCACGAACAACAGCAAATTGAAAAGATGCAGCGATATCATTCAAATCATCTTCAGGGATTTTTTTGTCAGGGTAATTTTTCTGTATATATCTAAGTACAGACGTTTTCAATCCACTGAATGAAAAATTATATAAATCTTTTAATTCTGCTACAGGGAAATCAATTTTATTTCGATCTCCCTTTAAAGAAGCATTCTGGATTTTAGGTCCACCCGGATAACCCATCCCAAGCATTTTTGCTACTTTGTCAAAAGCTTCTCCCGCTGCATCATCGACAGTTGAACCTAATTTGACTATTTTAGTAAAACTTTCAACCAGAAGCAGTAGCGTATGTCCCCCGGACACAACAACTGCCAGGTATGGAAATTCAGGCTTATCTTCCATTATAAAGCCTGAGTATATGTGTCCTTCAATATGATCGACCGGTATGAATGTTTTCCTGAGCGAGAATGCCAGACCTTTCGCAAATGTCAAACCAACAAGTAGAGCTCCTATTAAGCCGGGACCCGCGGTAGCACATATAACATCAATATCTTTTAACCTTAAACTTGAATTTTCAAGAGCTTCTTTTAAAAGAGGAGTAACGATCTGAAGATGAGCACGGCTCGACAATTCCGGAACTACTCCACCATATTTATTATGAAAATGTTGAGATGATATAAGATTAGCTTTTAATTCATTATCCGAAATAATTGCTACCGATGTTTCGTCGCACGAACTTTCAATCCCTAAAACATTCATTACTTTATTGAAAATATATTTTTAAATACCAAACCTGCAATAGAAGGATTCTCTTTAAGTCTACGAATTGAATATTTATACCAATGTTCACCGAATGGGACATATATTCTAATTTTATATCCATCTGAATTTATCTTATCTCGGAGATCTTCTCTTACGCCGAGCAACATCTGGAACTCAAATTTATCTTTTGATATCTTCAATTCTTTGATCAGTCTGTAGGCTTCATTAATTAAATATTCATCGTGTGTTGCTATTCCTACATAATTCCCAGACGTTAACATTTTCTCAAGAGCTTTCACAAAATTATCTCTAATTGCTTGTTTATCTTTATAAGCAATTGTTGCAGGTTCGACATAAATTCCTTTGCACAACCGATAATTTGTATTTAGCTTATTCAATATTACAACATCATCAAAGGTTCTCTTTAAATATGCCTGCAGTACTATACCAACATTATCATAATCTCTAATTAACTTTTTATAAAGATTAATTGTTGCATCGGTGTAAGGCGAATCCTCCATATCCAATCTGACAAAATTTCTTAACTCTCTTGCCTGGTTTAATATTTCACTCGCCTGCTTGTAAGCAAATTCCTCATCTAAGTTTAAACCCAATTGTGTCGGTTTTAATGATAAATTTGCCAGCAAATTATTCTCCTCAATAGTGTTCAAAACCTGAAGACATTCGTTTTTGGCAATTACTGCTTCTTCTTCATTCTGGATGGCCTCTCCAAGTACATCTATTGTGCCATAAATATTTTTCTTGTTTAACTTTTTAACTAATTGTACGGCTTCTTCTAATGTCTTTCCAGCTATATATTTTTTTGAAAATATCCAGACAATGGGTCTAGGCAGCATCTGAACAATTGCAACTATAATTTTATTTATTATTTCCAATACACACCTGTAATTAGCTGTTATTCTTTTATTTATAAACTATTAACTTCAATTTACAAGAACTGTCAACAATAGCTCTGCTTTACTTTTTAACTCTTTCAAAGAAGAATTATTTTCAAACACAAAATCTGCTCTTTTCTTTTTTTCAATATCAGGAATTTGATTTGAATTCCTTCTTTCAAATTCCTTAGCTGTCATATCCCCACTATTAATTTTTCTTTCTTTTCTTATATTTTCATCGGCAGTAATAAGAACTATATTATCAAACATACTTTCCATATCGGCTTCGTAAATCAAGGCTGCTTCTATAAATATAATCTTTTCTTTCCCTTCATGTTCGTTAAATATTTTTTTAATTTCTGAAACAACAACAGGATGAATTATTGAGTTAATCTTTTGCACGTTAGCAGTTGATGCAAATACTTTTTCTGTTATATATTTTTTATTAACCTCATTGTTATTATAAGACTCACTCCCAAAGGCTTTTATAATTTTATCTTTAATTTTTTCATTGGAAGCAAGTAATTTTTTGGAAAGCTCATCTGCATTTATAACTTTGTAGCCTTTATCGGTCAATATTTTACAAAAAGCAGATTTCCCTGAACCTATATTTCCCGTAACAGCAATTTTTATTGTATGAGGTTTCATAAGCGGAATTTCCCAGCAGTTTACAAATGAGAACTAGTTCCCATCATAATCGTGATTACCGTGCATAATTTATTTTCCGAACTTCACGAATAACAGTTACCTTTATCTGACCAGGATATTCCATTTCTTCTTCGATTTTTGCAGCAATATCATGAGATAATTTATCAGCTACTACATCATCAATTTTATCATGTTCTACAACTACCCTGACTTCTCTTCCAGCTTGTATTGCATAGGTTTTTGCAACTCCTTCGAAAGATTTAGCCAGCGCTTCCAGAGTCTCAAGCCTTTTTACATAACCTTCAAGCGGTTCTCTCCGTGCTCCCGGTCGTGCTCCACTAATGGCGTCCGCTGCCTGAACAAGAGGCGCAATAGGATGTTCCATTTCTATATCTTCATGATGTGATCCAACGGCATTAACAACAACAGGATGTTCTTTATATTTTTTAGTCATATCATAACCTATTAATGCGTGTGGACCTTCAACGCTTTTATCTACTGTTTTGCCGACATCATGAAGCAATCCTGCGCGTTTAGCAAGATTTACATCCAATCCAACTTCTGCTGCCATTATTCCTGTGAGATAAGCAACTTCAACACTATGTTGAAGCAAGTTTTGTCCATAGCTCGAACGATATCTCATTTTTCCAACATGCTTTACAAGTTCCTGATGCATATTGTGCAAACCAAGTTGAAGTATAGTATTTTCTCCTTCACGTATCATTTCTTCTTCAAGTTCCTGCCTAACTTTTTCCACAACTTCTTCAATTCTGGCCGGATGAATTCTTCCGTCCGCAATTAACCTTTCAAGTGAAACTCTGGCAACTTCTCTCCTGAACTGATCGAATGATGAAAGAATTACTGCTTCAGGTGTATCATCAACTATTACATCTACACCAGTAGCTGCTTCAAATGAGCGAATGTTTCTTCCCTCTTTACCTATGATACGACCTTTCATATCATCATTTTGAATCTGAACTACCGAGACCGTAGTTTCGATCGAATGGTCAGCCGCTGTGCGTTGAATTGCTTGTACAATTACCTTCTGGGCTTCTCTTTTTGCTTCAGACTTAGCCTGATCATGGATTTCCTTAACTGTTACAGCAATATCTGTTTTAGCCTGATTGACCATATTTTCCATCAACATTTTTTTAGCTTCTTCTGTCGTGATACCGGAAATTATTTCAAGCTTTTCATTTTGTTCTGATTCTAATTTGGCAACTTCTTTTAGCCTGATATCAAGATTCTTTTTTAGTTCCTGAAGTTCTTTTTCAAGTTCCTTGGTTTCTTTTTCTTTTTTGATTACAAGATCAAACTTCTTTTCTATATTTTCTTCGCGTGAAGTTAACTGTTTTTCAAGGTTTTGAATCTTTTGTCTTTTCTGATTTACTTCGGAATCAAAATCAATTTTCTTCTTATACCATTCGTCCTTTACTTCAAGCAACTTTTCGCGTTTCAGGTTATTAGATTCTTTTTGTGCATCAGCAATTATCTGATTTGCTTTTTCTTCTGCCGAAAGCAGACTCTTTTTTCCTATTCTGGAATTAAACATCCATCCAAAGTAAAAAAACAAAGCTACCAGAACGACAGCCATCGGTATCAGAATTATTATATCCAGATTTACCGCCATTTTTCCTCCATATACAGAGATTATAAAAATTAATTAGCCGCATCTGCCAGACCGGTGATTCTAGAAAAACTTTGATTTAGCCATATAAGTGGGAATAAGCCCGAACGTTTCTTGCTTCCACTGTCCCGGTTAAACCGAGGTCCCGACGAGTCAGGATGAGGCCTGCAATACACGCCGTAAGTCCTACTCCCGGTGCTTAAGTAAGTTTTTCATAATTATACGGACTGACAGTGCGGAAAAATCAGGATGGATCTGTGACACTAGGTTCATTCAGAAGAAGCTTTATCTTTTTCACCTTATCGGTTGCCTGAATAATAAATTCTCTATTTTTATTTTTTTCAATAAATAAATCGTAAGCAATGTTCAAGCACGCTATAATTGCTATCGTTTGTGCAGGTTGATCAGGAAGTTCTTCTTTTGTCTCTTCCATAATTTTATCAACGTAAATAGCTAATTCTTTAGCGATATCTTCATTTTCTACTAATAAAGAATACTCTTTGTCAAATATTTTTATTTTAAGCTTCTTTTTATCCGTCATTTATGTCGCGTCCGTCCAGTACATTTTTTAAGAACTATATTTGTCTGTCTGCTGACAGATGATAATCTATCCTTGAAATCAAATTTTGCAACTTAATTTTTAAAGTTTCTGTCTCCTTTGTGTTTAATAAATTAGATAACATCCCCTCTTGCTCACCTTGTTCTGAGCGTACTTTCTCTAACTCACTTTCTAAGTTAACTATCTTTTGTGATAGTAAAGTAATTTCTTTTTTGGCCTTATTCGCAAATTCCTCCATTTCCAGATTGTGTTCCATTAATTCTTTGCATTTGTTGATAAGGACAGAGGATTGCGTCTCAATAGAACTAAGATCATTTAGAAGCGTTTCATATTTTGTTTGATCAGGCAAATTAATTTCCTCTTAATTTTGCATTAAACTTATTTGTTACTGCAAAAATCAATCTATTAAATTCTTTTTCAACTTCTTCCTCAGTTAACGTTCTTTCTTCAGAATAATATTCAAGATTAAAAGCTAAGCTCTTTTTGTCTTTGCCGATTGAATCACTCTCAAAAAGATCAAATAACTTTACAGACTTCAACAATTCAGAGCCTCCTTTCCTAATAAAATTTTCTACATCTTCATATTGAATAGTCTTATCAAAAATAAATGCAAAATCTCTTATTACTTTTGGAAATTTCAACGGCTCGGAATATTTTCTGTTTTCAATTTTTATTTTCTTTAATTCATCCAAAGAGTATTCAAAAGCAAAAACATCCTGCTGAATATCAAATTGTTTAAGAACTTCTTTACTAATTCTCCCCCCGCTTCCGATTTCTTTATCATTCAGTTTTTTAGCAAAAAACAAATCGAAGCAACTATTTTCACTGTGATAATATGAATCATTTAAAACATTGTCAAGTAAAATCTTACGCTCAAATGATTGAAGCATTC
>CAZQQD010000023.1:20574-31257 GCA_964595355.1 uncultured Ignavibacteriaceae bacterium | reverse complement strand
GGTTTTTCTTTTAATTCTTCAAGACCTTTCTGTAGATTAACAAGTCTTTCTATTTTACCGCGGAAGAATTTTTCCTGTTCTTCAGTCGGGTTTACAATAATATATCCGTGAAAACCATCAACTATTAATTTGTCTCCCTCTTTTATAATCTGTGTAGCATGATGGCAACCGACGACTGCAGGTATATTCAACGACCTTGAAATTATAGCCGCATGGGAAGTTAATCCACCGTGATCGGTAATAAATCCTCTTGCATTACTCCTTGAAAATAAAATCGTATCCGCAGGTGTTAATGAATCACTCACAACAATTACATCATTAGTAATTTTCGACTGCCATCTTTTTTTCTGCAGATTTCTTATTATTCTGTTTTTAATATCCTCAATATCATGAGCGCGTTCGGTCATATAAGATTCATGTGCGTTTATCATCATATGCTGATATTTTGATATTTCGTCATCAACAATAAATTCTGGTTGTTTTTTCTCATTTTCAACGCGTTTTATAATATTTTCAATTAATATCGGATCGTCCAGTATCATCATTTGCGCCTCAAAAATTGCAGCACGATCTTCTTCCATTTTCTCTTTTGCAATAGAAAATATTTTGTTCAATTCTTTTTTTGACTTCTCGAGAGCTTCCCGAAGATTGTTCTTTGCCTCTTCCAAATCTGTAACGGCTGCATCGCTTATAACCAGCCTTTCTTTAGTAAAAAGATATGCCTTTGCAATAACGATTCCCGGTGCCGCAGCGATTCCCGGAATCTTATTCTCTGCCTCTTTAAATATTTGTTTAAATGTTTTCAAAGCTCATCAAAACCTTTCCTAAAATATTCTACTATTTCTGCTGCAGCCTCTTTCTCATCTTCTCCGTCAAATGTTAGTGTAATTTCAGCACCCATTTCTGCAGCAAGTGTCATAACCCCTATTATGCTTTTACCATTAATACTTATCCCATCTTTTGAAATTGTAAATTCACATTTATATTTTGATGCAAGTTTAACTATAGTAGCAGCAGGACGGGTATGTAACCCCGCTTTGTTTATTATCTTTATTTTTTCTTCAATCATTCTCTATTTATTTCTGCTGATTAAATAATCGGCAAAGCTGTGAAACAATTCCCTGTTTTCCATTTTTTTCAAAACTATTAGCGATCTTAAGGCTCTATCAGTATAATTTTTAATTTCTTTTTTCGCATCATCAATTACTCCCAATTTCCTGTAAATATCTTGATATTTGGATATTTCATTCTTTCGAATACCTTTATTTTTAATTACCAATTTCAATAATTTCTTATCATTCCCTTTCGCTTTTTCAAGTGCTTTCAGAAATAAATATGTTCTCTTCCCTTCCTTTAGATCCCCTCCTACCAACTTTCCGAATTTAGTTTCGTCTGCAACCGCATCAAGAAGATCATCCTGTATCTGAAAAGCTATTCCAATATTTCGTCCGAATTTAGAGAGCGCATCTATTTCTTTCTTTGAACCATTACCGATATAACCACCAATCTTGCAACACATTTCGATCATTGATGCTGTTTTTTTTCGTATCATTAATTTATAGTCTGAAATAGCGACATTCTTTTTCATCTCAAATTCTTTATCCAAACTTTGTCCTTCGCAAACTTCAACTAATCCTTTTGTAAAAGCGGCTACTACTCCTTTACTGTTTAGCTTTAAATCCTTTAACAGACTTTCATATGCAACAGAAAGAAGACTATCGCCAACAAGTATTGCTGTGCTTAGATCATATTTTTTGTGCAAAGTTGCAAGGCCTCGCCTTTTATCAGCATTGTCCATTATGTCATCGTGAACAAGAGTAAAATTATGAAGCAATTCAACTGCAACGGCCGCGCTATATGAATCTGAAAACTTCCCACCTACTGCTTTTACTGAAAACAAAACAAGCAATGGACGAATTCGTTTTCCTGAACTTTCAAGAATATACGAACCAGGTTTATAAAGTGATAATGGTTGACGATCTTTTAATAAAGACTTAAGTCTTTTATCAATCTTTCTCTTTTCTATTTCATAAACAGAACTAAATTTTATTTTTGTTTTCACTATCAGTAAAGTTCGCTTTTGTGAATTAAATTATTTTTATTTCTGAATTCGTGCAAGTCCTTTGAGCCTGTTAGAAACATTATTTTTCTTACAACCCCAAACCAACTTGTAATCATCTTTATTACGCCATCAACACCATTTTGATCCAGAGCCTGTAGTATAATTCTGGCTGAAGCTGCAATATCTGCTCCAAGAGCGAGTGCTTTGGCTGCATCAAATGCAGAATTTATACCTCCCGAACCTATTAAAATAAAATCATGATACTCCTTCAAAGGAGCAATTTGTTTTATACAATAAGCAGTCGGTAACCCCCAATCCCAGAATTCATCATCATTAACTATACCACTTCTCAACATTTCAACTCCTGCCCAACTTGTTCCCCCTGCACCAGCAACATCAATTCCCTTAATACCAGTTTCTAATAATTTCAACACAGCCTTTTTCGAAATTCCTGAACCAACCTCTTTAATTATCACAGGAACTTTTAAGGACTCGGTTAATTTCTGTAATTTCTTAGTTAGCCCTGTAAAATTTGCATTCCCTTCAGGCTGAAAAAGTTCCTGAAGAGGATTAACGTGAATTACCATTGCATCGGCTTTAACGATATCTACAAGATAATTCACTTTTTCCAGTGATCTTAACTTAACAACTTCTGAGGCGCCAAGATTCCCTAATACGGGAATTTGAGGAGCATTTTTCCTTATAATCTGATAGGTCTCAAGGAATTTATCATTTTCAAGTGCCTGCCTCTGGCTTCCCACGCCCATAGGTATATTTAATTCTTGAGCAGCTAAAGCTAATTCTGCATTAATGTTTCCCGCTGCCTGTGTCCCTCCAGTCATACAGGAAATCATAAACGGATAGTTGATCTTTTTCTTGAAAAACTGTGTAGTAAAGTCAATTTTATTAATGTCAACTTCAGTTATAGCGTAATGTTCAAATTCATAGTTTTCAAATCCTGTTGTCTTGTTTTTAAATGATACCTGGTCAGTCAGGCATAAATCAATATGCGCTTTTTTCCTCTCGGATGTCCGGTCATCTTTCTTTGACATAATAACTTATCGGGACTAAAAATTAAAATCTAATATTATAAGATATTAAATATAAATTACATTATCCTGATCAACCTGTTAATATGAAAGGTGTTAAATCAACCATTTAAAAGGAATTATAACCTTGCATATTAAAATTAAAACTTTCAAAATTCCTTGAATTCGTTTTTATTGAAATAGATTTTACCAACTTTTGTCCTTCCCCGAAGTGAATTTGTAAGAACGATTTCTTCGCAATTTAAAAGATCTTCCAAATGCAATATATCTTCCATTACATTTGTATCTTCCGAAAGCCAGTGTTTTCTTTCAATTCCGGGCAACAAGCCACAACTCGCTGAGGGTGTGAGCCACCGATCAGATTGTTTTATAAAAATGTTCGAGATAGCTCCTTCTGTAAGCTGCCCTTTTTCATTCAAAAATACTACATCAAAGAAGCCCTCAGCAGCCCACTCTTCAAATTCTTCATTGTATAAAGCCCTACTATCAGTTTTGAAATATTGGAACAGGTTTCCAGATGAAACTTTTTTCTCTGAAACAATTATTTTTATTTCAGCAAGCATATTGGGATAATCACTTACAATAATATTAATTTTTCCCCATTTATTTAAAATTAATTTAATCCTCTTTTTAACATTTAATTTGTCAATAATTGAAGTTAGCTTACTTTTTATTATTCTTTCATTATAAAAGAACAAAAAATATTCAGCAGATCGTCTTAATCTTTCCAGGTGTTCATTCAAATGGCATATCTCACCATTTTCATATTTCATCGTTTCAAAAAGCATGAACTCATTTAATGAATTTGTTAAGAACCTGCTTTTCAATAATGTTTCTTCATATTCTTTTTCCGGATCACTGTCCCATACAATTCCACTCCCTAATCCTATACTGCCTTGACCATCTTCATCAATTTCAATTGTACGAATAGAAACGTTAAAAATCGATTTATTTTTTTTTACAATTCCGATTGCACCTGTATAAATTCCTCTTCTTTCTGTTTCAAGTTCTTTAATAATCTCCATAGTCCTGATTTTCGGTGCGCCGGTTATCGATCCGCAAGGGAAAATATTTTTTAATATTTCCGGAAAACTACCATTTTTATTCAGTTTCGCTTCTATATTGGAAATCATTTGATAAAGTGATTCATATTTTTCAATTGTAAACAAACTATTAACTTTAACAGAGCCATATTCACTTATTTTCCCTATATCGTTCCTGAGAAGATCTACTATCATCAGGTTTTCCGCCCTATCCTTCTCACTTTTTTCAAGTTTGTATTTTTGTAATTCATCTTCCAGAATATTTGTCCCTCGCTTTATTGTACCTTTCATAGGACTGGTTTTTATTTTTTGTCCGTTTTGTTGAAAGAACAATTCAGGAGAAAGTGATATAATAATTTTATCACCAAGGTTGATAAATGCGGAATATTTAGCAGATTGATTAAATAAAAGATTCTTGAATAGATTTATCGGGTCACCTTTAAATTTAAATCTCCCTTTAATGGTATAATTCACCTGGTAAGTATCCCCCTCTTCAATGTACGTTTTAATTTTTTTTATGTCGGAAATATATTTCTTCTTTGTTGTATTTAATTTGAAGGAAGAGATGTTAAAGTTTTTTCCAATCGGGCTAATTTTTATCTTTTTAGAATCTATAGTGATAATATCTTTTGCATTGAACAAAAAGCCAGTGAATATTTCTTTATCATTTTTCCCTAGATATCGCTTCAGTTTTTTTTCAAAGCAATAACCTGCCTCATAATCGAGAAGACAGTAACCCCAACAATTGTTAGTTATCAAGTTATAAAATTTATCTATTGATGTGTTTAACGAACTACAGTTAGAAGATGTAAATATTTTTGCAGGAGATTTAAAAAAGAAACTTTTGCTGTTTTTATATATGGAAGGAGTATAAAAAAAAGCAGATCCTTTTATTTCCAGGACCTGCTTTATTATCTCTTCAATATTCATAACGAAATTTAATATTTCGTTATTTTATAATCTATATCAATCAGAAGTTCGGAGTATCATCTGAAGTATTTGCAAAATTACCAGAATCAACTGAAGAATTTTCAGAGGTTGCTCCGGCAGCCATTTCGTCCATTTTCTGTCTCATTTCTTCCATTGAAACATCTCTCTTATGAGTACCGAAGCTCCATTTATGTCCGAACGGGTCAATCAGTGTGCCGGCTCTGTCGCCATAAAACTTGTCTTCAACAGGCTGTTCCTGTCTTGCTCCCTCGCTCAGAGCTTTTTCAAAAAATGAATCTACATCTTTTACATAGATATAAAACCCGACCGGGCTCCCACCAAGTGTTGAGGGACTTAGTGCGTTCATGGACGGAGATTCATCAGCAATCATAAAGTTTGAATTTCCAATCTTAAATTCGGCGTGACCGATTTTTCCGTTTGGCGCATTGAACCTATAAAGTTCAACAGCACCAAAAGCCCGCTTGTAAAAATCTAATGCTGCGACTCCATTATGAACAATTATATAAGGTGTGACTTTTTCATAACCGGCCGGTACCGCTTGCAATCTTTTTACCTTTGAAGTTCTTGATGCAGCTTTAACCTTCTTTTTTACTTTCGGCCTTACCTTCTTGACTGCTTTTTTTACTGGTTTTTTCGATTTGGTCACTTTTTTCTTTGCCATGGTATTATCCTTTATGTTAATTTATAATTTATTTTAACTAAAATTAGAATAAGAACCATAACCAGCACTCATAAATATCTGAACTTATTTGCCTTTGTGTTCCTGCTTGGTTGAGAAAAAATTGAGTTAAAAACTATATAAATTAATAATTACAGGCAATAAAATTATGATTAAGATTTAACTCCAAAACGCCTTTGACTGTAGCCGGATTCATTATTTTCGAGAAAATCCACTATTTCTTTTGCAACCAAGGCTGGGTCGACTAATATATTTTTTGCCTTCATAGCCTTAAACATTTCAACAGAAGGAAATTCAACCTGCGACTGTGACCTTGCTTCCAGTTGCATTTCCGTATCAACAGTGCCAGGCTCATAGCTCAAAAAAGCCAGATTTTTGTCCTCACTGTTCTCTCCTGCAAAAACCTTCCCGGACATAAGCAAAGATGCTTTTGTTCCACAATAGGCTGCCATTCCGGGATATGCCTGATGAGCAGCACCGGTTGAGATATCAATTACCCTTAATTTGCTGTTTTTTGACTTATTTTTATAGAAAAACCCCATCAGCCAAACAGGAACAACAGTGTTTAAAGTATATAAATCTCTTAGCTTTCCCGGATCCAGATGCTCGAGTTTAAGCAATTCTCCCGTTCCTGCTGCGTTGTTTACAAGCGCAATTCTGTCATATTTTCCATCACTTATTTTGCTCTTTAAATTTCTCGTTATTTCGTTTACAATTCTATCAAGATCAATAAGATCTATATTTAAATGCTCATAATTTTTATTATTTATGTTTGCATCTCTCCTTGCTGTACCGATTACTTCCCAATCTTTTGAAAGTAATTCTTCTGCCGTTGCTTTTCCTATCCCGGAGCTTGTACCGGTAACAAAAGCAAATTTAGATTCATTGGCATTCATTGTTTGATCACCTTCAAATAATAAAAATATCAGTTAGTAGATTTATACAATGTACAAAAAAGTCGTATAAAACTTAAAGAAATCAGATTATGTGATATTTCTGTTATAAATAGTATGTATTTTTGAATATTATAATAGTATAAAATTATCTCAATATTTAAAGTCATTTATATATAAATTCTTTAAATAAAATATGCAGTTAACCAATATGAAAAAAGTACTTATAATTGAAGACGACAAAGAGATTTCCGGTTTACTGGAAATTCATTTAACCGATCTTAACTGCGAAATCACAAAGCATTTTGACGGATTAAAAGGATTAAATGAAGCAAAAGAAAATAAGTTTGATCTGATTGTACTCGATATTATGCTTCCGGGAATGGACGGGTTTGAAGTCTGTAAGGAAATAAGAAAAATGGAAATTAACACACCTATTCTGATGCTGACTTCAAAATCGGAAGAGACGGACAAAGTGCTCGGATTAGAATTTGGTGCCGACGACTATCTGACAAAACCCTTCAGCATAAGAGAATTTATTGCTCGTGTAAAAGCAATTTTTAGAAGGGTCGATGCTCTCACACAGGAAAAAGAGGACAAAAAAGATCTAAAATACGACAATCTTATTATTGATCACACAAACAGGAAAGTTCTGCTAAACAATAATAGAGTTGAACTAACTCAAAAAGAATTCGAACTTCTTTATTTAATGGCATCTCACCCGGGGAGAACTTATACAAGAGAAAATCTTCTGAACCTCATCTGGGGAACTCAATACAGTGGTTACGAGCATACAGTTAATTCACACATTAACCGCTTAAGAAATAAGATAGAAGAAGATATTTCCGAGCCGAAGTTTATTTTAACAACATGGGGCGTTGGATATCGATTCAATGATAAGCTTTAATATTGCTTTATGAAAGACTTTTTTAATTCCCTATTCTGGAAAATATCGGCAGTATTTCTACTTATACTCCTTGTTATATCAGCGGTTTATATTTACATATCTGTCAATACAGCAGAAATGTATTTCCAGGAAACACGTCAGAAACTCGATATAAAAATTGCGTCTCATATTTCTAACGAGGCCGATTTTTTCAAAGGTGATTCTGTCAATTATGATGCGATGCGAAATGTCTTTCACAATGTAATGGTAATTAACCCTAGCCTCGAAGTTTATCTGCTTGATACTAACGGAAACATTCTCGCATTTGACGCTGACAGCAACGAGGTAAAACTAAAAGGACTACCACTTGGACCTATAAAAGAATTTGTTGCTTCGAACAAAGAAACCTTTCTACTTGCACCCGATCCCAAAAATCCGGGAAAAGAAAAACCTATATCTGCGGCCAAGGTTTATGACAATGGAACTTTTAAAGGATATATCTACGTAATCCTCGGGGGGCAGGAATATGAAAATGCTTCACAATTATTGTTTGGTAGTTACATACTTCGTCTCGGTGTTCGCTCAATGATAATTGCATTGCTTGCCGCAACCATAATCGGATTCTTTGCAATTGGCTTTATTATAAGAAACCTGCGGAAAATAATTATGGTAATAAGGGACTTCCAAAAAGGCAATCTTAACGCACGTATAAAATTAAAAAGCAAAGGAGAGCTACAGGAATTTGCACAATCTTTTAATGATATGGCAGACACAATTGTAACGAATATAGACGAAATGAAAAGAATGGATAATTTGAGAAGGGATCTGGTTGCAAATGTCTCCCACGATCTACGCACACCTCTTTCGATTATCAGCGGTTATGTAGAAACAATCCTAATTAAAGAAAATAATATTTCACCTGAGGAAAGAAAAAAATATCTTGATACAATTTTAAGCAGCACTGAAAGATTGCAATCTCTTGTCGGCGAATTATTCGAACTTTCAAAACTGGAAGCAAAAGAAACTAAACCTAATAAAGAATCATTTTCACTTGCAGAACTTCTTGGTGATGTTCATCAAAAAAACCTGATAATTGCCCAAAAGAAAAATGTCAAATTAAACCTGGAAATAGAAGATAATTTACCCTTTATTTATGCAGACATAAGTATGATGGAAAAAATTTTCCAGAATCTTCTTGATAATGCGTTAAAATTCACGCCCGCTTCAGGCGAGGTGGAAATTAAACTTAAAAGAAAAGATCAAAACACAATTATTGCAATTGTATCTGACAACGGACCCGGAATTGAAAAAGATCAGATCGAACATATATTTGACAGGTATCACCAGATAAAACGTGTTTCAACTGAAACTTCACAAGGTACGGGCCTTGGATTAACGATTGTAAAAAAGCTGATTGACATTCAGGGGATGTCTATAAACGTAGAAAGCGAATTGACAAAAGGCACTTCGCTTATAATTACAATTACCGCATCAAATATATAAAACCAACCTGTTTTTTAAGTTTCCCACTAATGACTTTAGTCTCTTTTTACCTTTCTGTGATTATTTCGTGATAAGTGCAGGGTAAATTTCCTATAGCAAAAATCAGCGGATATTTGCAAAATATGCATTGTCCGTATTCTAAAACAACAACAGAAAATGATGGAGAATTAAAATGATAAAGAATCTGCTCATAATACTATTTACGTTTGCGGTCGTAGTTGGCTGCTCAAACGTCGATTCAAAACAAAAGGGGAAACAAGAAATGCCTGCACAAAATGAAGAAGGCTATTCAACAGCAGTATTTGCAGGCGGATGCTACTGGTGTATGGATGCTTCATTTGAAAAGCTTTCCGGATTGAAAGACGTTATATCAGGCTATGCCGAGGGGAAAATTGATAATAAGACTTCAACAGGAAAAGTAGAAGCCATTAAAGTTATTTACGATCCTGATGCTATAAGCTATTCCGAACTGCTGGAATATTACTGGAAACAATTCGATCCTACTGATGCAGGTGGCTCATTTTATGATCGTGGACCTGAATATAAATCATACATTTATTGCCAAAGCGATAAACAAAAAGAACTTGCCGAAAAATCAAAAAAATGGCTTAAAAGCCTGGGTAAATTCGACAAGCCTATTGCAACAAAAATCGTTAGGTTCATAAAGTTTTATCCTGTAAAAGAATCAGAACAACATTTTTATAAGAAGAATCCTAAAAGATATCACGAATACAGAAATGCTTCAGGCAGGGATAAATTTATTCAAAAGGTATGGGGCAATTGCTACATCCAGGAATACACAAAACCTTCTGATAAAGTTTTAAAAAGCAAATTAAGTGCTATGGAATATAAAGTAACCCAGCGAGACGGAACGGAGCCGCCATTCAATAATCCTTACTGGAACAATCACAAAGAAGGAATTTATGTCGATATAGTATCAGGAGAACCTCTTTATAGTTCCAAAGATAAATTTGAATCAGGTACAGGCTGGCCAAGTTTCACAAAACCTATTGATCCATACTTTCTTAAAAAGAAAATTGACGGATCACTCGGAATGGAAAGAATAGAAGTCAGAAGCAGGTTTGCTGATTCTCATCTTGGACACGTTTTTAATGATGGTCCGCCACCAACTCATTTAAGATACTGCATGGATTCAGCGGCAATGCGTTTTATTCCAAAAGAAGATCTGAAAAAAGAAGGATATGGGGAATACGCTTACTTGTTTAAATAATAACAGCTAAAACTATTTATTTCATAAAGTCAAAAAGGAGTCAGAATAATGAAAACATTCTTAAAAATGCTTCCGGTTATGTGTCTTATGTCAATGTTCGCACTACCTGTTGCAAATGCTCAGCAAATGCAGAAGAAAGAGATGAAAAAGGAAATGATGAAAGATTCAACAATGTATAAAGATATGATGAAAAAAGATGAGAAGATGAAAAGCGATAAAATGATGAAAGATGAAAAAATGAGCAAAGATAAGATGATGGATAAAAAGGATATGATGGAAAAAGATAAGACAATGAAAGGTGATAAAATGATGAAAGATGAAAAAATGAGCGAAGATAAGATGATGGATAAAAAGGATATGATGGAAAAAGATAAGACAATGAAAGG
>CAZQQD010000023.1:0-20474 GCA_964595355.1 uncultured Ignavibacteriaceae bacterium | reverse complement strand
ATATGATGGAAAAAGATAAGACAATGAAAGGTGATAAAATGATGAAAGATGAAAAGATGAGCAAAGATAAGATGATGGACAAAAAAGATATGATGAAAGATAAAATGATGAAAAAAGACACTACGATGATGAAAGATAAAAAAGACGGGATGAAATAATACAAACCGGAAATCTCCGGGTTTGTAAAAGCCCGGAGATAATCCTTATTTTTATAAACAAATCTTCAGAAAACAATTCTCAATAAAAATATGAATTCCTTACAAAGAGTTATATCATTCTTAATACTACTGCAATTTATTAGTCTTAACCTTGAAGAAACATACGCTGGTGGCTGGACTAAAAAGAAAGGCAAATTTTATCTGCAATTAAGCTCACAGTATATGAGGTCAAATAAATTTCACGATATCAACGGAACACTGGTTGATATAAATACTCTTAGCGATTTTACATTGAGTTTTTATGGGGAATACGGTATTTCAGATAATATTTCAATAGTTGCTTTTTTCCCGTTCCATCACAGATTGACCTTAGATGAAATAAAGGGAACCAGCGGCAATACATACTTTCCCGGTGCAAAAAAGAATGGAATTTCAGATTCAGATATCGGGATAAAATATAAAATTGCTGAAGGAGGAGGAAGTGTGTTGAGTCTGGGTTTTTCACTTGGACTACCTCTCGGTGACTCAAACGATCCTAACGGACTTTTAACCGGCGACGGAGAACTGAATCAGAAAGTTGGCCTACAGTTTGGACATTCATTTTATCCAATACCTGTTTACTTTAACGCTTCGACAGCATATAACTTCAGACACAAAGGGTACACAGATGAAATTGATTTCGGAATTGAAGCAGGTTATACGTTTGACAAAAAACTAATTGTGATTTTCAGAGTAACAGGATTGAAACCTTTACGCAATGGTGATAATACAGTTGCAGGAGGAGCAGGCGGATTATTCTCAAATAACCAGCAATACATTGCTTACGGACCGGAACTGTTTTATAACGTAACTGATAATTGGGGAATTACTGCCGGAATGAATTCGGGTACATGGGCAAGAAATGTTCTTTCTGCTCGTGTTTTTCGTGTGGGATTTTTTATACAGAATTAGATAGCGAATCACGGATACTTAAGGGTTTATCACAAACTAAGTAATTCCATATTACTTATTACTTTCCATCATCCATTGGATATTGTACTTATCGACAAGCATCCCGAAGCTGTTTTCACCAATAGGAAAAAGAACTTTTCCGCCTTCACTTAGTTTCTTAAAAACTTTTTCTTCTTCTGCCAGATCTGAAAAAGTTACAAACAGTGCAAAATTGCTTCCGACTGATACTTTGTTGTTTGGCAAATCGTCGGATGCCATAAAATGCACATTATCTGCCCGGAATTCGGAGTTAAATATCCTTTGTTTAAGCTCTTCAGCTACTTCTACTGGAGAATCTGCGAAGGTTTGCATCATTACAATTTCACCACCGAAACAATCTTTGTAAAAATTTAAGGCTTCTTTGCACGTACCGGGAAACATCAGGTAGGGCTTTAGATTTTTAGTGCTTTTGTTATCATCGAATTTAACATTTTTATTTTCTAACACTATCGAAGTAGCACGCCATGTTTTGGGATCACCGTAGATTCCTTTTTTATAATTAATTACATCCAGTTTTTTAGGAATGACTTTTATCAATATAAAGCTACTATCCTTATCCGGATAGAACCTGCTCCACTCTTCCTTCCAGTGATTTACTTTCTCTTCTTTATCATTAATTAATTCAGCGCTACCGTGAACCACAACATAGCCATTTCCGGCGGGATCGTTATAATAAAGTAAAACATCAGAATTATTCCTTATCTGATTTACTTTCCTGCTTCTAGGATTTGTACCAAGCCAGACAATAAAATTTTCATCGGGTGGGAAAGGATCCATTGTCCGGATATCAGGTTGTCCGTTATCACTAAATGTAGCAAGACCACAAAACCGCACGGAGGAAATAATATCACGTGCTGCAGCAATAATTTTTGTCCGGCTGGAATCAATTTTATTAACTTGAGCAAAATTAGAAGAGAATAAAACAAAAATGAAAAAGAGGACGAAAGATATACTAAAATGTCTGATTGATTTATAGTTATGCAACATCGCTCTATTCTCCTTATAAAGCACTTAATAAAAATTATTTGTCACATTTTATTTCCATATAGTTCAATTCTATATCAGGTCCCTTTTCTTGAAAAGGAAGATAAGAAATTTTATTGTAAAAACTCTGCCTTCTTCACAACCATCATTATTGCGGGTCCATCTGGATTTGTGATTGGCTGAACCTGTCTAAAGCCCGCTTTCTCGTAGCAGCGAATTGCCCGAAAATTATCGGGACGGGGATCAACACGGACTTCATTGGCACTTAACTCATTAAACAAAAATGAAAGAAAACCTTTCACCATTGCAGTGCCGAGACCCTTGTTAAGCTTATTTTCTTTTCCTATGAATGTATCAATTCCATAAACTCCCGGACCCGGTTTATCCGGCCACCAGTTTGGATTTCCGTCTGTTACAGAATAGTACTGAATGAATCCTTCCGGCTTTCCATTTAAATATGCGAGGTATGGAATTGCTGTGTCTTTATTATTTATCCTCGGCAGGTATTTTTCACGAACTGCATCGAGAGTTATTTCACCTTCACGCCACCACTCCTGTAAATGCGGAAGGTTCAGCCATTCGCACATTAATGGAAGGTCGGATTCTTCCAATAGATGAAATTTAAATTCAAGATTATCCATAGACAATTAAAAAAGTTAATTATTAGCTTACAGGTTTTTCAACAATAAAAATAATAAATGGCCACAACGGAACACCAATGTTTTTGGAAAAAATTACCTTGCCGCCGGCTTTTTCAAGCGCAGGCAGAACTGTCACAGACCTGCATCCCATTGAGAGCCGGGAGAAATGCCACGCTATATTTTCAACTTTATCACCCAGCCATTTTAAAACAGGATTTGTGGGTTCTGTTGAATGGGCTACTGCAATTTTGCCGCCCGGCTTTGTTACACGAAACATTTCCAAAGCTCCTTTTGCAGGATCGTAGAGTGGGCACAGGCTGTAAGTTGAAAGCACAACATCAAATTTATTATCATCGAAAGGAAGATGTACCATATCTCCTGATTGAAATGCAACCCTGTCCTGAAGATCTGCTTGTCGTACCTTCTCACGCGCCAGAGAAAGCATATCATCACTTAAATCAAACATTGTAACTTTACCGTTTTTACCTGTTTTCTTTGCTGCTAAAATGCCTGTAGTTCCTGTTCCTGCACCGCAATCCAGTATTTCATCGCCCTCTCGTACCGAGTTTTCAACAAGCAGCTTTCTGCCTTTCTGGTCGGTCTTTGCTGTTATCAACGCGTGCTGAAAATCATATTGTTTAGCAATACTTCCATATACGCTTTTTAATTTTTCTATGCTTAGTGCGTTACGCATCACCCTGTATACTATATTATTGTACCTGTGATTTATTTATGTCCGGTCAAATTAAAAACACCAAGCTGTTGCCACATACCAAGTAAGTCGAGTTGTTCACACGCTTCTACAATCTTACCATTTGCAAAATGATAAATGGTTATGCCAGTAATAGCAATTCTTTTGCCTGTCGGCTTTTCTACTGCAGGAAGTTTTCCAGTATGGGTTCCTGTAGCTCTCCACCTTCCGATAACGGTATCACCTGCCTCAATTAATTCTTCGTAAGTAACGTGCGAATCAGGAAATGCATTTCGATACATAGTTATAGCCTTTTTCCATTCTTCCCTGCTACCAATACCGTTTGGCATGTGCGGTCCGTAGTATTTTGCATCTTCTGTCATTATTTCATCACAAACTAAGAGTTTCCCCTGATTCCATATTTCTGTTGCAATGCGCAATACTAATGCTTTATTCACTTCAGCGTTATCCATTATATACCTCCTTTTTCAACTAATATAGTGATTTTGCTTCAACCTGTCACAACGAAACTAGTTCAAAACATTTTTGTCGGAACAAATGTGATATCTCCCAAATAAGATTTATAGCACCACCTATATAAAAAAGCTTTTCGTTTCCCATTTTTAGCGCCTCTTTTTGAAAGTTAATGATAATAAAAACTCCACTGAAGGCTGAAAAATAAATTGATTGGAACTTTAGAAATTTATTTTCTCAAATATTGAGATACTATTTCTTTTATGGAATTAAATCCAAAATTAGCAAGTTTTATTTCGTGAAGAGGACAAAAGAAAAATGATTTAACGTCGTCGCGGGCTTTTATATTCGAAAAATCATCAACTTCACATACAAAAGCCAAATCTATTGTTGAATAAGATATCCCTTTATACCCATATGTATTCGGTCGTGAACAGTAATATTTTATGCTACTTAACTCTATATTTAATTCTTCATATACTTCTCTTTCCAGACATTCTTCAACAGTTTCATTAGGATCAACAAAACCTCCCGGCAGATCCCATTTACCTTTTCCCGGATCATTATTTCTAATCGTTATTAACATCCTGTTTTGTCTATCGAGTATAATGGCTGCAGCAGAAGCTGCTACATTCAGGAAAAATAAAAATCCGCAATTTGAGCAGGTATATAATTTTTCAGATAACTCATTCAGTGATTTACCGGAGCATCTGGGACAATAAATGAAATTATTATTGTTAATGTTTTTCATATTAAAAAATAAGATCTGTCAAATAAAAAGATATTTTGTATAAAATACACTTTCTGATTTTATACTATAGAAGTATGGATTAGAAATTAAGTAGTTAGGCTAACTAAATCAAGAATTGTAAATTCAAATTAAAACTTAAACTCCTTTAATAACACTTCCGCCTCTTCAACTTCCTGGCAGGGTACCAATAACTTAAATTCATTTATAATTTGTCCGTCGTATCCACCGGATGCACGGAATAAAGTATATTCAGGCCCGCCTATTGAAATAGGATTCGACTTGCGTGAAAAGACATAAGGATGAAGTCCATTTTTTTCCAGTGCATCTTTTGCAAGATCAACTTCTACGGCATCACTTGCTCCATAAACTCTTACCATCCCTTCGTATATCTCATACTTGCTGTGACGGTTACACAGGTAACGGTTCCCGGTTTTTACGCCGCACTTTTTACAAAAAGGTATGGAACAAATAATGCAAACCCCGATTGCTGGTTTATCCTGATGCTCTGAGCAGTAAACATCATTCATAAAAAGCTCACCACAGTTTGGGCAAAAATCAGAATCTGCACCGATAAGTTCTTTACAACGTGGACATTTTTTAGATTTGGATTTTTTTTCAAACATCGCTTCCCCCAATGAAAAGTAAAAAGTTTCTTTTGTTTTAGCAATAATAAATTATTCTTTCACCAGCTCATACATAATAGTACTTTCATTTTCTGCATACAATCCGCTTATTTTAAATCCATTCTTCTCCATTATTTTTATAGATCGCTGGTTTTCTCTTGCAACCTCACCTTCAATCGTTTTTAAGCCAAGTTGGTTAAACCCAAAATCTATTACTTTGGGTAGTGCTTCCTTCATTACTCCTTTCCCCTGGTGATCAGGAAATAGTTCAAACCCAATCTCCGCTTTCATTTTATCACGGAATATTTTCCAGAGGCAGATAGTCCCAATCAGATCATTTTTGTCTTTTTCAGTAATTGCCCAGTAGCATATTTCATCTTTTTCAAAATTATCATTAATTTTTTGTATAAACTCCTTTGCTTCATCAATGGATTTACAAATCGGCCTGACTAAGAATTCGGCTACTTTTTCATCCGAGCGTATACGGTATATTGCTTCGGCATCATCAAATGTAAGCTGGCGTAGTATCAGGCTGTGTGTGGTTAAAGTTGGAAATGTAGTTGTTTTATTAAATGACATTATTATTTCTCTGCCTTATTTACAGGCAGATAATCCCTCTGGCATTAATAATAATGAACTATTAGGAAAAATGCTAAATATTAATTTAATTATTTACTAATATGCCGGGGTTTTTAAGTAAAGATGGTTTTAAACTTTATTTCTTTTTTTTAAAGAAATGTTTTGAACCAACAAAGATATTTTTTAGAAGATTATTTTTATTTCCATCAAAATATGCATCGGGATTAGTCGAGGAATTTACAAGGGTATCAGAAGGCGAGATAAAAGCAGAAATAGTAATTCCCCCTTTTGCAGATGAATTTATCGTAAGAGTATATACAGCTTTGCTTAACAAACTTTGATCAAAGTTATCTATAAAATTCTGGCTGCTCATTTGTGATACACTTCTGAGGAAATTAGCAGTCGTCGCTGAGTCTGCATCTTGTGATCCTATCATCCAGTTTTTGTTTTTCTTTACAAGAACGAATGAACTATCTCCCGGGTAGGTGAAATTTAGCTTTGTCCAGTCAGAATAATTATCATTCACTACTCTGCCGTCTCTAAAATAATTTACATTCTGATTAAATAAAAATCCGGGCATTCCGCTTATTTTATAAACATTATCGTCATCTCCAACTCTGACATAACTCGACATTGTTTTCGGTCTCTGGAATGCAAATTTACCAATTGTAAGGTCGAGAGTGTTGTCTCCTCCTTCAAAAATTTTAACCTCTGTGCCGGATGAATCATCGACCTGGTATTCTTTCCATTTATTTTTATTCAGAGCCGCAACACTAATCGGTTTTATTCTTAACAATTCTGAAAACAACTCATTCACTTTTTGATCCGGAACATATGCAGTTTTGTTGTTAGGAATATCTACTTTCCAGTATTTACCTTCCTTAAATATTTTTATAAGCTTATGGTCTGTGTTTTTGGGATAAATATTAATCGAAGTTACTTTGGCGGTATCGATATTTACAAGCTCATTTCTGAAAGATCTCTCACCATGTTGTGAGTCATAGAATAAAAATGCAGCTACAAGCACAAGCAGGCCGGCAAATAATATTACTAAAGTTTTAGTAGATAATTTATTAAACATATTCTTCGTGCATCAGTTTATTTCTCTTTCTTCTTCTATTCTGCAGACGGAACAAACCATAGCCAATTATCAACAGGAGAGGAACAAGAAAGTTGGCATACTTAATCAAGGTTTTCGTGCCATCTGAAAGATCACTTTCAATCGGACGGGAAGTCACTCCTTTAGTACGTAAACCTATCAGGCCTGTATCATCAGAAAGCCAGTCTATTGCATTTGTCATCAGGTTTATATTATCTTTGCCTAGTTTCTGGGCATTTTGCCCCGATCCGTTAACAACAAAATCGCCGCTACTAAAAACAACCATTTTCGAATGAATGCCGTCGTCAATTTTTCCCTCTACAGCAACTGCAACGGGAAGTGAGGAAACAGGAAAATCATTTTTAGACCACCTTTTGGAACCATCAAAATAAACCGGCGGCTTCTGGATACCAGAACGTTCCGATGTCCTGGCCAGGACAGTAAAGTGCACCAGCGAATCTTTTGAACTTACATCAACCGGGCTCACAAAAGGCATAACAACAGATTCTATTCCCTTTGTGATCGGATGATCTGCAAAGTTTGTAATCACAGGGATAAAAGGAAATCGTACGGGTGTATTCATAACATACATTCCCTGTTGCTGTCTTACCATAACGGTGCTACAGTTTGCATCAACTATAAAATTGGCTTCAATATTAATTCCTTTCTTCCCCAGCCACTTGCTGAAACCGGTATAAAGACTGGCTCCGCTTGCGTGTGAGAGATCAGCTTTTACTCTATCTAGTGCGACCAAAATTCTTCCGCCTTTTGCCAGGAAATCATCAAGCTGATTAAAATAAGCCGGGTTAATTGTATCCTTGGGTGCAACAATAACAAGAGTTTTATATTTTTCGGGTATTCCTGTTGTGTCATTAAATTTTACAGAACTTACATTATATAAAACTGATAATTCCTGATTAACCTGGGACATATCAGATAGAGTGGGTTCACCGTCTCCTTCAAGAAATGCAATGTCTGTTTTACTTTTTAAAGTCAGTTTCTTTATCGCAGATGAAAGAGCATACTCCATAGCCGAACCGGGTTGGATGAAGGGAATAACTTCTGTTTTTTCTCCGTATTGAAGAACCGCACCAAGGTATGCTCGTTGCTGCTTCATCTGGTCACGTTCTCTCACGTTTATCATTATCGGCCTTACACCTGCCCGCTGTGTTTTCACCTCGGTTTCCTGATCTTTATTCGGATCCACAAAATCATAAACCACATTGCCATCTGATTCATTTGCATATTCAACAAGCAGGTCCCTGAAATCACGTCTTACCTGTGCCACATTCGGGGGAAGATTCTCAGAAAAATAAGCCGTGACTGTTACCGGCTGGTCCAGCGAACCTAAAATGTTCTCAGTTGCGCTGCTAAGTGTGTATGCGTTATCGTCAGTAAAATCGAGTCTAACAAAAAATCTATCAGCCAGAATATTTATCAATAAAAGTATTCCGAATAAAAGTCCAATCGATATAAGTATTTTTTTCTTAGTAAGCATAATTAACTATTCTACAATATTCCTTTTCGATAAAGAAGTTTCTGCAAGTATTAATCCAAAAAATGAAATACTCAAAAAATAAATCACATCCTTGCTGTCGATAACACCTCTTGAAATTGAATCAAAGTGTGTCGATAAATTCAAATAATTGAAAATTTCTCCTATCAATCCGGTGAAATTACCGGCAAGGACGCTAAAGATTATTAAAAAGAAAACTCCGATAAAAAGTGCAAGAAGAAATGCAACTATCTGGTTGTTTGTAACTGCGCTTGCAAATAACCCGATGCTAATGTAGGTCATGCTCATCAATATCAAACCCAGATAACCACACCAAACCGCGCCATGATCGACCGGACCAAGAGCCCAGACACTTATATAATATGGCAGCGTAAGTGCAAGTGCAATCATAATAAGTAAAAGACAGGCTAAAAATTTGCCGATGATCACCTGCCAGTCACTTACTGCTTTCGTTAGCAGAAGTTCAATAGTACCTGTTTTATTTTCTTCTGCTAACATTCTCATAGTAAGAGCAGGAGTGAAAAAGAAAAGCGTCCAATATGCAACTGAAAAGAACGGCTGAAGACTAGCCTGCCCGCTAAAAAAAATATCAGAACCAAAAAGCCAGGTAAAGAATCCGCTCAATCCTAAAAATACTACTAAAAGAATGTATGCGGTAAGTGAATCAAAAAATGATTTCAACTCTCTCGTTGTTATTGTCCAGATTTTGTCCATAATTAATCTGTAGTTAATTCTCTGAAAATATCTTCTAATTTTGTTTCTATTGGAGTCATCTCAGTCAGCACCCACTTTTTCTGTACACAAAGTTGAAAGATGTCTCTTCTTGATGATTGATCTTCCCTGCTCTGAATAATAAAACTATCGTTAGAATCGTGAACAGGATCTACCATCTGCACAGTTTCAATTCCCTTAAGTGCTTCAATTAACTGGTCCCTGTCTTTCGCATCTCCAATCTGTATCCGGATAACTTCATTACCCTGTGCCTGCTTTCGAAGTGTGTCTGATGTCCCGTCAGCTACAATCTTTCCATTATTTATGATTAAAATTCTGTCACAGGTTGCTTCTACTTCGGGCAAGATGTGTGTACTAAGTATTACAGTTTTTTCCTTCCCTATCTGACGAATAAGTTTTCGTATTTCGATTATCTGGTTAGGGTCCAGTCCGGTAGTTGGTTCGTCAAGAATCAAAATTTCCGGATCGTGAATCATTGCCTGTCCAAGCCCGACTCTCTGCCTGTAGCCTTTTGAAAGCTCGCCTATTTTTTTATGTTTCTCTGCATCCAGTCCACAGACCCGCACCATTTCCATTATTCTTTTTTCAATTCTATCCTTTGGAACACCCTGAAGTTTGGCTACAAATTCTAAATACTCAAGAACGGGCATATCAAAATAAAGGGGATTATTTTCCGGCAGGTAGCCGATATTCTTTTTTATCTTTTCCTGATCTGAGTGAATTGATACATTATTAACTTTAACATCGCCTGAAGATGGAGCCATAAAGCAGGTAATAATCTTCATTGTGGTAGTTTTGCCGGCACCGTTTGGACCTAAAAAGCCTAAAATCTCGCCTGTATTTACCTGAAATGAAATGTCGTTAACAGCTTTCTGAGCGCCATATTTTTTGCTCAGGTTCTCTACAATTATGCTCATATTATTTCATTTTCCAGATTGTAAAAAAGCAAACCACAACCTGCCTGTTTACCTCTATTTCGTTTTTTGATTTGATTTTTTGATATTGTGTTTATTAAACCGAAATATTTTTCAAAAGGTTCCAGAGTAATAATTTTTTTTGGATTTTTTTATCGACAGCCATGAGTATTCTTACGCCGATGGTGGGTTATTCCCTTTAATAGCAGGATGGTTGAACATCACAATCCCGAACCATATCGCATATATGATATATATAATAACAACTATCCATATTATTGTTGATCCAGGTACAGATGAAACGAATTTAATCAAGGCCATCGCTCCAACAAAGAAATGAGCAAAGTTTCCCATTGCAATAGGCCTGCTATAAACTCCTCCAATTATATTACCTCTTGCCATCCAGTTAAGAGCAGCAAAACCAATATAAAGAGCACCTGTTAATTGAAGAATTAATAATACAATCCTATCCGGATTTGAACTAAGAAATTTAATGGTCTCATCCGGCATAAAAGTCAGTATTATTCCAATAACACCTAAAAATATTGCACTTGATATCATTAAAAATTTGGTGTTCATTTTATTCCTATTTTATCCCAAAAATAATTCCTGTTAAGATAAAAAAAGACCGAACAATTTGTTATAATTAAATGAGTTGCTTAATTCTGTACATTTCTGTACATTCCTGTACATATTTCCCTGAGAGTATCAAATGAAAACTGTTAATTTTACCGAATTCAGAAATAATGCTTCACTTTATTTAACAAAAGTTGAGAACGGAGAAATAATAAAAATAACCCGACACGGAAAAACTATAGCTGAAATTACACCTCCCACGACAGAAGTTAATAGAACACCTGCCTGGAAGAAAAGAGGTTTGCGGCTATCTACTAAAGGGATAAATCTCTCTTCAGCAATACTTGAAGAAAGAGAAGCGGAATAATGCGTATTTTCATGGATACTTCCGCTTATGCAAAGAGATTTGTTGAAGAAGCCGGAAGCGACAAAATTGATAACATTTTACTCCAGGGCACAGAGCTTGGTTTAAGTATAATATGTATTCCGGAGTTGCTATCCGCAATGAATAGAAAATTAAGAGAAAAAGTTATTTCCAAACCCCGGTATTCTGAAATAAAATCAAGGTTATCTGAAGAGGTCGCTGATATAGATATAATACAATTAACTGATGAAGTGATAAAAAAATCAATAATGCTTTTAGAAAAAAACCTTCTTCGAACTCTTGATGCACTTCATATAGCATGTGCAATTGTATGGGGTGCAGATATGTTTTTAACTTCAGATAAAAGACAAATCAAGGCGGCAAAAAATGAGATCAAGAAAGTAAGATTTATTTAAGCAACCAATTTATTTTACAGCGTATATAAAATTATCTCTTTAATTCTTCGCCAGATCTATCAAAGCATTAAGTGCTCTCTTGTCATCAGAATTACCAAGACTGTAGATTGCACTTTTGCGCACTTCAAGACTCGAATTTGTTTTCGCTATTTTAATTAAGTAAGGTATAGCATCGTTTGAACTATTAGAAAGTGCATAAACTGCGGTCTTTTTTATTTCAACATCGGGATCATTATCAACAAAATCTTTTAATGCATCTTCTGCTTTTCTTACGGCCATGTTACCAAGTGCATAAATTGCATTCCTCCGGACTTCCCTTTCGCTGTTATGCTTTGCAATATAAACCAGTTCGTCTATCGTTTCAGGCAGTTGAATGTAGCCTATTCCCCAAACGGCATTTTTTCTAACTTCCAAAACAGGATCATTATTGACAACTTGTTTTAGCGTTGTAAGAGCCTCACTATTATTTTGAAGTCCCAGCCAGAAGCCTGTATTCTTTCTCAACTCCGGATCTGCCTTGCTTAGTATAATATTTTTTAGAAATGTCGTAACAGGATATTGATCTGTATGTACTCCAATTGCAGCGATCAATTTCTTTTGAGACTTTGTTTCCTTCAAATTTTTATAAAAACTAAACAGAAAATCTACGCTTTTCTTATTATCCTGTTTCCCAAGCCACATTAAGGGATATCCCCAAAGTTCAAAGCTGCGGGAAAGACTGGATATATCTATTTCCCGAAAATCATTTATGCTTTTTGAATCTTTATCATACAGGAAAAGGATAGCAGTTTCCCTATCCTGCTTAACGTTCTTATCAATTGAAGTCCCGTTTATTATTCTGAAAGATCTGCCGAAAGCTTTATCTTTCTTCTTGTAATGGGAAAAATAGTCAATTGCTTTTTGATTATTAGAAATAATATCCCGCAAAGTTACCGGGTTATATCTGTCATCTGTATAAAACGAACCCACCATTACATCCCTGTCGCTGTTTCTTATAATACTGTAGCCAATCCAAAAATTATCATTCGGTTTTTCACTTTCAAATGCCCTATTGAATTGATCCGATAAATTAGTCGAAGGAGTTTCTATCCTGGTCACCTGCTGTGCTTTTATTAATACAGCAAATATGAGAATAAATAAAACTGCTAAATATTTTTTCGTCTTCATTTTATATCTCCGAAAAATTACTTTTGAAGAATCTTCAACAATGCGTCCTGCGCTTCGGGAATATCTATATTTCCAAGAGCATTAACTGCCGCTTTACGTACTTCGAGACTTTTATCTTCATTAATAACTTTTACTAAAGCGTCAACAGCCTCTTTGGTATCTGAATTTCCAATCTGGTAAACTATTGTCTTGCGCAATTCAGGATCATTCTCCATAGATAAAAGATCACCTAACATTTTAACACTTGTACCATTTTCTGATACATTACTAAAAGAATAAATTGCAGCCTTTTTTACTTCTGTAGAATGTGCATTTTTTAATATACTTGTTAAAGCTTTAACAGCTTCTTTATCATCCTGATTTCCTATTGCATAAACGGCGGTTTTAGCAATTTCTTCATCCGCATCATTAATGGCAATATCAGAAAGAAATTTTACTATTCCAGGAGAGTCTGAATTACCTAGCGAATATAAAGCAGCTTTGCGTACCTCTGTATTCTTAGAATTTTTTAGGATTTCTTCGCGTGCTGTTATAGATTCCTTGCTATCTACGTTTCCCAGTGAATAGATTGCAGCCTTGGCAAGATCAATGTCCGGTTCTGTAAGGGCAAGAGATTTAAGAAAAGGTACAAGATCAGGAGAACCTGCGTTGCCGAGCGAATACAGCGCCGCCTTCCTAACCTCTAATTTCTTTGAATCCTTAAGTACTTTCTTAATTGCATCAATTGACTCTTTACTATCCATATTACCGAGTGAATAAACTGCAGCTTTATTTAATTCCTTGTCAGATTCATTTATCGCAATTCCCGTCAGAAAAGGGATCAAATCTGATCTGTCGGAGTTGCCGATGGTATATAAAGCAGCTTTACGGACTTCATTAGGCCGGGCTGAAGATTTGAGGACTTCCTTTATTGCATCAAAGGCTTCTTTCTTATCTGAATTTCCCAGTGCATAGACTGCTGTCTTCGCCAGTTCTGTATCCTTATCAGTCAATGCAATATTCTTCAGGGTAGGAATTAAATCGGGTGAATCAGTATTACCCAGTGCATACAGAACTGTTTTGCGTACTTCTGTAGATGCAGAGCTTGATAGTATTCCTTTAAGCGTTTTTATTGCTTCAGGCTTATCCGTATTTGCAAGTGCATAGACAGCTTTTTTTTGCAGATCAGGATCTTTTTCTGTTTTTGCAATCTGTACTATTTTATTAAAGGCCGCAGGTGAGTCAAAATTTCCAAGCGCATAAATAATCTTTCCCTTATAATTTTTGTTCGTTGTAGAATCATATAGCTTTAAAATTGCATTGAGTGCTTTTTCATCACCCATATTCTGTAAAGCATACAATGCCGTAATATTTATCTCTTCGTTATTTTCCTTCTGCAGGTTATCTATAATTGTTTTGTATTCAACCTTACCCTGCTGAACGAGCTTTTGTCCTACAGCAATCATATTAGAACGTGCGTCATCAGCCCATTTACTTGACCTGTTGTTTTTTACAAAATCCTGGTAAGATTTGAATACTTCCTCAAGATTATACCCTGCTTTATCTTTGGAATAGCATAGCCAGAAGCCTGCATCATCTCTCCAATTACTTCGAGGGTATTTATGCAGAAAATCAGTGAATTCCTTTATCGCATCTTTCCATTTCTCGTCCAGCACAAGTTTGTATGCTTTTTTGTAAGCAACTGCATCAGGGCCATTATCTTCCGAGCCATCTATAAAAGCAAAAGCTTCCGTCCTGATAAAAGTAATTCCTTCGCTGCCCCGAGCGCTCGATGCCGTTGCATTTACAGATAATGCAAGACAAAAAATTGTTAACAACATTATTTTAAATTTCAGTAACATTATTTTTCTCCTGTTAAATATTTTTATTTCCTTTACCTGTTTTGACTTTTGTTTTGTCAAATTGTTTATCGCTTTCTAAAAGTTGCTGAATATTTATCTTCAAGAAGATATTCTGACTGTTCACTCCTTCTTTGACCAACTCTATCCCATCCACGTCGTTTTGTGCTTCAAGGTTCGCTATTTGCATCATTATCAATTGAAGATCTGATACAAGCCTTTTTAACTGCTGTTGTGAAGGTTCCTTTAGATCAGCTTTCAATCCAGGTGCCTGTTCTGCTAACTTTTTCGAAATCGTTTGAATATAAGGAAGATTTATGGTTTCAACATCATCTTTAGAAGGATCAAAATTCATAATTCCGAGCAATAGCATCTTTGACCTTTCAATATATTTAGCCGTCTCAACATTAGCTGCAATTTGATTTATCTCTGTCCCTGATTTTTCTGATAGAGTTTTCTGATTCGGTATATCATTTCCGTTCAATACAAACTTGCCGATCAGGAAACCGATTGCGAGCAACGCCAGACCGCCGGCTAACTGGTATTTCCATCTGAAATCATACCTGCAATACCCAATAAAATTTAGCCAGAATTTTTTAAGTAGATTCTCTTTTTTTTCAAGTTTCGGTTCCAGAACTTCCCAGAAACTATTGATAAACTTTTCATCAGCTTCAGGACGCTCATATTTTTTAATCATACCTATCGTTTCTTTCAATTCCCGGAATTTTTCCGTACACTCGCTGCAGGAATTCAAATGTACATTAAATATCTCTTCTTCTGTCTTTGTCAGTTCATTATACAACGCCTTTTCAAATAATCGTTCGTATTTATTGCATTCTTTCATTTCATCCTCTGGTTAAATTTCATCTTTATAAAATGCCAGTTCTTTTCTTAGCTTTTCCAGCGCTTTGAAGTTTATGCTGCGCACTGTCCCCGGCCGGAGTTTCAATATTTTCACAATTTCTCCGAAAGAAAGACCGCTGAAGTTTCTCATAACAAAAACCGTCTTTTCCCTTTTAGAAAGTTTTTCAAGAGCCTTATCAATATTCTTACGGATAAACCCTGCCTCCGTATGAGACTCAGGGTACATGCTCTGCGAGCTCTTCAACTCTGAACTTTTATCATTAATCTCTACAATGTCTTCAATATTTTGCATAACCCTGTAACTCTTTTTGCTTTTTAACGACAAACACGTATTAACTGTAATCCTGTAAAGCCAGCTGCTGAATTTCGCATCGCCTCTGAAATTTTTCAGGGAGCGAAAGACCTTAATAAAAACATCCTGGGATACATCTTCAGCATCCTCCCTGTTACGGGTAATATCGAAGGCCAGGTAATAAACATTTCTTTTATGTTCATTCACCAGTTCCCTGAATGCCTTTATATCTCCGTTTTTTGCGCGCTCAATAAGTTCTGTATCTTTATCCAATAAATAACTCCGGATTCTGTTAATAAGACTGTAGACGGAAGGAAAATGTTTATTTATTTTTAGGAAAATAACACTTTTATTAAATAATCATCTCAGCTTGATCATATTTTTCCCTATTTCTCAATTATGTTGTAACGCATAATTATATCATATTTTATGGCTTTTCATGCTGTATATTAATATTTGCATTTAGAGCGTAATAAAAATAACTTTTGATCTTAACATTTCAGCAGTTTATGGAAGAAAAAGAGAAAAATATAACAATAAACAGGAAAGTAAGGCACGAATATACAATTCTGCAATCATTTGAGGCCGGTATCGTCCTGGTAGGCACAGAAGTCAAATCGTGTCGTGAAGGCAAAGTCAGCCTCGTTGACAGCTACGCCCAGATCAAGGGAAATGAAGTCTGGTTGGTTGGAATGCACATAAATCCTTACAAGCATGGAAACATTAACAATCACGAACCTATGCGTACCAGGAAGCTACTCCTAAATGGTTCTGAAATCAGAAAGCTGATCGGTAAGGTGAAAGAAAAAGGGTTGACTCTCATTCCCTACAGGGTTTATTTTAAAAGAGGAAAAGTTAAAGTTGAACTGGTACTGGCTAAAGGTAAAAAAGTATATGACAAACGTGAAGACATCAGGAAAAGAGATTTTAAGAGAGAGCAGGAAAGAAGAATCAAATATTAAGCAAGGTTAAAGTTTACATATTTCCATGATAGGTATCAATACATCAGGCAAAAAGATATTTTAAAACATTCCCTTTTTAATTAAAGAAACTATATTTTAGCTTTTAACTTTTCAGAAAAATAACGGAAAAAGAATTGAAGTTTCCCTCTATAAATGAACAGATGGACCTCATTAAAAGAGGTGCGTCCGAAATAATCCAGGAAGACGAACTCGTACAAAAATTAGAAAGAGCTGCAAAGGATAATAACCCTCTTATCATAAAATTAGGATGCGACCCGAGCCGTCCGGACCTTCACATTGGGCATTCAGTAGTCTTAAGAAAACTTGAACAGTTTCAATCACTCGGGCACCAGGCTGTTTTGATTGTCGGGGATTTTACGGGAATGATCGGCGACCCTTCCGGAAGGAATGTTACACGCCCCGCATTAACTCTTGAAGAAGCCAGGATGAATGGTAAATCTTATTTTGAACAGGCTTCTAAAATTTTACACAAGGAAAAAACAAAGATTGTTTATAACTCAGAGTGGCTGAGTAAAATGTCATTCGAGGACGTTATAAAACTTTCATCTAAATACACTGTAGCCAGGATGCTTGAAAGAGATGACTTTACAAAAAGATTCAAATCAGGAATGGCAATAAGTATTCACGAACTTCTCTACCCTCTTGCACAGGCAATGGATTCGGTAGCAATTAAAAGTGATGTTGAGCTTGGAGGAACTGATCAGAAATTTAATTTGTTGGTTGGCAGAGACATTCAGCGTGAGTTTGATATAGAGCCACAGGTAATCCTGACCATGCCCCTGCTTGTAGGTACGGATGGGGTTGAGAAGATGAGTAAATCTTATGATAACTATATTGGTATTACTGAATCACCGCAGGAAATCTTCGGTAAAACGCTTTCAATTTCGGATGATCTTATATATACTTACTTTGAACTTGCAACTGATGTTTCTAATCAGAAATTACAGGAAATTAAAAAACAGCTTGAAGATCCAAAAGTAAATCCGCGTGATCTCAAAAGAGAACTCGCCAGAACTTTGGTGAGGATGTATCACAGTGAGGATGCAGCCAGGCAGGCCGAATCTGAATTTGATAAGATATTTGTGAAAAAGGATATCCCGGATGATATTAATGAATTTAAATTAAGGGGGAAAAAGGAGATAGGAATTATCGATCTTATTCTTGAAGTTAAGTTTGCTCCTTCAAAAAGTGAGGCAAAAAGACTTATTACACAGGGCGGTGTAAGTCTGAACGGAAAAAAAATTGAAGATATAAATCATTCAATAAAACTAAACGGGGATAAAATACTAAAGGTAGGAAAAAGAAAATTTGTTAAAATAATTTCGTAAAGGAGATGAGAATTTGTATGTACCGACAAGGATATTTTTTACCAAAGGGGTAGGAAAACATAAAGAATACCTCACCTCTTTCGAACTTGCACTCAGAAGTGCGGGAATTGAAATATGCAATCTTGTAACGGTCAGCAGTATTTTCCCGACAAATTGCAAGAGAATCAGCAAAGAAGAAGGATTGAAAGAACTAACTCCCGGCCAGATAACTTTCTGTGTGATGGCAAGAAATTCTACAAATGAGCCGAACAGGCTGGTAGCCTCTTCAATTGGTGTTGCAATCCCGGCTGACAGTAACCAATACGGCTACCTTTCTGAACATCATCCATTTGGTGAAACTGAAAAGGTTGCCGGAGAATATGCAGAAGACCTTGCGGCAACGATGCTTGCGACAACACTGGGAGTAGAATTTAATCCTGACACTGATTGGAGCGAAAGAGAAAATATATACAAAATGTCGGGAAAGATAGTACGCTCAACCAATATCACGCAATCAGCAGAAGGTGATAAAAACGGGTTGTGGACAACAGTTCTGGCCGCTGGTATCTTACTTCCATAAAAAGGAAATAATTTGTTTAATGAATTTACCTTCTGGATCGTATTTGCTGTTCTCGCATCGCTGATCATCTTTATTGATCTGTACGCTACAGATCACAGGCCGGGTAAGTTGGGTTTAAAGCGTAGCTTAATGTGGAGCGGTATATGGATAGGTACTGCTCTTCTTTTTAATGCCGGATTATATTTTTTTCTCAAAGACGGCCACACAAAAGCTCTTGAATTTACAACCGGCTATCTTATAGAATATTCTCTTTCCGTAGATAACCTCTTTGTCTTCCTTCTTATATTCAAAGTGATGAACGTCCCCGAGAAAAGCCAGCCACACGTATTGAAATGGGGAATATTAAGCGCAATAATTTTCAGAATAGTATTCATACTTGCAGGGGTTGGATTGATAAATCTCTTCCATCCGGTGATTTACCTTTTCGGATTAATTTTATTATTTGCCTCATATAAAATGGCATTCGGAGGAAACGAGACAATCGATTATGAGAAGAACCCGCTGGTTAAATTTGTAAAGAGGTTTTTTAACATTACACACAAATTTGAAGGCGATAAATTTTTTGTAAAACAGGGCGGGAAATATTTTGCAACTTCCCTTTTCCTGACATTAATAGTAATTGAGTCATCCGATATAGTATTTGCGGTTGATTCAATCCCCGCCGTTATTGCGATAACACGGGATACATTTATAATAATTACCTCCAACATATTTGCAATACTCGGATTGCGTGCTCTCTATTTTTCACTCTCAGGACTGGTGGATATGTTTACATACCTAAAATACGGAGTGGCTTTAATTTTAGCTTTTGTAGGAATAAAAATGCTGCTTTCAGAATATTACCACATCCCTACCGAATTGTCCCTCGGGGTTATAATTTTCTTTTTGATCGGATCGATTTTGTTATCTATTATCTTTAAAAACAAGAAAAAATAGAGATCATCTATAGCTTAGTCTATTATAATAATTACTTTAGTTTCAGTTTTTATTCGTTATTACAGTGTTGTCTAAATTAATTTAAAAATAGCGTAATAGTTTTATTTATCTTACAAATTCAAAGAATTATTTTCTTTTACAATTTTTATCCCACATTATTTTAATAAAGTAATTAGGTTTTCCCATTTGTTTGTATTTTTTTGTTACGAAGGTTCAACCTAATGAATAAGGTTAATAAAAAAACCTTTTTTTAAGCTAAACCTAAGTAAGAAAGAAGCAAAGAATAAAAACCAACCTTATTACCTCATTCTTTATAAATTTTCAAACATTTTAGAATACCAACCCGTGGGTAATAGATTTAATTTGCTTTGACTGATGTAAGTTATTGTTCACTTGAATATTATAAAATAATGTGTATATTTACCTCACAACATACACATAAGGAGAAGTTGTTTATGAGAACGAATATTGTTATAGACGACAAATTGATGAAGGAAGCACAGAAAGTTTCCGGACTTAAAACAAAGAAAGAGACAGTTGAAGAAGCTTTAAAGAAGTTTATACAGATCAATAAGCAGAAAGAATTCCGTAAGCTAAGAGGTAAGATCAAATGGGAAGGGAATCTGGATGAAATGAGATCAATGAGATGGTAATCGTTGATTCATCAGTTTGGATAGATTATCTGAATAATACCCGGAATTTTCAAACTGATATGCTTGATCTATTGTTTGAACGGGAAACGGTTTATACAGGAGATTTGATTCTGGTAGAAGTTCTGCAAGGTATACGAAACAATAAGGAATTTATTAAGACAAAGGCGATGTTTGACTTATTTCCGCTTGTTAGTTTATTAAATAAAAATCTGGCAATTAAAAGTGCTGACAATTACCGTTTATTAAGAAAGAAAGGAATAACTATCCGTAGAACAATGGATATAATCATTTCTACATTCTGCATTGAGAATAATTTTACTCTCCTTCATAACGACAAAGATTTTCT
>CAZQQD010000022.1:0-31670 GCA_964595355.1 uncultured Ignavibacteriaceae bacterium | reverse complement strand
TGTTCAATAATTTTCTTGCTGATCACGGTTACACTGTAATGGAAATTGATTACCGTGCAAGTGCGGGATACGGACGCGAATGGCGGACCGCCATTTACCGAAATATGGGAGGAAAAGATTTAACCGATGAAGTTGATGCTGCAAAATTTATGACTGAAAAATATAACGTAGATCCGAAGAAGATAGGAATTTACGGTGGTTCCTACGGTGGATTTATTACAGAAATGGCTATGTTAAAAACTCCGGGTGTTTTTGCAGCAGGCGCGGCACTTCGTTCCGTTACTGACTGGGCTCATTACAATCACGGCTATACTTCCGCTATTTTGAATCTTCCTTATCTCGACAGCCTTGCATACAAAAGAAGTTCGCCGATTTATTACGCAGATGGATTGAAAGGCGCGCTGCTTATTTGTCACGGCTTAATTGACCAGAACGTACACGCACAGGATGATATAAGATTGGTGCAGAGATTAATTGAGCTTGGGAAAGACAACTGGGAATTTGCAATTTATCCACTTGAAGACCACGGTTTTATTGAGCCAAGCAGTTGGACGGATGAGTATAAGAGAATATTTAAATTGTTTGAAGCAAATTTGAAGTGAGTGATAAGTTTATTATGAACGATTTAAATAACATTTATAAAGAATATTTTGATTTTTTAGAGAAATATTTCCTTCCTCTTTACAGAGAAGCCGAAAAAAACGGTATTACCTCTGAACAGCTCGCGAGAGATGTAAAAAAGAGTACTAGGTTATTTGACTCACTTGTTAAAATAACACCAACCATAGTAAAATTCATTGAGGATTTCTGGGAAAGAAATCATGAAAGAGTCTTTAAAACATATACTTCTCTTCCTGGATTAAAAACAAGGTTTGGGGGTGATATTGGTCCTCAAGACTTTGAGAAAATAATTGAAAAGGTCGGATTATATTTCGATACTATTATTGTTCCAGATCCAATCCTAAGAGTTGCTACACTACCGGCAACAGAAGAAACAAAAAGTTTTTATCTTTTAAAATACGCAATAAACCAATTGCACTATAAAAAAGCGTTTATTACAAAAACCGAACCGCTGATAGCTATTTTACTCCCCGATAGAGAATTGGTCGGTGTCAACAAATTTAATTATTCGGAATTAGCAAATTATGGTTCTGTTGACAGCGTGATTATTCTAAATAGTCTGTACAATAAAAAATTAAATTCTTTTGAAGAAGCCCAGCAATTCCTACAGAAGTTTAAGGATATAGATGAGGCCTATAAAGAAATAGTTAAACCGGATATTATTTGGTGGGATGAAAATGAACCGCGTGATGTTTTTTCCCAGCTAGAATCAATTAAAAAACAACAGTTTAATGGATTGCTAAAAGGGGATTTTCCTTATGAAGTTAAAGATCCTCGGTACTTATTATTTCAATTAACTGGACGATTAACACAAATTAATGATGTTTTAGTTAGAGGCAATGAAATTAATGCCAGCCCTTTAATCTCCGCTCCAGTTTCATATCACTGGTTAAAAGTGAAAATTCTCGAAAATCAAAAGTTTTTCTTGAAGGGAAATCATAACAACTTAAATCTTGGATTAACAAACTCCTTTTTATCTAACAAAAATGAATGGCTGGGAAACATTACAATTGATGATTTAATTTCTATAAGAGACAAGGGAATAATCTCAGATCTCCGAAAAGATTTAACTTCTGAAATTAAACTGTTGGGAGAGCTATCAATTAATGATATAGATAAAATCACATCACATGTAGACTATAATCTAAATAACTTGTTAAAAAGGCACCTATCAGAATTAGAAAAAATACAAAAACAATTTCGGAATGAATTATTACTAAAGGGACCAACCTTTTTAACGTCATTAACCGTTTCACTGCAACCTCTATTGGGAAATTTTCTTCCAGCTTGGACTGCAGCTGTTGGTAGTATTGTAGGCTTTTCTACTCTGACGGATATTTTTTCCTGCGTAAAAGATTTTTTGAGTAAAAATAAAATGCTAAAACAAGCTCCTGTCGGCATATTATGGAGTGCAAAGAAACAAAACAAATAATATTAGAACTTTTATGCTAACAATCTCTGAACTAAACATATACCCGATAAAATCCCTCCGCGGGATTTCAGTTAAATCTGCAAAAGTAACAGACCGCGGATTTGAACACGACCGCCGCTGGATGCTGATAGATTACCGCGGAAATTTTATGACACAGCGTGAATACCCGCAGATGGCTTTCATAAATGTTGAGATTGAAACTGACGGTTTAAATGTTTACCACAGGAATAAAAAAGATTCAGGCAAATATTTTATTCCTTTTAATATTTCAAAAACAAAAGCAATAACCGTTCCTATCTGGGAAGATAACTGTACTGCCTTTTTAGTCGGCGCTGATTCCGACAAATGGTTTTCGGAAGCGCTCGAGGTTGAGTGCAAACTTGTTTATCAGCCCGATGAAGCCCACCGAATAGTTGATGAGAAATACTCAAAAAATAACAAGGAGCTTGTTAGTTTCGCAGACGGTTATCCATTTCTGATGATCGGGCAGGCGTCGCTGGATGATTTAAATTCAAGGTTAGAAGACCCCCTGCCAATGAACCGGTTTCGTACCAATATTGTCTTTACCGGGGGAGAGCCATATCAGGAAGATAAAATGAAAAGGTTTAAAATCAGAAATATAATTTTTTACGGGGTTAAACCCTGTGCCCGCTGTGTAATCACTACTACCAATCAGGAAACCGCTGAAAGACTCGCTGAGCCCTTAAAAACTCTGGCAACCTACAGAAAAGTTGAAAATAAAGTTTTATTTGGGATGAATCTGTTACACGAAGGAGAAGGAGAGGTTAAGGTGGGTGATGCGATAGAAATTATTTAGTGTTGACATTTCAAATCCTGCCGCGCGTGATTCGAAATGACAAACAGCTCATATTTTCTTCTCGGTCAAATCGTCAAAATTTCTTATTTTACCCGACCACAAAAATCAAAAAAAGGGAGAACGATGAGTGACATATCAAATTCAGCAAAAAGTGTTAAGGGGTCATGGAAATTTCCAAAAGCATTCTGGACCGCAAACACTGTAGAACTTTTTGAAAGAGCCGCATACTATGCTGTTTTTATAGCTATCACTCTTTATCTTTCTCGTGTAGTTGGCTTTAGCGACATTGATGCGGGCTGGATCGGTGGTGTTTTTGCCGCAGGGCTATATTTTCTTCCACCTTTTACAGGTGCCTATGCAGATAAAATCGGTTTCAGAAAAGCGGTCATTCTTGCGTTTTCCCTTTTATCAATTGGTTACTTCACGCTCGGCGCACTTCCTTATAAAGCAACTGTTCTTCCCGCACTGGTTGTTTTAATGTTCGGAGGCTCGTTTATAAAATCTATTATAACCGGAACTGTTGCAAAAACAACAAACGAAGAAACCCGAGCAAGAGGTTATTCAATTTTTTACGGACTTGTAAATGTTGGTGCGTTCCTTGGAAAAACCTTTGCTTACCCATTAAGATTACAATGGGGACTTGAATCAATTAATTTTTATGCTGCTACCATGACTTTACTTGCTCTTGTAGTCGTTTACTTTTTTTACAAAAATGTAAATATAGATGGCGAAGGAAAATCCTTTAAAGAAGCCTGGGATGGCTTTGTAAGAGTTGTTACAAATGTTCGTTTGCTTTTATTAATAATAATTATAACAGGCTTCTGGATCATCCAGCACCAGCTTTATGCAACAATGCCGAAATATGTTTTGCGCACTGTCGGTGAACACGCGTCACCGGAGTGGATAGCAAATGTTAATCCTTTTGTTGTGATGGTTTTTGTTGTATTCATTACCAACCTGATGAAAAATGTAAAAGCGGTAACTTCAATGAGTGTTGGAATGTTCTTAATGCCATTATCTGCGTTGCTTATGGCTTCAAGTGAGATTTTAAAAGAGATTACCGGCCAGTCTGTTTCTTTCTTCGGATTTTTCTCAGCTCACCCTATTACAGTTATGATGATTGCAGGAATCGTAGTGCAGGGACTTGCCGAATGTTTTATCTCTCCGCGTTACCTTGAGTATTTCTCGCTACAGGCACCAAAAGGTGAAGAAGGCCTTTATTTAGGCTTCAGCCATCTTCATTCTTTTCTATCATCAATCCTGGGTTTCGGGATATCCGGTTATTTATTGACAGCTTATGCCCCCGATCCGTCAACTTTGTCACCAGAACAACTAGTGCACGCGTATGATCACGCATATTATATCTGGTATTATTTCGCCGGAATTGGGCTAACCGCTGCTATTGCTTTAGTTATATATAAGAAAATTTTTGATAAACCATCCAAGCTAAATCTTGCTTAAAAATGTAATTTAATGGGAACTAATAGGATGTTCAGGTCGTTTTAACTATTTATTAATAACATAAAGTTTTCATTTTAAAAAATGGTATAAAAATGCGCAGTCATACATCTTTCTTCAATAAGTTCTTAATAACTATTTTCTCCTCTTTTTTGCTGGTTGGGGTTTCCCTTTCACAAACTGTAAAATTAAAATTAATTGAAACAAGTGATGTTCACGGCTCTTTGTTTGAATATGATTTTATCCATGGAAGACTTGGCAATACTTCACTTGCTCAGCTTTACACATACATTCAGCAGGAAAGGGACAAAAAAGACCAGGGTGTTGTATTGCTGGATGATGGCGATATTCTGCAGGGACAACCAATTGTTTATTACTATAATTTTGAAAAAACAGATGTCCCTCACATTGTTTCCCGCGTGATGAATTATATGAATTACGATGCAGGAACAGTTGGCAACCATGATATCGAGCCTGGCCATCCGGTTTACGATAAAATCAATAAGGAATTTAATTTCCCCTGGCTTGCAGCAAACGCAATAAATACTAAAACCGGAAAACCTTACTTCAAACCTTACACAATAATTAATAGAAATGGAATAAAGATTGCTGTTCTCGGAATGATCACCCCTGCTATTCCAAACTGGCTTCCTAAAAAAATATGGAGCGGAATTAAATTCGAAGATATGGTTAAGACCGCAAAAAAATGGGTCCCGATTATTTTAAAAAAAGAAAAGCCTGACTTGATGGTTGGGCTGTTTCATTCAGGCGTTGAAGCAGGCTACAATGGTGCTGACCCTAATTCACCCAGAAATGAAAATGCCTCACAGCTTGTTGCTGAAGAGGTTCCGGGATTCGATATAGTTTTTGTCGGGCATGATCATCATGGTTGGAATTATACTGTAAAGGATTCAACAGGTAAAACCGTTTATATACTTGGAACCATAAACGCCGCAAAAACTGCTGCAGTTGCAAACGTAATTCTTACCAAAAATCCTCAAACAAATAGATGGAATAAGAAAATTTCCGGAGAGATCATAGAGTCAAAAAATTATAAAGAAAACGCTCCTATGGTAAGGGAATTTACTCACGACATTGAACATTGTGTTAGTTATGTACATAAATATATTGGCAGCTTCAGAAAATCTGTTTCAACAAAAAAATCCATGTTTGGAGACTCTCCTTTTGTGGATCTCATCCAAAAAATTCAGCTTGAGCTAACGAAAGCCGATGTATCCTTTGCAGCTCCACTTTCATTTAATGCAGAAATCAGAAGAGGAAGTGTGCACGTAAGTGATATGTTCAGTCTTTACAAATATGAAAATCTACTTTATACAATGGAGCTCACAGGACAGGAAATAAAAGACTATCTTGAATATTCCTACGGAAACTGGTTTAACCAAATGAAAAATGAAAACGATCATCTATTAAATTTCAAAAAAGATGATAAGGGAAATATAGTTGAAGAAAACGGACATCCGGTCTTGAATTCTCAGTATTATAACTTTTCTTCTGCAGCTGGAATAAAGTATACTGTTGATGTATCTAAACCCGTAGGGCAAAGAGTTACTATTATTTCAATGGCTGATGGCAAACCGTTCGATTTAAATAAAAAATATAAAGTTGCAATAAATTCCTACCGTGGTAATGGGGGTGGCGGACTTTTAACTAAGGGAGCTGGAATTCCTCACGAGAAGTTGGCCGATAGAGTAATAACTTCTACTCAAAAAGATCTTCGATACTACCTTATGAAATGGATTCAAAAAAACAGACACATTACCCCAGTAGCATTAAATAACTGGAAAGTAATACCTGAGAATCTATGGGAGAAAGGGAAAGACCGGGATTATAAACTATTATACGGAGAATAACCACTAACTTGCCGAACAGGTTTATATGAATAAGGACAATTACACACCCTTTTAGAAAATTTCTTGAAATGTGTTTCCTAATTACCTTCCATCAGCATTAATATCTTTGTAACTTTGTTTTCTAAAATATATTTTTGGAATTGTTAACATTTAATATAATTTTATATGAATACAACACTTAGTGCACAACTATTTAAGGAAGCAAACAGATACATACCCGGAGGAGTTAATTCTCCTGTAAGAGCATTTAAATCTGTCGGGGGCAACCCCCTGTTTATTAAAAGCGGCAAAGGCTCAAAAATATACGACGTAGATGGACATGAATTTATTGATTACGTAGGTAGTTGGGGTCCGCATATTTTCGGACACAATCCTGAGTTTATAAAAAAAGCGTTGTTGGATACAATTGAAAATGGCACAAGCTTTGGCGCACCGACAGAGCTCGAATTAAAAATGGCAAAACTAATTGTTGAACTTGTCACCTCTGTTGAAATGGTTAGGATGGTAAACAGTGGGACAGAAGCAACAATGAGTGCTGTCCGTGCTGCAAGAGGTTATACGCGACGGGACAAAATTGTAAAATTTGAAGGTTGCTATCACGGTCACGCAGATTGTTTTTTAATTAAAGCGGGCTCAGGTGCTCTTACACTCGGCACCCCTGACAGCCCGGGTGTTACAAAAGCTAATGCAGCAGACACTCTAATTGCCACTTATAATGATATAACCTCTGTAAAGAAACTAATTAAAGAAAATAAAAGAAAAATTGCTGCCGTCATTATAGAACCAATCGCCGGAAACGTCGGCGTAATAAAAGCTGATGATAAGTTTCTCAAAGAATTAAGAGAAATTTGCAGTGATGAAAAAATCGTATTGGTTTTCGATGAAGTGATGACGGGCTTCCGGGTTTCTTCCGGTGGTGCACAGAAACTATTTAATATCAAGCCTGACCTTTCAACATTTGGTAAAATCATCGGAGGTGGTTTACCCGTTGGTGCATTTGGCGGTAAAAAAGAAATTATGGAAATGATTTCTCCGCATGGCCCGGTTTACCAGGCAGGCACTTTAAGTGGAAATCCCTTGGCAATGTCGGCCGGTTACGCTGCACTTAGTTATATAAAGAAGAATCCCGACCTTTATGAAAAATTAGAAGAAAAATCCAAATATCTTGAAAATGGATTTAAAGAAAATATTAAAATGCTAAATAAGAAATTTGTTCTTAACAGAGTTGGATCGATGATGAGTCTATTTTTTACAGAAAACGAAGTTACCAATTATAAATCTGCAACGTCTTCGGACACTATTCTATTTGGGAGATATTTTCTTTCAATGTTAATGAAAGGAATCTATTTGGCACCATCGCAGTATGAAGCTTTGTTTGTTTCAACCGCTCACACTTTAGAAGATCTTAACTATACTATAAAGACACAGTACGATAATCTTTCAAAGTTGCTGAAATAACCCAACAACTTTAATTATATAAAAACAAACAGAGGCAGTTTTCAAGCTATCCCAGTATTATCTAATAATTTAGCAAAAAATTATTCTACTCCATTTTCTTCAGGAATTACCTTTGAGATATCGGCAATCTTATCTCTTTCCTTCAGTTTAATTACCCTTACTCCCTGTGTGTTTCTTCCCATTACCCTGATATCTGAAACACTTTGCCTTATAACCATTCCTCGTGAAGTTATTATTACAAGCTCATCACCATCAACAACATCCATAAGCGATATCATTTTTCCTACTTTGTCACTTGTCTTCACTGTTATAACTCCTTTTCCTCCTCTACGCGTAACACGGTAATCATTCATATCAGAACGTTTGCCGTACCCTTTCTCGGTCACAACCATAATTGATGCTTGTCGTTTTAGTACTACCAGCCCAACTACTTTATCACCTTTTCCTAGTTTAACCCCTCTAACACCGGTTGCGGTCCTACCCATTTCTCTGACATCTTTTTCGTGGAATCTAATTGCAAATCCGTCCCTTGTTCCAAGAACAATGTCATTATTCCCGTCAGTTAAACGAACTGCGATCAGATTGTCTCCTTTTGCAAGGTTAATGGCGTTTATTCCACCCTTGCGAACGTTTCCATAAGCAGAAAGCACTGTTTTCTTAATAGTTCCTTTCTCAGTAACCATTACAAGAAATTGATCATCTCTGAATTCCTTTACTGAAACAAAAGCTGAAATATTTTCATCCTTGTCCTTCCTTATCAGGTTAAGAATAGATCTTCCACGCGATGTTCTTCCCCCCTCCGGTATTTCATGAACTTTCAGCCAAAAACATTTTCCTTTATCAGTGAATATCAATATATATTGATGGGTAGACGCAATGAACATATGCTCGATAAAATCTTCGTCTTTTGTACCTGCGCCTGTAACCCCCTTACCGCCTCTGGCTTGTTTCCTATAACCGCTAACCGGAAATCGCTTAATATATCCGGAGTGAGTTATGGTTACAACAACATCTTCCTCGGCTATAATATCTTCAAGAGAAAACTCTTCAAATTTTTTAATCACTTCAGTTCTTCTTTCATCAGCATATCTTGACTTCACAGCCAGTAGTTCATCCTTAATTACGTTATACCTTTTTGCCTCACTTTTAAGTAGACTTTTCAATATCTCAATTAACTTGATCGTTTCTTTGTATTCATCTTCTATTTTCTTTCTTTCAAGCCCTGTCAGTCTCTGCAAACGCATATCAAGAATTGCTTTTGCTTGAATCTCACTCAGCTTGAATTTCTTCATCAGGTTTCTTTTTGCTGTTTCTGTGTCTTTCGATTTTTTTATCGTCTGAATTACAGCATCTATTTTATCAAGAGCAATTATGTATCCCTCTAAAATATGTGCTCTTCTTTCTGCAGCATCCAGCTCATACTTAGTCCTGCGAACAAGAACATCCATTCGGTGGTCGATAAAATATCGCATCACTTCATTAAGTTTAAGAACCTTTGGAGCACCATTAACAAGCGCAAGCATAATTACACCGAACGTGTTCTGCATTTGCGTATGTTTAAATAACTGGTTGAGAACCACAGCAGGCTGTGCATCTCTCTTTAATTCTATTACTATTCTCATTCCATCGCGATCGGATTCATCACGAAGGTTTGATATATCATTGATTTTTCCTGCACGAACCAAATCAGCAATCTTTTCAATAAGGCTTGCTTTATTAACCTGGTATGGAAGCTCGGTTACAACAATATTTTCTCTGTTATTTTTTAGAGTTTCGATATTCGCTTTTGCACGTACTTTAATAATTCCGCGCCCCTTAGTATATGCGTCTTTAACTCCGTCATACCCATAAATTATTCCTCCAGTTGGAAAATCGGGCGCCGTTATGTACTTCATTAATTTTTCAGAAGTGAGTGTCGGAGTTTTAATAAGAGCAATTAAGCCATCTATCACTTCACCTAAATTATGGGGTGGTATGTTTGTTGCCATCCCAACGGCTATTCCACTCGCACCGTTTATAAGAAGATTTGGTAAATACGACGGGAGTACTGTTGGTTCCTGCAAAGAGTCGTCAAAATTAGGGAAAAAATCTACTGTGTTTTTATCCAGGTCTCGTAGCATTTCCTCAGCAATTCTCGCTAATCGTGCTTCGGTATAACGCATCGCTGCAGGAGAATCTCCATCTACCGAGCCAAAATTTCCCTGACCATCCACAAGAGGATAACGCAGTGAAAAGCTTTGCACCATCCTAACCATAGTATCGTAAACAGCCGTATCTCCATGTGGGTGATATTTACCTAAAACTTCCCCAACAATTCTTGCTGATTTTTTATACGGTTTGTTATGTGCTACTCCAAGTTCATGCATCCCGAACAATACTCTTCTGTGAACCGGTTTCAATCCATCTCTTACATCAGGTAATGCCCTAGCAACAATTACTGACATTGAGTAATCGATGTAAGACGATTTCATTTCTTCTTCTAACGCTACAGGAATTATTTTTTCAAAAATAGTTGCCATAATATTTCAATTAAAAATTAATTTTTACGTTCCCATTAAACTTTCTAAATGTCCAGGTTTTTAACATACTTAGCATTCTTTTCGATGAATTCTCTTCTCGGTTCAACTGAATCACCCATAAGTGTTTCAAATATTTTATCTGCTGCAGCTGCATTTTCCAGAGTAACCTGAAGGACCGTTCTTGTTTCGGGATTCATTGTGGTTTCCCAGAGCTGCATTGGGTTCATCTCACCAAGTCCCTTGTACCTTGATATTACCACTCCTTTGATAGATGTTTCTTCTTCTGCCTCTCTTTCAATTTCCGTTTCTTCAGCTTCTTTTCCATTAGTCTTTAATCTTTTTAACACATCTTCTCTTTCCTTTTCATCAAAGGCGTAAAATTCCTGTTTCCCCTTTTTTATCTTATACAATGGTGGTTGCGCTATATATACTTTTCCTGCTGTTACCAGTTCTTTCATATGTCGATAGAAAAACGTTAATAGCAATGTTCTTATATGGCTACCATCAACATCCGCATCTGTCATCAGTATTATTTTTCCATAACGGGATTTTAATGGATTAAAATCTGCTCCGAATCCCGCGCCTACTGCTGAAATAATCGCTTTGATTTCATTATTCTCAAGAATTTTATTCATCTTGGCTTTTTCAACATTCAGTATTTTTCCTTTTAAAGGAAGAATCGCCTGGAACCGTCTGTCTCTTCCCTGCTTGGCCGAACCACCTGCAGAATCTCCCTCGACTATGTAAATTTCGCAATGTTCCGGATCTGTGATAGAACAGTCTGCCAATTTTCCAGGAAGATTTAAGTTATCAAGCGCATTTTTTCTTCTTGCAAGGTCACGGGCTTTTCTTGCTGCTTCTCTGGCTTCTGCAGCCCGCATACATTTTTCAATTATTTTTTTGCCAACAGAGGGATTTTGCTCCAAATACTCGCCTAGCTTCTCCCCAACGATTGTTTCGACAATAGATTTCGTCTCACCATTTCCAAGCTTAGTCTTCGTTTGACCTTCAAACTGTGGTTCAGCAACCTTAACAGAAATTACTGCTGTCAGACCTTCACGAAAATCGTCTCCTGTCAACGTAATTCTCCCTTCTTTAATTAAGCCGTTCTTGCTTGCATAGTTATTTAAGGTTCTTGTAAGCGCTGTTTTAAAACCTACGAGGTGAGTTCCCCCTTCATGTGTATTAATATTATTTACATAAGAAAATATGTTTTCCGAATATGTATCCGTGTACTGGAAGGCAACTTCTACCGGCGTTCCTTCCCTTTCTCCTTCAACATATACAGTTTTATGAAGAGATGTTCTGGTTGCATCAACATAATGAACAAACTCAATCAGTCCGCCTTTAAAATGATATTTTTCTTCGTTGCCGTCTCTTTTGTCCTTAATAGTAATCGTAATGGTTTTATTCAAATACGCTAACTCACGCATTCTTTCTGCAATGGTGTCAAACTTAAACTTGCTTACTTTAAATATTTCTTTGTCGGGAAAGAACGTGGTTTTTGTTCCGGTTTCTTCTTTTTTGGTTTTTCCAATTTCCTTAACGGATGCTTTCGGTACTCCCCTTTTATATTCCTGGTAGAATATTTTCCCGTCTCTTTTAACTTCAACTTTCATCCACTCGGAAAGTGCGTTTACTACAGAAACCCCAACTCCGTGTAGTCCGCCTGATACTTTATATGAACTCTTATCAAACTTACCCCCCGCATGAAGTATGGTCATTACCACTTCCAGAGCAGATTTTTTCTCTTCAGGATGAACGTCGACAGGAATGCCCCGGCCATTGTCTTCTATTGTTATGCTTTCATCTTTATTTATGGTTATAACTATATTATCCGCATATCCGCCTAGAGCTTCATCGATACTGTTATCAACGACTTCGTTAACAAGATGATGAAAGCCTCTTTGTCCAACGTCTCCAATGTACATTGCTGGGCGTTTTCTTACTGCCTCAAGGCCCTTTAATACATTAATGCTCTTTGCGCTGTATTCACCAGGTTTAGTCACTTTACGTTCTTGTTTAATTTTAGCCATATTTATTCCGAGTCGGGTTTATGTTTTCGTTAAGAAACGAATCTTATATATTTGATTCTTTCTTCTTTATAAAAATTATTTATCTTAGTTATTAGTTGTCCTTCTCTGAATTTTAGTTCGCTTCTCCACACCGAGTTTTGAACACGAAGATAAATACAGTTCCTTTCCACTTTTGTTGCCTCTGCTATTTTTATTAACTCCGGAAAAATCTTTTCGAAATCATTCACAATATCTGATTGTTTTAAGGTTCTCCTAATATTGGCTAGGCCCGGATCATTTTTAAATATTTCCGATATTTTATGAAATCCTTCAGGCATATGATCTTTGACCATCTTTTAATTCCAACAACAAATCATTTTTTTCTTTTTTAAGAAATGATAAATTTGCAAAGTCTGTAAGAGTTATAAACGCCTGCCCTACTTCTCTCAGATACTCACTTATCTTTACTGACCTTTTCTTATCGAGCTCTCCAAAAACGTCGTCTAGTAGAAAAATCGGCGTTTTACCGGTAATTTTTTTCAAATAAAAAAATTGAGCAAACCTTAAAACAACCTGAAATGTTTTGTGTTGTCCCTGCGAGCCAAACGTTTTTAAATTCAGCCCATTAATTTCGAATACAAAATCATCCCGATGCGGCCCCACAAGATTTTTACCGCGTCTTATTTCTTCTTCTCTCTTCTGGCTGAGCATATTCACAAATTCTTTTTCTATATCTTCTGTCTCTTTATTATCTAAAAAGGCATAAACAATTTTGGGGATTTCATCAGAGCCCATTATTACTTTATAAGAATCTTCTATAAAACTGTTAAACTCTGCAACAAATCTCTTTCTGTGTTTTATTATTTCCGTTCCTCCTTGTACTAATTTTGTAGTCCAGGCATTTAGTTCTTCTAAAAACGATGTCTCCCGCCTTTCTTTTATCTGGCTCAAAAGAGATGAACGTTGGCGTAGCATATTATTATAATCTAACAATATCTTTAAATACGTATTGCTTGCTTGGGAAATTACTGAGTCCACAAACTTTCTTCTATCTCCGGGATATCCCTGGGTTATTGAATGATCTGCTGGTGTTAATATTACAACGGGGAATTTTCCTATTATGTCAACAGAACGTGTTATCTTTTTATTATTCAGAAAATATTTTTTCCTATTCTCTTTCCGAGAATATATAATTCTAATTCTGTTTTCGCTCAAATCTTTAAAGTTTCCACTAAGTTCAAACTCTTCCTCATTAAAGCTAACGGAATCACTATCCGTTTTTGTGTAATGGCTTTTTGTTGTACACAAATAATAAATAGAATCTAAAATTGTTGTTTTCCCCCTACCATTTCCTCCAACTATATAATTCAGGTTCTCAGAAAGATTTACACTTTTATTCCTGTGAATTCTAAAATTACGTAAAGAAATGCTGGTCAAAATCATCTCTAATTATTCAGACGAACCGGCATTAACAAAAGCATAAGGTCCTCGCCTTCGTTAGTTTTTGCTGGTTCAACAATACAGGCTTTCGTTGGTGAGTGTAGCTTAAAAATTATTTCGTCGTTATTTATATGAGATAATATATCCTGAACATAAGTTGTGTTAAAACCAATTGTCATTGGCTCGCCTTTATACATGCATCCTATTTTTTCTTTTGCATTTGATCCATGATCAACATCTTCTGCAGAAACCTCAAGATTATCTTTTGAAATAGTAAACTTAACCTGTTTAGCGTTTGATGTTGAAAAAAGACTCATTCTCCTAATAGTCGATAAGATTTCTTCTGTTTTAATTTTTAGTTCGTTTTCGTTTTCCATAGGAATTACACTTCCGTATGCAGGGTATTTTTCACCTATTAATCTCGATATAAATTCCACATCACCTATTTGAAAAGCGACATGTGTCTTACTAAAATTTATTTTTATTTCTTCGTCTATCAATAGTTTTGATAGAACGGAAATTGCTCTTTCCGGAAGGATATACTGTTCGTCCTTTGTGTTTTTTATCTTTTTATTAATAAATTTAACCAAACGATGCCCATCTGTTGTAACAAATCTTAGCCCCTCTTCAGAGAACTCTAGTAAAGTCCCAGTCATTGCTGGTCTCATATCCTCTTTGCTCATAGCGAATGCTGTCTGGTCTATTGCTTTTTTCAGTTCCGACCCGCTTATACTTATTTCCTTTTCTTTATTTACGACCGGCATTGAAGGAAAATCTTCTGGAGAGGAAAAACCTATATTATAAATTCCGTTCTCTGTTGTTAGTTTTAATTTCGTGTCCGTTTCACTTTCAAATTTAATTTGTGTATCACCAAGGGATTTAACAACATCATACACAAGCTTTGCTGGTATTACCATTTTTATGTCCTTGTCTGAAGACACATTAATAGATGATATTAATGCAATTTCCAGGTCAGTAGCACATACCTTAAGGTTACCGTCCTTAATATCAAAAAGGAAGTTCTCTAATACGGGCATGGGTGTTCTGTTCGGTACAGCTGGAATTATATGAGATAAGAGCTTTTCTAATACCCTGCTGTTAACATTGAAATCCATTAAAAAATCTCCTTTTAAAGCATGCTAAAATACAAAAAAAACTCCCTTTTCTCAATTTATATTAATTTTTTTGTCTTCTAATTAAAGCGATATTTTTCTTTTTTATGGTGCTTTTTTTTGCTAGTCATGTATAAATAGAAACGTGCTTATAAGTTCCTCCGGCTTTTTTTTATTACCGTGACGTAGTCAGAAAAAATAATTAACAGCATTATTAATATTAATTTAAAAATTAATATTAATAACAATAATAAGGATGTTAATTTGTTAGTAAAGCTATTTTAATTGTATAATTCTTAGAAAATAAAACAAAAAGAAAAAGTTAATGTTTATAAAAACTCTATAAAATGAAAGTTAATAACAACCTGTTAGTAAACGCCGTCTTATAAACAAGATAAGGATGACATACTAACAAAGTATTAACATGTAGATCAAGAAAAATTATTTTTTATTTTGTCTCTAAGATTTTCTATTAACTCCTTTACGTATAAATCTTTAGAGAGACTTTCCTCAACTGATGTACAGGCATGAATTACGGTAGAATGGTCTCTACCGCCGAAGTGTAAACCAATGGTTTTTAGCGAAGATTTTGTTAAATCCTTTGATAAAAACATAGCGATTTGTCTCGCGAAAACAATTTCTTTTTTTCTGGTTTTATCCCTTATTTTATTTTCATCTATTTTCAGGGACTCACAGACGAGAGAAGTAATATTTTCAATAGTAATGTTAACTTTTCTATCAGTTGCAATTTCCCTTACTGTTTTACGTGCTAATTCTATGTCAATATTTTTAGAATTAAGCGAGGCATTGGCCAACAATTTAATGAGACACCCCTCTAACTCCCTAATATTTGATACAATGTTCGTAGCTATATAATCTAGAATGTCGCCTGCAATCATCATACCATAATCATCTGCTTTATTTTTTAATATGGCCATTCTTGTTTCATAATCAGGAGGTTGAATGTCAGCGGTCAGTCCCCATTGAAAACGGGAAATTAATCTTTCGTCCAGCCCCTTCATATCTTTTGGTGCTTTGTCACTGGTTAAAATGATTTGCTTGCTAGATTGGTGAAGAGTATTAAAAATGTGGAAGAAGAGATCCTGTGTTTTTTCTTTACCGATAAGGAACTGTATATCGTCAATTATAAGCACATCCATATTTCTGTAAAAGTTTGAAAAATCGTTTACTTTATTTGATTGGATTGCTTCTACGAACTCTACAGTAAAAATATCAGATGAAAGATAGATTACTTTCTTTTCGGGGTATTTTTGTAAAATCTGGTTTCCTATTCCTTGTACAAGGTGTGTTTTTCCCAATCCAACCCCACCGTATACAAAAAGTGGATTAAATGAGGTTCCTCCAGGATTTTCACTTATAGCAACGGCAGCAGCTCTTGCTAATTGGTTACTTTCTCCCTTGATGAAATTATCAAAGTTGTATCGTGGATTTAAATTTGTCTCAAAAGTTTGTTTTGTTTCTTCTTTTGCAGAAACCTTGTTTTTATTAATATATTCAGGTCGTGATTCATCAATATCTGGTTCGCTGGAGATCATATAAGCAAGCTTTGCGCCAGGCCCTAGAACCTCATGTATAGTTTTATTAATCAACGTGTTATAATGCTCATCTATCCATTCCCAAAAAAACTGGCTCGGTAACTGTACTTTTAAAGTAGTTTTTTCTAGATCGATATCAACAGGCTTTATTGGTAAAAACCACGTATTGAAAGTCATTAAAGTAACGTTTTCTTTTATCGCTTTAAGACATTCTTTCCAGATTATGGAAGGATTATTAGTAGAAATTTTTTCGTGTAAATCTGAATTGAGCATATAGCTTTATCCACAGAAGAAAAATGTAAAAATAGTCTATATTTGTTAAAAACCCGTGATATTAATAAAAGCTGAATTAATTATTCACAACATGTCAACATTAAAAGCAAGGCTGTAAGCCCCGGTTTTTCAGGCGGTTACCGTGCGCCGCTTAAATAATTAACAGAATTTTGTTTATGTTTTTTGAAAATAGCGAAATAAATTTTTGTGAAACATTTTCACAAGGAAAAGTTTTCCACATGATATCCACGCTGTTTTAAGGCGCGTCCGCAAAGGAAAAAATATAAAGTAATGACCTGTTGTGCAAATTAATTCTATAAAAAAGTGAAATTAATTTTTCGTTGATAAAGGTTACGATTAAAGCATTATACATCCATCTTGTGTTTGTGAGTGCTAATAACTATTTTTGTAATCTTTTTGATAGGAAATCAGGAGTTTTTACAATGAAAAGGACATACCAACCGAGCAATAGAAAAAAGAAAAATAAGCACGGCTTTAGAGAAAGGATGAAAACAAAGAACGGCAGAAAAGTACTTGCCGGTAGAAGAACAAAAGGGAGAAAGAGATTATCTGTAAGCGATGAGAAATAAACAACTTGAAACGTTTTGGCCTTTCTGCTAATGAAAGAATAAAAAGCAGAAAAGAGTTTGAAGAGATTTTTTTAAACGGAAAAACGATTTTTTCTTCTGATAAGAAAATAAAAGCAACATATCTAATAGTCAAAAAAAGCGATAAAAGTGGAGTAGTAATTTCTGCAGCAGTTTTCAAGAAGGCAGGAAGTGCAGTCTGGAGGAATAGAATAAAGAGGCTGATTAAAGAAGCATACAGACTGAATAAAGAAGTTTTAAAAGGAACAGCAATGGAAAGAGGCCTTATATTAAAACTGGTTTTTGTTCCGAACACACTGAACGAAAAAAAAAATAAAAAGATATACCTTTCGGAAGTTATGCCTAGAGTAGAGGAAATACTACTAAGAATAAAAGACAAGTTATAATGAGGAGTGTTTTTGTTTTCTTCATTAAAGTGTACCAGAAAATAATATCACCCCTGTTTCCTTCGTCTTGCCGTTTTTACCCAACTTGTTCAGAATATGCTGTTCAGGCTTTTACAAAGTATGGAGTGCTCAGGGGGTTGATAAAATCGGTATGGCGAATTTTGAGATGTAATCCTTTTAACAAAGGGGGCTATGACCCCGTAGAATAAATAGGTTTTTTAATGGATAGAAATACGACAATTGCATTTATACTTATCGGCGGGATATTGGTTCTGTGGCTTTATTTGAATTCACCAACACCTCCGCCTCCTCAAAAAGGTGGTAAAACAGATTCAACCCAGGTTCATAAGGATACGACACAACCACAAGCGAACAAAATTCCCAAGCTGGAAATCACACAAAAACAAAAAGAGAAATTAACATCTAAAAAATCAGTAAAGAAAGACAGCATAAATATACCTATCAATTATGGAAAGTATTTTAATTATTCAAAGTCCTCCGGAGATATAATCACTGTAGAGAATGATCTTGTGGTTCTTGAGCTATCCACCAAAGGCGCAAACATAAAAAAATATTATCTTAAAAAATACCACAACTGGTATTCTGCAGATATAAAGGATGATGGCCAGGAAGACTTTTACAAAACACATGTACAACTTATTAATTATTCCAAAGGTAATGCACTGGACCTCGCGTTTGTTTCTTCAGATGGCAAGGCAATCAACACAAAAAATCTTTTATTTACTCCAGACAAAAAAGGGTATAACTACAAAGTAACAGGTCAAGATTCCCTAACTATTACATTTACTTATAATGTTGGTGATCAGAAGGAAATAAAGAAAAAATATACTTTTTATGGAGACAAGTATAGTATAGATACAAAGATACAGATGGTCAGGATGGACAAAGGGTTTCCAGGTGTTGATCAAAACAATCCGCTTATAAGTAACAATTCGTATGATCTGGTTTGGAGCAATGGTATTCGATTTGTAGAAGATAATTCAGCAGATGAATCTAACTATGCAAATGCAAGTGTTTTTTATGGAGGCGAACAGGTGGTCGTTGATGCACCAAAGTCTGGAGAGAAAATACAAAAAGATTTTAACGGTAGAATAGGGTGGACAGCAGTAAGAGACAAATATTTTGCTGCTATTATTGCCCCAAAGGATCCTTCCAGTGTTGACGGAGCTTTTATAGAGGGCCACCACATAGATATTCCACCGGACGGAGCAGAAAGTTTTTATAACTTAAGAATAAACGTCCCCTTTAAAAACACCTCTTTGGAAACAAAAGACTTCATAGTTTATATAGGACCGGTTGATTATGATCTTTTGAAGCAGTATGGTAGAAATTTTGAAGCTGCAGTAGACTTCGGAAGTTTTTTTGGCCTGAAATTTCTTGTCAGGCCTATTGCTGAATACATTCTTCTCCCATTATTTAATTTTCTGCATGAATTTATTCCAAACTATGGTTTTGTAATAGTTATTTTTTCATTGATTATTAAATTAGTTCTTTATCCCCTTACCAAGCAGAGTTTTCAATCAATGAAAAAGATGCAGCTTCTTCAACCCAAAATTGCAGAGATAAAAGAGAAGTATAAAGACGATAAAGAGAAAGTAAGTAAAGAAACAATGAAGCTTTATTCAACTTATGGTGTCAATCCTGCGGGAGGTTGCTTACCGTTGATTCTTCAGATGCCGATCTTCATTGCACTTTGGGGATTATTTAAGACAGCAATTGAATTAAGGCAACAGCCGTTTGTATGGTGGATAAAAGACCTTTCCAGGCCGGATATAATTTTAAACCTTTCATTTAAATTGCCAATCTTTGGTATTAGCGAAATTAGTGGACTGGCAATACTAATGGGAATTACCACGTTTTTCCAACAAAAAATGAGTGTAAAAGATCCTAACCAGAAAGCACTTGTTTATGTTATGCCAGTAATGTTGACGTTGATGTTTATGAGTTTCCCTTCTGGCTTGAACCTATATTACTTCCTCTTTAATTTATTTTCAATAGTTCAGCAATATTTCATAAACCACAGACATGATGGAATGGAGCTTGTTCCGGTAAAAAATCCTAATAATAAGAAGAAGGGATTTATGGCACGTCTGATGGAAGCAGCTGAGCAAAAACAAAAAGAACAGCAACGGCAAAGGAGAAGGAAATAAGGTCAGGTTTCCGAGACTTTATTAAGCCTTTAGGATTAATTATTATTCTAAAGGCTTTTCAGTTTTTTAAAATAAAATGAACAATAAAATAAAAATTGTTTTTCTCATTTTCGTTCTGTGTCTGGGCACGGGCTTTTCACAAGTCAAAATTAATCTTATCGTAGAGCATAAAGCAGAGACAATTGCGTTTGGGTTGAAAAAGGAAATCCCCGTTAATAAACCAACGGTTGCACTAGCATTAAGTGGTGGTGGAGCAAGAGGATTAGCACAAATTGGCGTATTACGGGCTTTACTGGAAGCAGGAATACGGCCGGATATAATTGTTGGAACTAGCATGGGTAGTATTGTCGGCGGATTATATGCTGCGGGATATTCTATAAAACAAATAGATTCTATAGCCAGACACACCGATTGGAATCGCTTATTGGCACTTGAAAATCAGTCTGACAGGCGAGATCTCTTTGTAGATCAGAAAGTTTCAGAGGACAAAGCTGTTTTTACTCTTAGGCTAAAAGGATTAACGCCTGTGTTACCAACAGCATTGAACAACGGAATGTTTATAATGAATTTTTTGAATTTGCTAACCCTAAAAGCCCCGATCCACGTAAGGAACAGTTTTGATAATCTCAGAACAAATTTCATTGCTGTTTGTACAAACCTAGTAACAGGTGAACCTGTGCTTTTAAGAAAAGGCTCACTAAGTCAGGCAATGAGAGCAAGTTCAAGTGTTTCATTTTTTCTTTCCCCTGTTGAAATGGATTCATTAATACTGGTAGATGGAGGACTCGTAGCGAATGTACCTGTTGAGATAGCAAAAAAAAATGGAGGTGATTTTGTTATTGCAGTAAATACCACCAGCGGGTTGCACACGAAAAGCGAATTAAAATATCCCTGGAACGTTGCGGATCAGGTTGTAAGTATCCCGATGAAAAAATTGAATGAAAACCAAATGAAAGAAGCAGACTTTGTAATTGCACCAGACCTTAAGGGTCATGAAAGTATAGACTTTAAAAATATAGATTCATTAATATCCGATGGTTACCTAGCAACTAAACCGCTGGTTGGAGAGATAAAAAAACAACTAGATTCGTTAATGGTAAAAAAAAACAAGGAGGAAATCCCTTGGATTAAAAATATACAAATTAATGACAGCTTAAGTGAAATGGAAAATGACTATGTCCGAAAGTATTCGTTAAAAGACTCTGTGTCCTTAGGGCAAATATTATCCGATCTTGATAAGATTTTTTCAAGCGGTAATTATAAAAATGTTTCTGCTGAAGTTGTTCGATATGATAATTATGCTACTATAAAATTTAATCTTGTTCCGAACAAGACGTTAGTGAAGGTTAATTCTAAGGGAAACGCATTAGTAAATGAAGAAAAAGTTAAAGATCTTTTTAGTGATCTTTTAAATAAGCCTTATAATGCATCAAAAACAGAGGAAAAACTTATTAATTTAATCCAAGAATATCGCGACAAAGGATATAGTTCAGCACGGATAGACAGCGTTACTTTTGATAATGATAAAGGAGAGTTAAATATTAAGATTGATGAGGGAAAGCTTTCTGGTTTGCTCGTTGAAGGAAATGAAAAGACAAATTCGGAAGTAATTACAAGAGAGTTTCCGAACGCAAATGGAGGGTTCCTTTCTTACGATGAAATAGAAAAGGCATTAATAAATCTTCGTAGTACAACCCTTTTTGATTATATAATTGTAGGAACAAAGATAGTGAACGGGAAAAATTACTTCGATGTAAAAGTTCATGAAAAAGCATCCAGATTAGTACGAGTGGGACTACATTCAGATAATGAAAACCCAATTGTAATGAACCTTGACTTGATGGACGAAAACATTTTTGGTTCAGGCTCTGAAGTTGGGTTGCTAATGGCAGTGGGACAAAGGAATCAATCAATTGTGTTACAACACAGGGCAAATAGAGTTTTTAACACGTATCTGACGTATAATGTTAGGGTTTATTATAAGCAAAATGATATATATTCTTATGTAGATGATCCCGTTACTGATATGAACCGATTTTCTCGATCTAGAAATGGTGAATACAGACAATCTTTTCTGGGCGCTTCTGTTTCGTTGGGAACCCAGGTTGAAAAATTCGGTAACCTAATTTTTATGGGGAAATATGAGGTTGATGAAGTTAAAAACATAGATGAAGAGCCTGTTTCCTCGTATAAAATTAAGCTTGCAGAATTTGGTGTTAGTACGACAATAGATACACAGGATAAATATCCTTACCCTGATAATGGGGTTTATTTAAAAGTGTCATATGAAACGGGACAAACAATTTTTGGGGGAGATATTGGCTTTCAGAAAATAGGATTTACATATAAGAATTATTTTACACTCGGTGCAAACAACACACTTTCACCTAAGCTGGAAATGGGCTTTGGAGATAAAACCGTTCCCCTTTCGCAACAATATTTGCTTGGTGGACAAGCATCTTTTTTTGGTATGAGAGACAATGAGTTCAGGGGAAGACAAATCTTTCTTGCTTCACTTGAATACAGGTATAAATTACCTTTTGATTTATTTTTTAATACATACCTGAAGTTAAGATATGACCTTGGCTCAACTTGGGAAGTACCAGAGCAAATTAGGTTTAAAGATTTCAGACATGGAATAGGGGCAACGATCTCATTTGATACACCTATAGGTCCCGCAGATTTTTCAATCGGCAGGAGCTTCAAATTTGTGCGGAATCTCCCAGATAATCCGATTAGCTGGGGAGATGTTTTGTTTTATTTCTCCATTGGCTATAATTTTTAAGGGTTTGTTTTTTTTCTTTCCCCAAAGTTTCCATATTTTCTATATTCATTTATAAATCCCGTCTTTTTGTATAAATATGAAAATATAAACCAAATACTGTTTATATTTTCATATTTTTCCTGGTTCAGATTCTTTGAGCGTATTCATAAAATAACTAGGCAAAAGACTAAAAGAAGAAAATGAAGGTAAATAAAATTTACTTTCTCTTTTGCTTAGTATACTTAATATAAACTTAACACACATTTAATTTCCCCTTAATATTTAAGTTATAATAAAGAATTACATTTTGTTCGAAAGTATGAAATTTATCTGAAATTTTGACTAGCCTTCATTGCAGTCGGAGCCAGATAACTGCTTTCCTTAATTAGTGAGCAGGGCGTCTGATAATAGACGCCTTGTTTTATTATTGGATGCTGGAGGTCGAATGGCCGGTCTACAGAAAGAAGTGGAAAGAAATTTATCGGAGATAAATCGCTAAATGATAAGGACAATATCTTCGAAAACGAATGAGTGCAAGGCAAGGGTAAAAATTGGCATGAATATGAGGATCGGAATTTAAAAATGGCTCGAAGCATATAAAATCAGTACCAAATCCTTCTAAACCACATTTCATGAAAGCTTAACAATTTCATAACATTGACTTAATAGTACCTTAATATCCCTTTCATACTTTAGCTGGCGAAGATTTAGAAAATTAACATATTTACAAACAAACAAAAGGACAGAACATGAGAGCAAAGCTATTAACTCTTTTTATGATTCTGACAACTACATTGTTTTCTTTTACTGCAAATGCACAGGATAAAAATGCTGTCGGAGCAGTAGGGCCGATAAAATTAAGTGGTCTGATGTTCGGAGATTTATTCTATAATGCTAATGCAATTAATCATGCAAATAAAGATCTGAACGGTTTTCAGTTTAGAAGAGTTTACATTACTACTGATTATACTATTAATGATCAGTTTTCCACAAGGTTTAGGATGGAGTCTGCGATATCAAGTGGAAGCAACATAGGGATTTTTGTTAAGGATGCATGGTTAAAATGGAAAAATGTATTTAAAGGATCTGATTTAATTGTTGGTATGTCGCCAACCCCTGCATTTGATGCTTCAGAAGGCGCCTGGGGATATCGCTCTTTAGAGAAAACAATTATGGATTACTTTAAAATAGTATCATCAAGAGATATTGGTATAGACTTAAAAGGTAAATTTGATGACGATGGCACGGTAAAATACTGGCTTAAAATAGGTGATGGGTCGGGCAACAAACCTGAAACAGATAAGTATAAGAGGTATTATGCACAGCTTCAGTTTAATCCAAGCTCAAATTTACTTATCACCGTTTATGGCGATTATAATACGATGCCGCAGGTATTAGATGTATTTGATGGTCAGATGAAAGATAATTCCGCCTTTGTTGCGGCAGGATTCATCAACTACAAACAAGGCAAAGACTTTGGATTAGGTGTAGAAAGCTTTATAAAAAGTCAGCAAAACAATTTTCGTATAGGAAACGCGGCTCTTCAGAACCAATCAGGATTCGGTATTTCTGTTTGGGCTCACGCAATGCTTTCAGATAAGGTTGGCATTGTTGGTCGTTATGATTCTTTTGATCCAAATACAAATAGTTCTATAACAAATGACAGGCAAGGATTGATTATAGCAGCATTAGACTTTAAAGCGGCACCAAAGGTTAGTGTTATGCCGGGTGTTGAAATTCATACTGTAGAAGGCGCAAGTGATAGCGATGTAACACCGAGAGTTACTTTCTTCTGGAAATTTTAAGAAATAATAAATAGTTTAAAACTAAAAAGGAGTAAATAATGAAAGGAAAACTGCTTTTATTAGCAGCAATGCTAATGGGAATATTTTCTACATCTTCTTTTGCACAGCTTAAATTAAATGGAGCTGGCGCAACTTTTCCATATGTAATATATTCAAAATGGTTCGATGTATATCATCAGAAAACAGGAATTGAATTTAATTATCAATCAATTGGAAGCGGTGGCGGAATCAGACAGGTAACCGCAGGAACTGTCGATTTTGGAGCTTCAGATGCGTATTTGTCTGAAGATCAGATGAAAACAATCGAACAGAAACAAGGTACATCCGTTATTCACATACCAACTGTTATGGGAGCAGTTGTTCTTTCTTACAATCTGCCGAAAGTCGGTAAAGGATTAAAGTTGACCCCGGAAGTTCTTAGTGATATATTTATGGGAAAGATCACTATGTGGAACGATTCTAAAATCACAGCAATAAATTCAGGATTAAATTTACCAAACGATCCTATATTAGTTGCACATCGTTCAGATGGAAGTGGTACGACAAATATTTTTACAGGTTATATGTCCAAGGTAAGTAAAGAATGGGCTGATAAAGTGGGTTCAGGTACCTCTGTTAACTGGCCTGTTGGTCTCGGTGGAAAAGGGAACGAAGGAGTCGCTGGAATAATTAAGCAAACAGAGGGCTCAATAGGATATGTTGAATTAGCATATGCAGTTCAGAATGGTCTCCCCTATGCTTCCTTGAAAAATAAAGCAGGTTATTTTGTAGAACCGACTTTTGATGCAGTTTCTGCTGCAGCTGCTGGTTTTGTAAAAAATATGCCCGCTGATCTTCGGGTTAATATTACAAATGCAGACGGTAAAGATTCTTACCCGATTTCAGGATTTACCTGGTTGCTTATATACCAGTATATGAAAGACAAACAAAAAGTAGAAGCGCTTAAAAACTTCATAAAATGGGCAGTTACAGATGGCGAAAAATATGCAAAAGACTTATATTATGCTCCGTTGCCTAAAGAAGTTGTGAAATTAGACTTAAAGAAAGTGGATCTAATTACATATAAAAAGTAATAATGTCAGACTCAGAAAAAGTTAAGGAAAACTTTAATATTGAGCAGCAGGCAAAAAAACCTGCTGCTTCTTTTTTAAATCTTAAGTCATTGTTCAGCAAAAACCCCGGCGATTTGGTATTTGAGAACATTACCAGGTTTTTTGCATTCATAGTTTTTCTTTTAGTTTTTATAATGGCATTTGAGATGATAAAGGCATCGATGCCATCTATTAAGCAATTTGGTTTAAAGTTTATAACCGGTACTGAATGGGACCCGGTAGATGAAATATACGGTGCATTGCCTTATATCTGGGGGACTTTGTTTTCTTCGTTACTTGCATTGATAGTTTCAATTCCTTTGAGCCTTTCAGTTGCGATCTTTCTCTCTGAGTTCGCACCTAAGTGGCTTGAAAAACCAATCTCATTGCTCGTTGAGATGCTTGCAGCGATCCCAAGTATAGTTTACGGACTTTTTGGAATTTTTGTTTTGGTTCCTCTTTTAAGGACAACAGTTGAACCTTTTCTCGGGAAGGAGTTGGGATTCTTACCTTTTTTTAAGGGCGCCCCATACGGATTTGGTATGATGGCTGCCGCCATAATTCTTACTGTAATGATACTTCCGATAATAACTTCTATTTCACGTGATGTTATGAGATCAATCCCTGATTCACAGCGGGAAGCATCTTACGCATTGGGGGCTACGAAATGGGAAACAATTAAAGTCGTTCTTTCAGGATCGAAATCGGGAATACTTGGGGCAATATTGCTTGGTTTTGGCAGAGCGGTTGGTGAAACGATGGCAGTTACAATGGTGATTGGAAACAGGGCGGATATTTCTTTATCTTTATTCAATCCCAGCCATACTATGGCCAGCGTTATTGCTAATGAATTTACGGAAGCAATTTCAGATCTATATATAAGTTCTTTAATTGAAATTGCACTAATACTTTTTATCATTACGATTATTCTAAATGCTATTGCACGACTTATTGTCTGGGGAGTTACTAAAAAATATTCAGGGGCGTTGAATTGAACAACTTTCATTATAATTGGAGAAAATTAAAAAACACAGCTGTTTTCACTATTTGTGTTATTGGTGTTATCCTGGTTTTAATTCCATTGTTTTTTATTCTTTACTATACTCTCAAACAGGGAATCGGGGCAATTAACTGGGACTTTTTTATCCACATGCCAAAACCGGTAGGAGAATCCGGTGGGGGTATGGCAAATGCAATTGTTGGTACAGCAATTCTAATTGGTTTAGGTGGTTTAATGGGAATTCCGATTGGTATATTTGCCGGAATTTATTTAGCAGATAAACCTAAAGGAATTTTCGCTTTTATTGTAAGGTATTTAACAGATGTTCTTAATGGAATTCCCTCTATTGTTGTTGGTGTTGTCGCATACATAATTATTGTTATTCCAATGAAGAGATTTTCCGCTCTTGCTGGTGGATTTGCTCTTGGAATTCTTATGATTCCGTTGATTACTAGAACGACAGAGGAGATGATACGTCTCGTTCCTAATTCATTCAGAGAGGCAGGCCTTGGCCTTGGCATTCCGAGATGGAAGACAACCCTTTCAATTATTCTTCCGGCAGCATTCAAAGGTATATTTACCGGAATACTTTTATCAATTGCACGGGCGGCCGGCGAAACAGCGCCATTACTTTTCACAGCGCTGGGAAACAGGTTTTGGTCTGTCCAACTTGACCAGCCAATTGCATCTATGACGGTGTTCATTTATGATTATGCAAAAGCACCATTTAATGACTGGAACCAGCAGGCGTGGGCAGCCTCATTTGTTTTAATTATTTTCATTCTTTTACTAAATATTATTTTCAGAATAGTTACGAGAAAATCATATACAGCTTAAAAACATATTATGGATGAAGAGATCACAAATGCCACAACTACACATGTAAAGCACGATGAATCAGCATTAAGGATGCAGACTTTTAACTTGAATGCTTTCTTTGGTTTAAACCGTGCATTGAAAGATATTAGTCTTGATGTTAAGAAAAATAAAGTTCTTGCTATTATAGGTCCTTCCGGTTGTGGCAAATCCACCTTTTTACGAAGCCTTAACAGAATGCACGAAGAGGTTGGCGGAACAATCAAGGGCAAAATTCTTCTGGATGGCTCAGACATTATGAAAAAAGATCCTGTCAACCTCAGGAAAAAAGTGGGAATGGTATTTCAAAAAGCAAATCCTTTTCCAACTATGTCAATTGCAGAAAATGTAGTTGCAGGTCTTAAACTGAACGGCCTTAGAAATAAATCAAGGTTAAATGAAATTGCTGAAGAATGCCTCAAGCGAGCAGCCTTGTGGGATGAAGTAAAAGACTCACTTCATAAGCCTGGGAACAGCATTTCTGGTGGGCAGCAACAACGACTTTGTATAGCAAGAACCCTAGCAGTTGAGCCGGAAGTTATTTTAATGGATGAACCCGCGAGTGCTTTGGATCCAATATCTACAGCCAAGATAGAAGAATTAATTTTTGAACTGAAAAAAAAGTATACGATAGTTATTGTTACCCACAATATGCAGCAGGCATCGAGGGTCAGTGATTATACAGCATTTTTTTATATGGGTAAATTAATTGAGATTGACAAAACCTCAGTTATATTTACTGCACCTAAAAATAAACAGACGGAAGATTATGTAACAGGAAGATTCGGTTAAGCTTTTTTATTCAGGGCCTGTTTATATAGTTTTATATATTCTTTTCCTGAATTTTCCCACGAGAAATTTTGTTTCATTCCATTTATTTGAATTTTTTCCCAAACGTTTTTGTTACAAAAAGTATCTATTGCTCTTCGGACTGCTGTAAGTAATGCGTGTGCTGAGTAGCTATGGAAAGAAAAGCCGGTTCCAGATTCGTTCCCAGATTTTTTAAATTCATGCCAGTCTTTTATAGTATCTGCTAATCCCCCGGTTTTTCGCACTATAGGTACTGTGCCATATCTCAGACTGTAAATTTGATTTAGACCGCAGGGTTCATATCGAGAAGGCATAAGGAGTGCATCTGCGCCTGCTTCTATGAGGTGAGCAAGTTCGTTATTGTAACCGATATAACTTGCGACCTTTTCAGGATGTGAATTTGAAAGAGATCTAAAAAGATCCTCATATTGATTTTCCCCGTTGCCGAGAAGAAGCCACTGTGCGTTTAACTTGATTAAGTCTTTCATTGCTTCTGCAACTATTTCAAATCCCTTTTGCTTAACCAATCTTGAAATCATACCAATCAGCGGGACTTTAACATTATATTTTAGATTGAATCGCTCGAGTAAATATTTTTTGTTTTTTTCTTTATGATTTAGGTTTTTTATACTAAAATGGAACGGGATATTTTCATCAATGAGTGGATTCCATTTTGAGTAGTCTATTCCATTGATTATTCCTGAAACCTTCTTTCTTTTTTTCTTTAAAATTATTTCCATACCAGCCCCGTATTCAGACGTCATAATTTCATGTGCGTATGTTTGACTTACTGTGTTAATAACGTCTGAAAACAGGAGTCCAATTTTCATAAAGGAAAAATTATTGGATGGATTAGGATCGTAGCTATTAAAGACCTGGCGATTTATTTCAGCTTTGTAATACGTATCAATAGGAAAAATTCCTTGGTAACCTATATTGTGTATCGTAAAGATTGTTTTTGTTTTTTTAAATTTAAAACCACTATTGTAATTGTCTTTTATATAAAATGGGATTAAACCAGATTCCCAATCGTTGCAGTGAATAATATCGGGTCTCCATTTAGAGCGCAGTATAATTTCCAGAACAGCTTTATTAAAGAAAATGAAGCGTTCGTCTTCATCCGTGTTATTGGTGTATATACGTTCTCTTGAAAAATAATGAGGACAGTCAACAAAATTAACCTCAACCTCTGTATCAGGCAGATTGCTTTTGTGTAGAAATGCACTTCTTTCTATTCCTGAAATACGAATAGGAATATTTATTGACTCAATAAACTTAAGCTGGTACTTATCTTCTTTAATTAAGTCATATTTTGGTAAAAAAATTTTTACATCGCAACCAAGTCTTGCAAGTACCTTGGGAAGAGCTCCCGCAACGTCTGCCAGACCACCGGTCTTTGCAAATGGGAAAACCTCAGAAGCAACAAAAGCAATTTTCATTTCAACTTTTAATTTATGAGATATAGATAATTTTCGGCTTCGGCCTAACTGACATAATATGAAACATATTTACGAGTATATTAAAATATTGAGTAAACAAATCCAAGCTGAAGAGCTTGCTTTATTTGTCTTTGTAAAGATTGATCTTCCTGATAAATTAGCAAGAATGTTAAATTGACATTCATGAAATTATTTATTTTTGCTATCAGGGCATTATCCCAGCGGACATCCCATACGCTTAAGTCTTTAAATCGTGTAAACAATCGGAGATTACTTTTTACAACCAAGTTTTCAGCTAGCCCTACTTCTGAAGTGGAGACGGATTCTATACCCAGATCAAATTTAAAAGTTTCTATTTTAGAAGTTCCGGGATCGTCTGTATATTTTGTATTTACATTAGTAAAAACCTCTTGTGCACCGAACCCAAGCCTGGTTGTAAAATATTTATGTTTATCATAAAGAAGACCAATACTTTGATTAACATAACCTGGGTCAAAAAAACCGGCTGTCTCAGTGTAGGGAATGGTTGAGTAATCATAACCTTTTGTAATAGCTGTCCTAACAGAATTACTGAAATATGGTTTAATTTCCCAAGCGTCAATATTTTTAGCCAGTAAAGTTACGAGGTAAAAATCATTATCATTTGTTCTCCATTCCATATCGCCAGCCTTTGTTCTACCGTAAGCGACTTTCAGTGTGTTATCAAATGCAATTTTTTCGTTGGTATATTTTAGAGTAAAGTCTCCTGTTAAAGTCCAGGTAAGTGAGTTTTCACCACCCTGTGACCAGTTACTTAAAGCGATCTGACTGACATTTAGACCAGCTATCCCAGATGGAAACCACCCCATTTTCTTTGTAGTATCCTGTCGTCCGAACGCAGAAATAATTGAAACGAATAAAAATAAAACTAAATTAACAGCAAAATTTTTCATCCCATTCCTTATTATTTAATTATATTTACAATAAAAATCTATAAAATATGAATACAATAAAGAATAATCTGGCAATATTTCAAAGAGGTCAGGAAAATAAGCAATCTATAGTTTTTATTCATGGTTTTCCATTCGACCATAAAATGTGGGACTCGCAAATTGAATATTTTAGTAAAAGATTCCATTGTGTGTGTTATGATGTTCGTGGTTTAGGAGAATCTCCAGCCGGGGACGGTCAATTAACCTTAGAATCTTTTGTAGATGACCTTTTTGACTTAATTGACGCGCTTAGCTTGAATAAACCCATATTATGTGGTTTGTCAATGGGTGGGTATATTGCTCTCCGTGCAGTTGAAAGAGATGAAAACAAATTCAGTGGATTAATCTTATGTGATACAAAAGCAGAAGCAGATACTAACGAAGGGAAAATTAATAGGGCAAAAGCAATAAAAGATATAAACTACAATGGGGTTGAAAAGTTTGCTGAAGATTTTGTTGTAAAGTGTTTCGCCGAAGATTTTATAAATAATCATAAAGAAAAATATGAAGCTGTTTTAAACCGTGCAAAAAAGTTAGAATCAATTGGAGTTAAAGGATGTCTTCTTGCTATGGCCGGGAGAACTGATACAACAGGCTATCTCTCTCAAATAAAGATTCCTGTACTACTACTTTGCGGTGAATTTGACCAATTCACACCACCTGATGTAATGATGGCAGTTAGTGATAAAATCAGTCACTCAGAGTTTGTACTTCTTTCAAAAGCCGGTCACGTTACAGCTGTTGAAAATCCAAAATCATTTAATACCGCAGTAGAGAAATACCTCAAGAATATTTAGTCCGTAAAATGAACTTGCCTACAAACTTATTTTAGAGCAAATGGCTTTACTGTTGAAAGACAATCACCCGCAACAGCAATAGCCTGCAGAATAGTTTATGAAGAGAATTACCCTTGTTTTGTTAGTCACAACAAAAAATTATTATGGTGTTGATTATGAGGAGGATTATTTTAAACTTAAAATTTATATTCAGCCAAAAACAATAAATAATTGATTTAATCTTAAATTAAAGAGAATGTTAATGAAGATATTAAATATATTAATAACTTATAGCAGGTTTGTTATTACCTTTCTGATCGTCGTGCTTTTGAGTGATTTTATCATAGCACAATCTTCGGGGCTCTCGACCAAGGAAGTAGTATTTAAAAATGGTTCTGTAGAACTTCACGGAACATTTATGA
>CAZQQD010000021.1:20214-32171 GCA_964595355.1 uncultured Ignavibacteriaceae bacterium | reverse complement strand
TCAGCAACACCTTCAATTGCAATTTTTCCCGGAAGAGCTGACATTGACGGACCCCTTACCGTTCTGCTGAGACCGGAAACCTGTTTATATGCTTCCCTGTAAATTTCATAAGCTCTGATAAGAGGAATTTCAAAATAATTTTTTGCTCCTGTGTTTCTTTCTACGAAGAAATAATAAGGTATGCAGCCAAGCTTAACCTGGTCTCTCCACATTTTTGCCCAGACATCAGGGTCATCGTTAATGTGTTTAATAAGAGGGGACTGGGTTCTTATTTGTGCGCCGGTATTTCTGATCCTGCGAATTGCTTCGTGTGAAACTTCAGTAGATAATTCTTTCCAGTGATTGTAGTGTCCCATTATTGCCAGGTGTTTTCCTGCATTAACTATTTCTTCAAATAACTGAATTACACCTTCGGCATCGTGATCAGTTACATATTTGTATGGCCAGTATGCGACTGATTTTGTTCCGATCCTGATAGACTGAATATGATTAAATTCAGGTGCGAGCAGCGGCTCAATATAGATTTTTAATTTTTTAAGACTCATTATCATCGGGTCACCGCCTGTAAATAAAATATCAGTTACTTCCTTGTGCTCTCTTAAATAATCCTGGAACCTGTTTGATTCGTCAGTTGCAAATCTCAGATCATTCATTCCTACAAATTGTGCCCAGCGAAAACAGAATGTGCAGTAAGCGTGGCAGGTTTGCCCGCTCGAAGGAAAAACCAATGTTGTTTCTCTATATTTATGTTGAACACCGGGAACTGGTATACCTTCCAAAGATGGAACATTTGCTGTCATCTGTCCGGCAGGGTGGGGATTCAGTTCAAGCCTTATATCATTTGCTAAATTTGTCACTTCTTCAACAGAAGCTCCGCTTTTCAATAATTCAGCCATCCTGTCGAACTGGTCGTCGGTAAGCATTTCTTTCTGCATAAATGTAAGCTGAAAGATGGGATCGTCTGGAATATTTCCCCAGTCAATAAGCTCTTCGACAACATAGTTATTTGCTCTGAACGGCAAAACATTGGATACTACTTTAATTACAAACCTCTGCTCTTCAGTCAAATCCTGTAGCTGAGGGATGTTGTCGATATCCTTTAATCCGTAAAATTTCATTTTTTTAGGAGTTATCATGATTAACACCCTCCTTTTTTGTGAGTAAACCTAACTGCTCTTTTTAGAATAGTTTTAATTCTTTAGTCTGAATGAAAGCTTAACAAGACTTACATCATTAAAAGGAAAACCGGACTACGGCCTTCGGGTTGCATTGTATTGCAGTAGAAATCAATATAAGAATTTTTACAACTTAGTCAAGTGAAAGAATTTAGGTGAGGTCATTAAGTAATGAATTTGATCTGTTTTGAAAGAAAAAAGCCGAAAAAAAAGCGGTCGTAAACCGCTCAATTTTCTAAATTATTTTATATCGCCAACCTTACTTATATCTGCAATTTTTACAAATTTTTCATTGAATTTGTAAGTTCCTTTAGCGGTTTTAATGCTTTTTATCACTTTTACACTAATTCCGCCGGTATGCACTTTTGTTTTTGATTTTTCTGCAAAAGATTGCTGTTTGGCCATTTTTGAATTCTCCTGTCAATTTTGGCTCCAAATATATGGAAGAATGGATATAAATAAAAGAAAGGCAGGTAAATATAATTCAGGTAATATCTGCAAAAATAGCTTCGGTAATATTTTGCAAATCCAATGGTGAAATATAAACCTGTGTTCCGCGCACGCCTGCGCTAACGTAAATTTTTTCAAAAAGCTGTGCAGTTTCGTCTATATATGTAGGAAATTTTTTCTTCATTCCAATTGGTGAACAACCTCCGCGTATGTAACCGGTAGTCAGAAGCAAGTCTTTCATTTTCAGCATTTCAATTTTCTTGTTGCCGCATACTGAAGCAGCTTTCTTTAAGTTTAATTCTGTAGTAACTGGAATGCAGAAAACATTTATATTCTTTTTATCACCGATAGTAACAAGAGTTTTGAAAACTGAATCAGGCTCTGCACCAATTTTATTTGCAACTGTGATTCCACTCAGATCTTCGTCAACCTCATAATTGTGTATTGTGTGATATATTTTGTTTGTTTCCAGAATTCTAATGACATTGGTTTTGGACATTTTAATAGGAATGATTCTCCGGCAATTAAATTGTGAGGTTAGTTTTGAATTTCAAATCATCGTACTTCAAATTATAATTTTCACATTTTAGCAGAAATTTTGTGTAATCATTCTTAGGAGAATTAAATATATCTTCTATGCTTCCACTTTCGACAATTTCACCATTATACATTACAAATATTCTGTCAGCCAGTTTTCTAAGAATTTTGAGATTGTGAGCGACACAGATCATTGTAAGATTATATTCCTCATTTATTTTCTTAAATAAATTCAAAAGATTTAATTGTGATTCAACATCCTGTGCCGAAAATGGTTCGTCCAGTATTAACAATTCTGGTTTAGCTGCAAGAATTCTTGAAAGAGCAGCACGCTGTTGTTCACCACCACTTAACTCAAAACCTTTACGTTTTCTAAGTTCATCCTTAAAACCAACTGAACCAAATATTTTTTGCTTCTCTGTGTCAATATCAATTTTGCCTTTATTTCTAAGTAAAATTGCCTCTTCAACAATATCTTCAATAAACCTAAAGGGATTTAAAATTTCATTATTGTTCTGGAATAATATCTGCACGGGGTTGGTTTTTAAGCTTTGCCATTCTTTTAACAGTACAAATTTAATTTTACCGGATGAGGGTTTCAAAATTCCGGCGATTAGCTTAATTAAAGTTGTTTTGCCAGAGCCTGATTCTCCGGTAATTCCGATTATTTCATTTGTTCCTATTTCCAGGGAAATATTCTTTAAGATGGTTTTTGTTTCAGCGTTACTCAGCAGTGAATTTGAGCGAACTGTATAATTAAGGTTTTCTATTTCAATGAGTTTATTCATGCCTTAATTTGATTGTTAGCTTCTAAAAAATCGACCAGTAATGGATCATCTTTTTTATTAAGAAAGTCTTTAACATTATAAAAAGCTGACAACCTGTTGTTCGACAGGTAAGCTATTTTATCTGAAACTTTTTCAGCAAAAAGAATATCCTGAGTTATCAACAATACGGAATTCTTATCTTGTTTGACAAATTCTTTTAACTTCAACAAAAATAAATTTGCTATTGCTGAATCAATGCCGGAAGTGGGTTCATCAAGAATTATCAATTCGGGCTTTGAAAGAAGTGCTAAAACAAAACTTATGCGTTGAGCCATTCCTCCGCTAACTTCGTAAGGGTACATTTTAAATAGTTTTTCAGAATCCGGGAGAAGAAAATAACCAAGAAGATCATCAATTTCATTTTTATTTTTTGCCAGGAGTTCAAAATAATATTTAAGTTTTTTCAGGTGATTAAAACTGTTCATTGCGTCTTGAAAAACATATTTGATTTTGTCCCGCCGTAATTTGAGCAATTCTTCAATACTTAAGCTAAAAATGTCTCTTTCATTAAAGTATACGGAACCATATACTGAATAATATCCTTCGTCTAATAGTCCAGTAATTGATTTTGCAAATGTAGATTTACCGCTCCCATTTTTGCCAAGTATAGTAAATATCTGGTTTTCACCGATATTAAAGAATGCATCATTCAAAAGCACTCTGTTCTGCGCAGGTGTTTTGATTGTTATTTCTTCTATTTGTACCTGGAGCATATCGCAAATGAAATTTTTTATTTGTCAAACAAAATAATAAATTAAGTCTACATTTATTAGTATTAATTAAGATTTGGTTTAATGTTAATTAATATCTGCCGCGGCTTATTTACTTCAATAAGAATCAGATAGGAATGATAGAATGTCTAATTCTACAACAGATTTATGAATTAGTTTACTTTAATGGTTGGTTGTGCATAAAGAACATTATATGAAAAATGAGACTCTTAAAGTTTTACTGAAGCGCGTTGTTTCTTCTTTAATTGTTTTGTTCCTTTTAATAACATTTATTTTTATTCTTTTAAGAATCTCTCCCGGTGATCCTACGGATAAATTCATTTCTCCCAAGTTAAGCCCGCATCTTCTGGCACACGTCAGAGATTCTTTTAATCTGAACAGCACTATTTGGGATCAATATGAATCCTTTGTAGTTAATTTGTGCAAGGGTGATTTCGGAATTTCTTATAATTACCGGATGCCAGTGTTTACAGTTGTTTTGGAATATCTTCGTTTTACGTTAATCTTTTCGATCATAAGTTTTGCAATTCAGATCGGCTTTGGGTTTTTACTGGCAATAATTTCTGTCCAAAAAATAAACGGAACAGTTGACAGGATATTTTCAAGATTAAGTCTGGTCATCTATGCCGTACCGTCTTTTGTTATAGGTGTCTTTTTAATTTATCTTTTTTCGGTATCATTAAAAATATTACCTTCTTCCGGGCTTAGTTCATTTGATTCAGCAGATTATTCATTCTTACAAAGCTTTTTTGATTATGCAAAGCATATGGTACTTCCGCTAATGACTTTGTCTTTGGGAGGAATTGCGGTATTTTATAAATATCTGCGCGACAATCTTGAGGAAACATATAACAAGCCTTTTGTTTTGAATTTTAGAGCAAATGGAGTAGATGAAAGAACAATTTTACTTAAACATATTATTCCAAATGCAATAGGACCCTTAATAGCGGTTGCTGGTGTTGAGCTGGGGCTTTTATTCGGGGGAGCTTTAATTACAGAAGTTATCTTTGCGTTACCTGGGATGGGAAGACTGACAATTAATGCAATTTTATCGCGAGATTATCCCCTTGTTGTTGGTTGCACTTTTGTTTCGGGAGTTCTTGTTATTTTAAGTAATCTCGCCGCTGACCTTCTGAAAGCAAAGATTGATAAAAGATTAGTAAAGAGAATTCTTAATTAGAATGAGAACTAATATAAAAATATGGCAATTCATAGTTGGAATATGCGCTATAATATTTTTAGTTCGCGTAGTAGAAATTTATAATTCAATTGAGTTGTTTTTAAAATTTCTGAAACTGTTGTTCTTTGTCGATACATCAGCCACAATTGATCATTTAAATTTTATGCTGATCGATAATTTTATTTCAGCTATTTTTATTATCTCGCTTCCGGTTTTTATTTACTTTAAAAGAAAGCGTATAAAGCTTATTCAAGAAAAATTAAATATTACATCTGCTGTAATTTTAGTTTTGATTGCCTTTTTTATTTTCGCTCCGATTATTTCGGAGACAAACCCTGACTTTGAAAAAAATTTGAATATGACAAAGTTGCTTCCTCCATTAAGTGAAGTAAAAGTTTTAAGTCTTGTTAAGGAAGAAAATGCTCAGCAAGATGAACTTTGGCAATTCTTAAAACTAAAAGATGAGGTGATTAAGAATTCTTTTGATGAGTCTATAATTTTTGTAGACAGTGTTAAATCGGGGAGTGAAGTTACATATTATCAGAAAGGAATTGCTACCCAAATAGACAGCGCCAAAGTAAAATATGTGGGAAATAAACCCTTGGTTCATAAAGAAATATTTTTACTTGGAACAGATGAACTAGGACGCGATATTTTTTCAAGACTCATCTATGGAGCAAGGATATCACTTTTCGTTGGTTTTGCATCTGTAATCATAACAATGATTCTTGGGTTAAGTCTTGGCTTTTTTGCCGGATTTTCCGGTGGTTTTATAGATTCTGCACTCAGCAGATTTACAGATATGCTTTTGGCCTTTCCGGTGATTTTTTTGATAGTACTTATTCTGGCGTTATTCGGCAACTCTCTAATTTCAGTAATAATAGTTTTGGGGTTTTCTGGCTGGATGAGTCTCTTCAAAATTGTTCGTGGTGAAGTAATTTCCATGAAGGAAAAGGAATATTTTATATCGGCAAAAATGATAGGTCTTTCGAATTATAGATTATTGGTTAAAGAAGTAATGCCTGTTATTGCCGCTTCAATTGTTGTTAATCTTGTTTTTCAATACGGAAATGTTATTCTTGCTGAAGCTGCTTTGAGTTTTCTGGGGCTTGGTACTGGAAGTAATTATCCTTCCTGGGGGCAAATGATTGAAGCAGGGCAAAATTATTTAACCTCCGCATGGTGGATGATATTTTTCCCGGGAATAATTCTATTCATCACATTATTTGCTGCGAATGACCTTGGTAAAAAAATTAATTCTTATTATAACCCGAGGATACAAAGTTGGTGACTATAAACGAAAGATATTTAATTAAGAAAAAATTAGGGCAGGGAAGAAGCATGGTCTATCTTATTACCGATACGGAATTCCCGGATAAGGATCAGGCTATAAAAATATTGTCGCCGGAAGCTCCTGCTGAGGAAATTCAGTCATTCCGCAATGAATTTTTTACACTCAGAAAATTAAACCACCCCAACATTATTAAACCGAATGAACTTGGGACTATTGTTAAGATCACTGGTGAACAAGAGGGGCTTTCTGTTGGCGGCAGATTTTTAACTATGGAATTTTTCAGAGGAGCAGAACTTATAAAATACACAAAACTCAAAGATGAGAAAACTTTAGTTGAAATAATTAGACAGCTTTGCTCAGTACTTTATTATTTGCATCAATCGAATTATATCTATTACGACCTGAAGCACGAGAATATTTTAATTAATGAATTAAAAGGGAAACTGGAAATAAAATTAATTGACCTTGGTTTTGCACAATATATCCCTGATACTGAGACTAAAGTAGTAAGAGGTACCGCAGAATATATTGCCCCTGAATTGCTGGGCAAAGAGGCCCATGATCACAGGGTTGATCTCTACTCTCTCGGAATGCTCTTATATAGGATAGTTTATGATTCTTTTCCGTTCAAATCTAAAAAAGAAATCGATATATATAAATCTCAACTTGAAGAGCAATTTGATTTCCCGTCGACTAACTTCTCTGAAAGGTTGATTTCTACAATTAAAAAACTTTTGGCAAAAAGTCCCGATGAAAGATATACAAACACTTTAGAAATTTTGGATGCTTTGGATATTGACGTAAATGAAGAACTTACAAAAGATTGGGTACCTACTCCATCTTTTTCAAGTAGAGAAGATATTCTGACAATAATAAATACTTATCTGGCAGATAAATATAGTGGGGAAGTCTTTGTTATAAAAGGATCTGAAGGTGCAGGTAAGTCAGCACTTCTGAATGAATTTTATGCAATGAATGACAACGCAGTTATTATTAACGAAAACAAATCAAAATCGGGTGTTGAATTTGTTAAACTAATAATTAAGAGGGTTGTTTATTCAAGGTTTATTTATCCAAATCTTTCAAAAAGTGATGTTGCTGTAGCAGAGAAGCTGATTAGTGAACTGGGGGTGAATCTTATTGATGAACTAAAATCTCTTTTTAGTAAAATAGCGCCAGCTTGTAACTTTATTTTGCTTTTTGATGGATTTAATTTTTATGATGATTTCACATTAGAAATTTTGAAAAATATTTTCCCTATTCTGCAGGTTAATGGAATTAAAATAATATTGAGTGAAGATACAGATCATCTGAATCAAACTGTAATATTTAATAATCTGCGTGAAATTAACCTGGTCCCTTTTACTGATACGCAGCTAAATGAATTTATTGAAAGAAGTTATAACCCCTCATTTCCTTCAGAAGAATTAAAAAAGACAATATTACAATATGCTGATCTTCTACCCGGCAACATAATGGCTTTTATTAAAGATTTAATTCTTCTAAAAGTGATTCAGTTTGGTCCTGAAGGTGTGAGGATTAAATCTGATACAGAAGTTGATTCTCTTCTAAAAAGTTCACACGAAGAAATCTATAAATTAAGAATTGAAACATTATCTGAAGAAGAATTAAGTGTTGCAAATTTGATTTCTTCTTTTGAATCGACAATTGACGTAAAAAGTGTTTCAGTTCTAATGAAAATGTCGATAGATAAGACGACTGAAATTTTGACGGGGCTTCAAAATAAAAATATTCTTCAGCAAATTACGCTAAACTCAGAGCCTGTTTTTACAACGGAGGGATTAAAGCGGTTTGTATATTCTAATATCCCAAAGAAAAAAGAATTTCATACCGGTATAATAAAAATAATTAAAGAAAAACTTCCCGATATTAATAATATTGAGTTGTCAAGACAGCACGAACTTATTGAAGATTTTTATGAAAGTTATCTGATAATTCAAAATGAAATCTCCAGTGCAGAGAAAATCTCAGCTTTTTCTTATCAGAAAAAATTATTAATGCATTTACTTGAGATTCCTCTTTCAGCTGAAATTAAAACAAAATTAAAGCTTGATTTGTGTAATGTCTTTTTTAAAATGAGTGATTTCAAGTCGTCACTTGAATTGATAGTTGAATTAGAAAATGAAATAATAGAAAAAAGTAAGCTGCTTGATTTAGCCGTTTTGAGAGGAAATAGTTTAATAGGGCTGGGTGAGTATGAAACCGGGAAAGAATATTTGCATTCTATATTCCCGGAAGTAAAGGATAAAAATATAAAACAACGTTTGCTTGTTGATATTGCAGACGCTGAATTATTACTGAACAAATACTCTGAAGCTTATGAATTGTGTCAAAAAATAATTAAAAGTGAGGATATATCAGGAGCAAATAAGGGAAAATGTTATAATATTCTCGGGCTAATAGAGATTTATCGAGATAATAATCTGGAAGGAGCCTTATTGCATTTTGAAAATGCTGAAAAGATTTACGAAAAATCTGATTTAAAGCTGAATGTTGCCAAAATGGAAATGAATATAGGTAATATTTATAATATGAAAGGTGATGGCAAAATGGCACAAAATTATTGGAATAAGTCGCTGCAATTAAATAAGTCAATTGGTAACCTTGAACAGGAAGCAAATTTATTGGTGAATTTTGGAATGTTTAATTATTATATATCAAATTTTGAAAAATCAGTTGAATTTTATCAACGTGCTTCTTCAATTTTTTTGAGTCTTGGTAACAACACGGGGCAGGCGGTCGTGCAGCTTAACTTAGGCGAGATATATTTTATAACCTGTGAATATCAAAAAGCGATTACATCTCTTATGGAATCAAAAAATGTTTATGAATCAATTCAGAATTATAATGAATGCCTTGAGTCATTTTTCCTCTTATGTAAAACATATTATGTAATCGGTGATTACAGCAGCTATGGAAATATGTTGAAAGAATTTGAAAAATTAGTATCTATTGATTCTGTAAGCGACAAACACAAAAAGAACCTTAAATTTCTAAAAATATTGCTTCTTCAGGATGAAAAGGATTTAAAGAGGAATTTGAATGATTTAGTGGAAATTAAGAACGAATATTTGGATAATGAAGAAAAACATAATTATTTTTATGCTAGCTGCCTGGTAGTAAAAATTCTTATTCAGCTTAATGAGTTTTCCAGAGCATTGTCAGAGTTAAATTCTGGAGAATTAGTCACTATTTGTAAAGAGAATAGTTATTTCGAAGCAGAAAGGTTGTATCTGTATGGCTTACTTTCCACGGCGGCAAATAATCCTGAATTAAAACCTGCAATTGATTATTATCTTAAAGCTTATGATATTATTAAGGATCTCGATATTGTAGAGTTGACCTGGAAGGTTTTGTTTGTACTAACCGTAATGTATGCTGAGAGAGGAAATTTTTCGCGTGCAGCAGATTATCTCATTTATGTAAAGTCAGTGCTTAATTATATTGAAGAAAAAATTGCAGATGAGAGATTAAGGATGGTTTATTTTGATCAGCCGGACAGACATACTGCACTTGAAACATTAAAACGTATAGCAGAGCGGATTTAAATGTCAGAGTCAAAAGTTATTATTAAAATATATTCTGACACTGAAGATATTTCCTCAGTTTCTTCCGCTGTCAAACAACTTGAGTTGAGAGATTTTTCCATTGATTATATCATACAGCAAAAAATTGATATAAACCCGGACGAAATATTAATTTATCAGATTTCAAACCTCAGCTCAAAATATTTAAATAAGGTTCTCAAAATAAAAGAAAGTATCGGTAACATTATAATTTTTGTTATCAATAATAATGATGCAGTTCTCGTTAGCTCCTTGGTAAAATTAGGTTTTGTTGATTTGTTCGTTTTACCTTATGAATTGCCAAAGCTTAATTCATATTTATCTGAAATAATTACAAACAGATCATATAAAACTGTAAAAACAAGAGCCTTTGGAGCAAGGAAAGATGTTCATAATGTTAAATCAATTGTCGGAACGTCTACTGAGTTTTTAAGAGTTCTGAACTTTGCCAAAAAAATTGCGGATAATCCTGATATAAGTGTTGTTATACTCGGTGAGACAGGAACAGGTAAGGGATTAATTGCCCGCGTAATTCACGAATATAGCAAAAGAGCTGGAGGACCATTTGTAGATATAATATGTAGTGCTATTCCTGAAAGCCTTATGGAATCTGAATTGTTTGGATATGAATCTGGTGCTTTTACGAATGCTAAAACTAGAAAATATGGACTATTTGAACTTGCTGAAAACGGGACATTATTTCTAGACGAAATGGGAGACCTTAGTTTAAATATTCAGTCAAAACTTTTGAGAACTATTGAGAAAAAGCTTGTAAGAAGGTTAGGTGGTGTTGTTGATATTCCGATAAATGCCCGAATTATTTCTGCAACGAATAAAAATCTTGAAGTGATGATTGAAACAGGTCAGTTCAGAAGAGATTTATATCATAGATTAAATGTCGTGTCATTTGTAATTCCACCTTTACGAGAGAGGGGAGATGATATTCTTCTTCTCACAAATAAATTCATTCAGGAGTTTAATGCACAATTCAATAAAAACATAAAAAGAATTGAAAAGCAATTAAAAGATTTTTTGATTAGTTATCCCTGGCCGGGAAATGTCAGAGAACTTCGAAATTCGATTGAAAGAGCAGTTCTTTTGAGTGAAGATACAACTCTAAGGTTTTCACAGTTTTCTAATTTAACACAAAATCTTGATGCACTCGCCGAAGAGCTAAAACTTGGGGTAACCAATCTTCCAAATTTTGTTAGTTTTGAAGTAAATTATACCAAGACAAAAATGAGAGAACTTGAACGAATTTATGCACAGAACGTATTAGACAAAACAAACGGAAATAAATCAAAAACTGCAGGTATTTTAGGCATATCTCGCCCAAAGCTTGACTCACTCTTAAGATAGATGTGTATATTATAACACACTATCTCAAAATAATCCAACAAAAATAAATAACAAATAACTAAATTCTTCATTTTTAGTTAATAAATGTGCATTTCTGTGGTTTCATCGTTTGGTATATTAATTGATAAATTGAAAGATGTTGAAAATAGAACTCAAGCGATAGTTTTTGGCACACAACATATGAAAATTTAGGTTATTCAATATATTAATTTAAATCAATATTGAATAAATAGTGGATTTTTAACAATAAACGAAGAAAGCCACACTGTTTTGTAATATAATTTTACAAATCCCCCAATTTTACTGCACTTATCCGGTAATATTTACTTATTCCTACGTCCAGTAACTCTGAATCCTTAGAAAATAGAAGATTTTTAGCATGGCATAATGCTTGCTTAATATGGAGAGCTTAAAAAACTATTTTCTATTTTAAATTTAGGTGTGTTATGTGCCAAAAATTATTTTCAACTTCAGCTTTTCTTATAGTGGCTGTTTTAGCACTTAGCATTTCGGGAGTTGCCCAAACTCCGAATAATGTTGAGAAGGCTACAAGATTTCAGTCGATAAGTGAAGCTGTTACAATGAATTCGGTCACAACTGATGACATAAACACAGCTAGTCAGGTTAATATCCCAACTTTTGAAAACGGATCCTCTGCTCAGCTTGAAGCAATTGGAAGCAGATACGCTTGGGCACATTCAAATTCACAGCTAAGTGAATTAGGATCAAGATACGCTTGGGCACATTCAAATTCACAGCTAAGTGAATTAGGATCAAGATACGCTTGGGCACATTCAAATTCACAGTTAAGTGAATT
>CAZQQD010000021.1:0-20114 GCA_964595355.1 uncultured Ignavibacteriaceae bacterium | reverse complement strand
GTGAATTAGGATCAAGATACGCTTGGGCACATTCAAATTCACAGTTAAGTGAATTAGGATCAAGATACGCTTGGGCACATTCAAATTCACAGTTAAGTGAATTGGGATCAAGATACGCTTGGGCACATTCAAATTCACAGTTAAGTGAATTGGGATCAAGATATGCTTGGGCACATTCAAATTCACAGTTAAGTGAATTGGGATCAAGATACGCTTGGGCACATTAAAACTGACAGTGTAATTTGTGGAATCAGGCAATTCGCTAAAGCAATTTTGTGATTGCGGATTCAATAATTTTTTTTCGTAAATTAAAGTCCCGCTAAATACGGGACTTTTTTATTACAAATTAATTCCTGGCAAATTGAATCCTATACTCAATAACTCTAAAAGAATTTCCGATTTAACATCGATACTTTTTATTTTTCTCTTTTTTTTCATTTTTTCCAGATTTAGCTTTCCTCAAGATTGGTACGAAACGGAAAGCGAACACTTTAAGGTCATTTACAGGCAATCAGATTCAGTTCTTGTACCACATCTTCTTGCTTCAGGTGAAAATGCTTTAAGTGAATTATCCCGGCTTTTTAACATAGTACCTTCTGAAAAAATCATTATCAATCCTTATGACGCATATGATTATGGGTTTGGATCTACAACGACAGTACCTGAGGATTTTATTCGGCTTGAAATTGAACCCCTCGAGCATGGATATGAGAATATCCCTTATACTGAAAGGTTTCAATGGATTTTGAGTCACGAGCTTGTGCATGTGTTAGTAGATGATGGGGCTTCGAATATTGAAAAGACCGTAAGAAAAATATTTTCTAAAGTGGCACCTGAAAAAACACAACCACTTACTATACTTTTTAGTTTACTCACTAATTACGAAAGATATACTCCCAGGTGGCACCAAGAAGGTATTGCGGTATTTATGGAAACATGGTTGAGTGGCGGTTTCGGAAGGACCCTTGGTAATTTTGATGAAATGTATTTTAGGAGCATGGTTTATGAAAATGCAGATTTCCCTGGGTATCTCTCATTGGATACAAAATATTACAACAGGTCATTTCTTCTGGAAACGCTTTTTTATCTCTATGGAACAAGATTTAGTTCTTATCTGGCGATTAAATACGGAGCTGATAAACTAATTGATTGGTATAGAACTGATGGAAATGATATCTATACAGATTTTAGGAGTAAATTTAATAAAGAGTTTGGAATAAGCCTTTCGGAAGCATGGGATGATTTTGTTCAAAACGAAAAAAAATTCCAAAAAAAGAATATTGATAAACTCGAATCATATCCCTTAAGCCCTATAAGAAGAGTTACTAAAGAGCCGACGGGCTGGGTTACTCATCCTTATGTAGACAAAACCGGAAAAAATATTTATTTCGGTTTCCACAGACCAGATCATCTTGCGGGAATTAAAAAGCTTAATTTAAGATTAAATGAATCAGAGGAGATTGGTAGTTTACCAACACCAAGTTATATAACCGTGTCCTCAACTGCATTTGATAAAAGTAAAGGGTTGTTTTTTTATACTACAAATAATAATGAACTTTACAGAGACATTTGTGTGATGGACGTAACTACAGGAGAGACAAAGGAATTGTTTAAAGATTACAGGATTGGAGACTTAACCGTATCTTCCGCTACACACGAGCTTTGGGGTCTTAGGCATTCGGGTGGAGGAATTACTTTAGCTTATTCCAATTACCCTTATCATAAAATTGATCCAGTTATTGATTTTGATATTGGCGACGATTTATTTGATTTATCTGTAAGTCCCTCGGGAAGATTTATGGCTGCTGCATACCATAAATCAAATGGTCAGCAATTACTTATTCTCTTTGATATAGACAAACTGAAAAAAGGGGACGGTTTCCAATATAAGACTATAACTGAAATAGGAACACCAGAGAATCCTTCATGGAGTCCGGATGAAAAATATATTTATTGGAATGCATATACCAACGGAGTCTCTAACATCTATAGGATCGACCTGGGCAACAATAAAATAGAAGCTTTAAGCCATACAGTAACTGGCTTGTTCAACCCAATATATATTTCGCAAGATTCTCTTTTCGCGTTCGAATTTACATCAAATGGTTTTCTTCCTGTTGTAATTCCTAATAAACCGGCTGTTCATCTTCCGGCTATAAATTACCTCGGGCAGCAAATTATTAGTAGAAATCCACAGGTATTGAACTGGATCTTAAAGCCCGCTAAAGATAATGAATATAAGTTAAGCCTTGCGGACGAAAAAGAATACAGCGGGTTTGGTAATCTTAAAATTAATACAATAATTCCTGAGATTACGGGATTTCAATCTCAAAAGGTTATTGGATTTTTTTCACGGATTGCTGATCCTATGTTTACTCATGACATAACTCTTGAGTTTGGAATTTCTCCTTTCAATACCAATTCAGTAAACCCAAGGATACACTTTCGCGGGAAATATGAATATAAGAAAAGATTTGAAATTGGAATAGAATACAATGCCCCAGACTTTTTTGATCTGTTTAATGATAGAAAGAGAGGAATGATAGGTACTAAATTGTCTCTGGTTAGCACAAATTACTGGCTTTATGATAATCCTCATAAAATAAAACAGAAAACGGAAATTGATCTTTACACTGGTGTGAAATCGATTAATGATAATATTGTTAAAGTTTCACAGCCTGATTTTATAACAGCATCAACAAATCTGAATTCAAAAAATCTCAGAAGGAGTATCGGTAGTGTGGATTATGAAAATGGAAATGAATTTGATATAACTTTAAATTCATTTATTTCTAATTTCAACAAACCAACCGCGGCAGCAGAAGCGCATGTTGAATGGGATAATTATTCAACCTGGATTTCTTCACACAATGTTTTTCATTTTAAAATTGGTACAGGATATAATTATCAAAACGACAAGCTTGCTCAGGCACATTATTTCTTTGGTGGATTTGGAAATCGTGCTTTTGAAGACGCAGAAGTTGTAAAACAATACAGGGATATATTTCGTTTTCCCGGCATACCGATTTATAGTTTGGTTGCTGATAAATTTGCTAAGTTAATGTTTGAAAATAATTTTCCTCCTATACGTTTTGGAGGTGTGGGGGTGGGCCAGCATTTCATTAATTATCTTGATGTATCCGTATATTCAAGTATTCTTGCTGCAGATAACTTTACTAAAAGCTATTGGAAAAATTTAGGCATACAAGCAAATTTTGTTTTTAAACATTGGTTCAATCTGGAGTCTACCTTTTCTGCGGGCATCGCAAAAGCTTGGTATGATAACGGAAATTCCTGGGAATGGTTTCTCTCTTATAAATTGTTAAAGAACTGATAAAAACAAAAGACAAATTAGTAATATCAACCTTTTATCCGGATTTTTTACGTTTTATAGGTTTATTATTTGCCCCCCTTAAAAAATCTTCTATTTTTATGGTATAAATTCTGAGATATTGTGTTAACGATAGTACAAATAATAGATAAGCTTCTTCAAAATTTCTTTGGTACTGAGGAAATTGCTGAATATAAAAAATTATTCAGGGAAAATACTGTCTCAGGTGAACCATTTAAAACATCACTTAACAAGCCGAGAAAAGACCAATTAAAATCTGAAATTGCTCCGACTCAAAATTATCACACCAATGTGAATTTTCTTATCAACTTTGCTGAAGATAAACTAGAAGCACAGAAATTTATTGAGTTCCTGCTTTATCTTGGTGAAATTTCAATTTCACAAGGTGAGTTAGTAACTGCCTCTGAAATTTTCGGACATATATTAAATATTGTAAAGGATGATTCACAAAACGAAAATATAAAAGCACACGCCATTTTAGAACTTGGAAATATTTTGGTTAGGGAGGCTAAATGGGAAGATAGTATAAATTATTTAAAAAGAGCAAAAAAATTGTTTGAACAGCAAAAGGACTATAAAGGTGCCTTCAGGAGTGAAAATCTTATCGGAACAATTTACGGCGATATGGGGGATATGAAAAATGCCAACAAGCATTTTGAAAAGAGTTTTACTTATCTTCGTAAAAATAAAGATGATGCTTTAATTGGTATGCTTGAAATAAACCTTGGGATAGTAAATAACATACAGGGCTACTATGATGCAGCGTTTACATATTATCAAAGGGCATTAGTGAAGTTTGAACAACTAGAGGATTTTCGGAGAATTACAGAGGTGAGGCACAATCTCGGAATGTTGTTTATAGAAAAAGGCGAATATAAATCAGCACTTGCTGAATTTGATTTGAGCATCTATTCTGCCTTAAAGGCAGGCTATTTACCTACCCTGGCACTTTCATATTTAAGCAAAGCGTTTATTTATACGCAACTTGAAGATTATCCTCTTGGATCAGCTTTTGCTGATAAAGCTCTTGAAGTTAGCTTTAAGCTAAATGATAGACTTTCGATCGCAGACATCTATAAGATAAAAGGTATAATAGAAAGAAAAATTAAAAATTATAAAAATGCTGAAAATTATCTATTGTCCAGTCTCAGGATCAATGAGGAATTTGAAAATGTCCTTAATGAAGCTGAAACATCCTTTGAGCTCGGAATTCTTTATGCTGAGCTTAATAGAAGAGAAGAGGCAGCTAAACATCTTAAATTTTCTCTTGATTATTACAAGAAACAAAAAGCTGTTTCGATGATTAGGAAAATTCAGGAGATAATGTCAACAATTTAGTATAACCCAGATGGTTATTTACATTCGTTAATTTTTCCTATTTGCTTCGTACTTTCCGGTTTTTAATTTATCCATACATACATTATATTAAATCACTTAATACTAATTATTTTAAGAGATGAAATTTTCTGAGTTTAAAAAACAGATTGACAGTTCCGAGAAACTTCCCTTCATCAAAGGAGAGCCTTCTGATAAGCAGAAAAATCTTGAGCTTATTCTTGATGTGGTGGATAAGATTAATAAAACACTAGTAATTGATGATGTCCTCCAACTCGTTGTAAAGAATGCAGTTTCTATCACAGAATCTGACAGGGGTTTTATTGTCCTTAACAATTCAAAAGGGAAGTTGGAATTTAAATTAGGGCTGGATTATGAAGGGGAAGTTTTATCAGAAGATATGTTCAACATTAGTACATCGGTTGTCAGAGATGTTTTTGATACCGGGCAATCTAAATTTATTGAAGGCGCACAAAGTGATACAAATTACGATCCCAGTAAAAGTATATTGCGTCTTGAACTTCAAACTATTTTGTGTTCTTGTTTAATAACAGAAGGGAAAAAGATTGGGGTAATATATGTTGATAGTAAGCGCTTACATAAAATAAAAATAAAAGAAATTACCAGTACTTTTGAAATACTTGCCGGACAAGCAGCAACCGCTATCAGAAATGCACAACTTTATGATGGGCAAATACAAGCTTATAATGCATTAAATGAAGCTAATATTCAGCTTATTCAAGCTGAAAGAAAAACTCTTAAGACAAGTATAGATTCTGAGATAGGTCAATCGTTACAGGGGCTTGTTCACCTTGCATTACTTGAAACAGAAAGTTTAATGAGAACAATTGAAAAAACTCAGAGGGAACTTGAAAATCATAAAGCCTTTTCAGATTCAATTTTCTTCGATAGGCTTAAGTTGAAATCCAAGGTAGCAATTGATAGTATAAGAAATATTCAGAAATATGCACAAGTTTTATCTGAGACTGCTGTTATATCTTTAAATAAAGATAGTGGTGAACTTAATAAAACTATCCAGTCTGTTATTAAATATATTTCTCCAATGAAGAAATTTCATAAAGTTGTTTTTAAAACTGAGTTTAATAATCTACCTGTGTGCAAATATGATTCAGAACAGATACAGCACGTTCTTGTCCATTTATTTAATAATTCTGCGGATGCTAAAGCCAACGCAGAAATAACAATAAAAACTTCTGTAACAGATAACAAAATTTCTGTTATTGTTGGGGATAATGGCCCCGGCTTTCCCCCTGATATGAAAGATTACTTTACGCAAATACTTTCATCCGAAAAAAATAGTTATGGCTTATACCTGTGTAAAAGTATAATAGAAAGCCACAATGGGGAGATAAAGGTGTTAGATAGGGAAAAAGGTGCGGCGGTTCAATTCTCAATACCAGTAAACTAAGTATGAGCGAATCTTACGTAACATATTTTCAACAGCTTTACGACTCAATCTATTTTCCTATAAAAGTAATTGATGAGAGTGGAAAGATTGTTTATGTAAACCAGGCATTCAATCTGCAATGGGAATATTCATTGCCGGAACTAAAGGAGTATTCTGTATTTACAGATGCTGAATTAAAAAGAAACGGAATCGTTAATTCTGTGAGAGAAACTTTGAAATCAAAAGGATATTGTTTTGTCGAAAATTATTCGGATGCTCTACTTAAATCTAAAAGTATAACAATACCAATTTTTAGGACAAAGATTTTCCATAGCTCTTTTAATGAGAAAAATTTTATTGTGTTCCTTCACGAGGATCAGACAGAAATTTATCTGGCTGAAGAAGAAGTTAAAAAAGCAAGAGACGCAAATAAAGAAGCAGAAAGATTAAAAAATACTTTTCTTAATGTGCTCTCACACGAACTTAGAACTCCCTTGAATATCATACTAGGTTATTCTTCTTTAATTCGTGAAAGTATGAAAGACAAACTGGAAGAAGAAGATAAAGTATATCTTGATAATCTGCATAGCGGAAGTGAGAGATTGTTCAAAAGTATCACACAAATGCTGGAGTTTGCACAGCTCGAAGCGGGTACTTATAACTTAAATTATGAAACTGCAAATTTAGTTTCGGTAATAAATAATTGTGTAAATACTATCGAGAAGGAAGCAGATTTTAAGAAACTCGAAATTAAAAAACAGATAAAACATGAAAGCATTTATGTTGATATCGATGTTAGTTGCTTGGAAAATGCAATCAATAACATATTGAATAACGCTGTAAAGTTTACCCGTCAGGGATTTGTTGAAATAGAAACCAATATTATAGAAGAAAGAGAATTAGTGCTTTGTAAAATTAAAGATTCCGGAGTAGGAATATCAACTGAGTATATGGATCATCTCTTTCGACCGTTCAGCCAGGAGGACCTTAATATTGGACGAAATTATGAAGGTAACGGACTTGGGTTGGCTTTATCAAAAAGATTTATCGAGAAAATGGGTGGTTCTCTATTAGTTGACAGTATCAAAGGAGTAGGTTCCACGTTTACTTTCACTTTGCCTCTATCTCAAAACGAAGCTTCAAAAGCAAAACAAAAAACTGTTGTGAAAACCGGAGCAGAATCAAATAAAATTTTAATGCTGGACGATTCGGGTGAATCGCAAGACCTTATAGTAGCATTTTTGAAAAAGTCTCATTCAGTTGAATCATATAATTTCAGGGAATTTAAGTTAGAGCTCTTAAGAAAACAGGATTACTCGACAATTATGTTTGATGTCAATCCAACAAGATGGGATCAGGGCTTGATCATTTGTCGTGATATAAAAAGAATTGACCCTTTTAAGCGGCCCATAATAATACTTTCCAGCGAATTTTTTGAAGAAAAAATCAGAAACTTTTACGAAGCAGGCGCTACCAAATTTTTGGTAAAACCGTTTTCTAAGTATGAGCTTGTAAAAGCGCTTGAAGAATCCTCTGTCGCATAAAAATTCGTTTTCTGAAAATATCCAAAGTCCTCGTTTTTTAATAAATTTCACCATTGCTTATTTTGATATTTCTATTGAGTATAAAAGTAAAGGAAGGCTTCTCCTATGGATTTAAAAAGTAAGGTTCAAAAAGCGTTTGAAGACTGGGAAAAAAACAAGTATAAAAAAGCTGTAGAAAAAAGACCTGAAAGACAAAAAGAATTTTCCACAATCTCCTTTTCAGATGTAAAACCTCTCTATTATCCAAATGATATTGACAATGAAAATTATCTTGATAAAATAGGCTTTCCAGGTACTTATCCGTTTACAAGGGGAATTCAACCAACCATGTATCGGGGGAAATTATGGACAATGAGACAATATGCAGGGTTTGGTACTGCAAGAGAATCAAATGAAAGATACAGGTATTTACTTTCCCAGGGAACTTCTGGATTATCAGTTGCTTTCGATCTACCAACGCAAATTGGGTACGATAGTGATGATAAATTATCTTATGGAGAAGTGGGAAAAGTTGGAGTTGCTATAGACACTTTAGCTGATATGGAAATTCTTTTTGATCAAATACCGCTTGATAAAATTTCAACGTCAATGACTATAAATTCAACAGCAGCAATATTGTTGGCAATGTATATAGCTGTAGCTGAAAAACAAGGTGTACAAAAAGATAAAATAAGTGGAACAGTCCAAAATGATATTCTGAAAGAGTATATTGCACGTGGCACCTATATTTATCCACCCAAGGCTTCAATGAGATTGATAACAAATATTTTCGAATACTGTGCTAAGGAAGTGCCTTGCTGGAATACAATCTCAATTTCAGGGTACCATATTAGGGAAGCAGGGTCAACTGCTGCTCAGGAAGTTGGATTTACTTTGGCGAACGGAATTGCCTATGTAGATTCTGCGCTGAAAGCAGGTCTTGATGTAGATGATTTTGCCGGACAACTTTCTTTCTTTTTTAATTCTCACAATGATCTTTTGGAAGAAGTTGCTAAGTTCAGAGCCGCAAGGAGACTATGGGCAAAGATTGTGAAGGAAAGATTTAATGCTAAAAAGGAAAGGTCGATGATGCTTAGGTTTCATAGTCAAACAGCAGGTTCTACTCTAACGGCGCAACAAGTTGATAATAATATAGTGAGAGTTACAATCCAAACATTAGCAGCGACGTTAGGTGGTACTCAAAGTCTCCACACAAATTCAAAAGATGAAGCTCTTACACTTCCGACTGAAAATTCCGTGCGAACTGCATTGAGAACTCAACAAATCGTTGCTTACGAATCAGGAATAACAAATACTATTGATCCTTTGGCAGGATCATATTACGTAGAGGATATGACAAATAGGATAGAAAAGGAAGCTGGAAATTATATCAATAAAATTGATTCACTGGGGGGTATGGTATCTGCAATTGAAAAAGGCTTTGTTCAGTATGAAATTCAAAGCGCTTCTTACGAATTTGAAAAACAATTTGAAGCGGGAGAGAGGATAGTTATAGGTGTAAATAAATTCAAATCTGATGATGACGTAAGACCCGAAATCTTAAAGATAGACATGAAGATACAGGAGGAGCAAATTAAATTTCTGAATAAAGTCCGTGCAGAAAGGAATAAAGCTGAAGCAGAAAAAAAATTGTCTGTCCTTGAACAGGCTGCTTCGGGAGAAAATAATTTAATGCCGTTTATTCTTGATGCAGTTAAAGCTTATTGTAGTATTGGTGAAATCAGTAACACTTTAAGAAAAATTTTCGGCGAATATAAAGAAACTGTTGTCATTTAAATTTACTATTTGAGGATGTAATGGATATATCTAACATAGAACATATAGGAATAGCGGTGAAAAACCTTGAAGAATCTATTAAGTATTATGAAAACGTTCTGGGGCTAAAATGTTACCGAATTGAGAAAGTAGGCGAAGAAAAAGTAAAAACTGCTTTTTTTAAAATTGGAGATACAAAAATAGAATTACTTGAGCCTATCGGTAAGGACGGACCGATCTCTAAATTTATTGAAAAAAGAGGTGAGGGAGTACATCACATTGCCTTTGCAGTTAAGAATATTAAAGACTCATTGAAAGAAGCTGAATTAAAAGGGGTTGAGCTAATTAACAAGGAACCTGTAAAAGGAGCGGAAAATCTTCAGGTTGCCTTTCTCCACCCTAAAACAACTTTTGGAGTGCTCACTGAATTTTGCGAGAACAAATAAAGTAAACTCATAATGAACTGGGGAACATTTTTACATAATAAATATTTCCGGAATGAATTTATTATTTCGGTTTTAGTTCTTGCTATTATGCTTTTTGCCTTAGCAAACTTTCTGAATTTTAATGAAAATAGAGAAGGAATTACCCTTGCAGATCCAATATTGCGTTATTTTAAAGCAGTTGATTTAACCTGGTTGGTATTTGGTCTTATTTATCTTTCTATCGTGATCATTCTTTATACTTTGGCGTTAAATCCTCCACAAATGACATTTACTTTTCAATGTTATTCATTGCTTTTATTAATAAGAATTATTATGATGTTTATGATGCCGTTAAATCCTCCGAAAGGAATGATTTTATTAAATGATCCTTTTGTTCAGTTTTTTGGTACAGGGCAAATTTTAACCAAGGATCTTTTTTTCTCCGGTCATACGGCTACAATTTTCTTGTTTTACCTCGTGAGTGATAAAAAAACACTTAAAATATTTTTTCTGGTTGCGACAATTTTAGTAGGTGTATTTGTTCTTCTTCAACATGTTCATTATGCAATTGATGTAGCTAGCGCACCTTTCTTTTCGTATTTAAGCTACAGGCTTGTTTATTTAATGCAAACGAAAAAATTGAAAGTTTCATTGATTGAAGATAAAATATGAGTAAAGAAACAAATATTGATGTAAAAGAAATTGCAGAATTTATTTCGAAGGATATGATTAAAATCGGGATGGAAAAACTTCCCTCTGTAAACGAAATTTACTCAGCTGAAAAGCTCAAAAGAATATTGATTAAAAAAATTGCTTATATGCTTGATAATGAATACGAGAAACTAGTCAATGCTCTTTACAGAATAGACCTTGATGAAGTAAAACTTCACGATTTGTTTTCTGGAAAAAACAGGGAATCTATACCTGAGGTACTTGCAGATATGATTTTTGAAAGACAAATTCAAAAATTATATTTTCGTAAGAAATACAGAAACGGTGAAATTTAAGTTGAGAGGAAATTATGCAAAAACTCACTGGCAAGAAAATATTAATGTTCGTTGATGATGTTTACGAGGATCTTGAACTGTGGTATCCCAAGTTGAGAATGATAGAAGAAGGTGCTATTGTAATTATTATAGCTTCTGAAAAAGGGAAGACATATAATGGAAAACACGGTTATCCCTGCAAATCAGATGAAGCCATTGATAAAATTAATGAAAAAGATTTTGATGCTTTAATTATTCCAGGCGGATTTGCTCCCGATAAATTGAGAAGAATTCCGAAGGTGTTAGAGCTCACAAAATCATTTCAAAAATCTAATAAACTTATTGCACATATTTGTCACGCAGGCTGGATACCTATATCAGCGGGAATTATAAAAGGATACAAGTGTACTTCTACGCCAGGAATTAAAGACGACCTGATAAATGCAGGGGCCAAATGGCTTGATAAAAGTGTAGTTATTGACAGGAATATGATTACCAGTCGGGGACCAAATGACCTGCCAAATTTTTGCTCTGCTATTATAAATTATCTATCGGGAGATTAAACAAGCATAATAAAAATTTGAAAATTAAGGAATGAATAGCTATGTTCACTATTCACAACGTATATCTTCCAGCTTATTGAGGGTTAAAAGGAGAAACAATGGATTTTTTCAGATCAAAAAAACTTGAGGAACTCAGGACAGAAAATGAAGAGTTAAAGACTAAATTTCACTTCATGTATGAAAAGGAAGAAAAGGGGAAAAAACTGGAAGAAACCCTCAAAATTCTTCAAAGTGAAATTTACGAGATCAATGAAACTAAAAAGAATCTGAAAGATGACATAGAAGGCCTTAAGAAAGAAGGCGAAGAGAAGAAATCGCAACTAAGTGTTCTGAATGAAAAAATTGAAGAACTTGCTTCACAAAAAACAGACCTCGAAGAAACCATATCATCCTACAATGATCAAATTCGCGATATCGATAACGTGCTCAGTGGAAAGCATGGTGAAGATTCAGAATTAGATTATCATATTAATGAAAAGCGTAGAGAAAGTGAAGAATTAAGCAATCTCCAGGAGAAATTCCGAAAGCAGATTGATGAATTTAAATCTAATCTTGATTCACTTAAACAAAAAGAAAGTGACTTAATGAATCGGGTAGCTCTTAAGGAAAAAGAAGTTAAAGATATCGAGGATAGAGGGCTTAAACTGATTGAGCAACAGAATGAACTGGATAAAATAATCGAAGAAAAAGAAGGAATGATCTCTTTCCTTGAACAAAAAGTAAAAAGACTTGAAGAAGACGAAAAGGAAGTTAAAAAGAGCGTAGAGTTCCTTTCAGTTGAAGAAAGCAAGAGAAAAAAAGACCTTGAGGAGATTGAAGAAAAATTAAATGCTAGAGAAGAAGAAAGAATTGCGCTTGAAAATTCACTAAAAGAAAGAGACAAAATTCTTGAAGAATTGAGTGTAAAGACAAAAGAGTTATATGAACTTGACCAATCAATTTCCATAAAAGCTCAAAAGTTATCTAAACTTAATGTGGAGATGATGGAGGTTGAAAATAAAAATGAAGAATTAAAAGATGAAGTTAGGTCGTTTGAAAAGTTGCGTGAAGAAATCCAGACCAAATTAAAAATGGAAAGAGACAACATTGATAAAGTATCGGAAGAATATAAAAAGCTAAAAGATCTTGTTCCTCAATTGGAAAGAAGAAAGACTGAGATTGAAGAAGGTAATGCTGAACTTGAAACACGTTTCTCAAAAATGTTTGAAAAGTTCAGCAAAGAAATGGCCGAAATAAATAAGAAAAAGGGAATACTTGAACAAGTAGTAGTGAAAAAAGAAAAGGATATCGAAGAACGTGATCAGGCACTTTTTGAAAAAATAGCTGCTCTCGAAGAAAGTGAAAATGTGTTAAAAACACGTAAAGCTGAGCTTGAAAAAATGGAAAAGCTGGTATCTAATGTTAGTCAGCAGAAAGAACTTATGCAAAATGAATTACAGAAACTTTTGATTGAAGCAAAAGAAAGGAAAATTTTTAACAGCGATATTCGTTTTGAAACCGAGCTTTTACAAAAGAAGAGAGAAAACCTCGACAAGGAAATGCGTGAATTGTTTAATACTATGGTAAATGGATATAATAAATCAGAAGAGCGAAGGAAAAAAATATTAAATGAACTTGGTGACTATGAAAATCAGCTACAAGAGGTTAAGGAAAGGGTTTCTGATGCAATGAGTGAACTTGCAGAACTTCAAAACACTGTTACTAATGTTAAGCAGGAACAGGAATCGCACAAGAATGAGATCTCTAAACTTGTTACAATTAAAAAGAAATTGCAGGATGAAATTGCTAAACACCAGATAATCTTACAAAGATTTCAGAAAATCAGGGATAAGCTTAAAATTGACCAGGCAGTTACTAAAAGTAAGCAGGCGGCTGGACCTTATCCCGGATCAAGTGGTAGTGCTATTACACGCAACCCCGATGAGAGAGGCAATACTCCCATTTATAAAATTTAATAAATATTCTTCCTTTCATTTACACCCTTCCATTTATTTAGTGTGAGATAAAAACTATATTGTGACTTATAGTTCATCACTTTAGATTTTCTATTAATGTCAATTGAATTACAAAATCTTACAAAATCTTATAACTCTGCATACGCACTCCGGAATATTAATTATCATTTCATTGCAGGTAACACAACTGTTCTAATTGGGCCCAGTGGCTGTGGTAAATCAACTTTAATCAGGGTAATTATGGGACTGATTATGCCCGATACCGGAAGCGCTAAAATTAACGGCGAGTTGCTTAAAAGCCATAATATTTTGCAACTAAGAAAAATTATGGGATATGTCATACAGGATGGAGGTTTATTTCCACATCTTTCCACTGAAGATAATGTTAGCATTATGGCAAAGTATCTTGGCTGGAGTGAGGAAAAAATTAATGAAAGAATTCTGGAATTATCAGTTTTAACCAAATTTCCTGTTGACGGACTTAAACGATTTCCTTCCGAATTATCCGGTGGTCAAAAACAAAGAGTCGGTCTGATGCGGGCGTTAATGCTCGATCCAAAATTTCTCCTTTTAGACGAACCTCTCGGCGCCCTCGATCCTTTAATAAGATTTGAGCTTCAGGCAGATCTTAAAGGAATATTTAAGTTACTAAAAAAAACAGTTGTTATGGTTACACACGATATGAATGAAGCTGCTTATTTTGGAGATTCAATTGTATTGATGAAAGACGGTAAAATTGTTCAAACCGGAAGCATAAAAGATTTTGTTGAAAAGCCGAAATGTGACTTTGTCGAAAAATTTATAAACGCACAGCGTAGTCTGCATGATTTTAAATAATGGGATATAAATTCAAAATATTTGCAGTGATCCTGCTGGTTTTTTGTTCTGTATTTCCACAGGAAAGATATCCAGTGAAAATAGGATCTAAGAAATTTACCGAGTCAGTAATTATTGGGGAAATCGCAACAGGGTTGGGAAAAAAAGTAGATAAGAATGTTGAACACTTAGAAGAGCTGGGCGGTACACGAGTCTTGTGGGATGCGCTCGTTAAAGGCGATATAGATATTTATCCTGAATATACTGGAACAATAAAACAAGAAGTATTCTCAGGTAAAATTAGTTCTGATAATGAACTCTTTAATTCATTCGAAAAATTAAACATAAAAATAAGTGGTTCTTTGGGATTCAATGACACTTATGCTATTGGGATGAAAAGAAAATTGGCGAAAAAACTAAATATTGATAAAATATCTGATCTGAAAGAACATCCTGAGTTAAGAATAGGATTTAGCAATGAGTTTATGGATAGAAAAGACGGATGGCATGGATTAAGACGGGCTTATAATTTGCCACAAAAAAACGTTCGTGGACTCGATCACGATCTTGCATATCGCGGACTTGAATCAGGAGACATAGATTTAATTGATATCTACTCAACTGATGCTGAAATAGAATATTATAATTTGAAAGTTTTAAAAGACAACAAACACTTTTTCCCTGATTATAAAGCTGTTTTTTTATATAGGGCGGACCTTGAAAAAAAGGCACCTGGGACCTTAAGGCAAATTCTGAAACTTGAAAATTCAATTACTGAAGCCAGTATGATAAAAATGAATGAAGAAGTTAAAATCGGTGGTAAATCTGAAAGTCAGGTTGCTTCTGAATTTATTAAGAACAAGTTTGGTGAAATTGGCGATTTTGAGCGGCAAACGTTCTTTGATCGATTATTTGAAAATACAAAGCAGCATTTGTTTCTTGTTTCAGTTTCTTTACTAGCTGCTATTTTGATTTCAATTCCACTTGGAATAATAGCATTTAGAAAGAAAAAATTTGGAAATATAATTTTGAGTGTTGTCGGAATTATTCAAACAATTCCATCTCTTGCGCTTTTGGTTTTTATGATTCCGTTATTGGGTATTGGTTCTTGGCCGGCAATACTTGCATTGTTTTTGTATAGTTTGCTACCAATCGTAAGAAACACTTATTCTGGTTTACAAGATATTCCGGAAAATTTAAGAGAATCTGCATCAGCAATCGGATTACCTGACAGGGCTAAGCTGCGGCTTATAGAGCTTCCGCTTGCTTCAAGGTCAATTCTTTCTGGAATAAAAACATCTGCGGTTATAAATGTAGGTACTGCAACTCTGGGTGCTTTAATTGGGGCAGGTGGATACGGTCAACCGATTCTCACGGGGATAAGGTTGGATAATATTTCTCTTATTCTTGCAGGTGCAGTCCCGGCTGCACTTTTAGCTTTGATGGTACAGGGCATATTTGATCTTTTTGAAAGAATTATTGTACCGAAGGGATTGAGAATTAAATCGAATTAATTGCTTTCTTTTTTAAAATCTATAATAATGTTCTTTTTTGTAACCCCTTTTAACAAAGCCCCCAACAATTTTTTTGCATTTATTTTTGCCTGATTTAATATTCCTAGTTTAATTGCTTCATCTTTAATTTTTATTTCACCTTCCCGGTAAGCTTTATCTATCAATTCAGGATTAAAAACTTTTGCGATAAAATTTGCATCATAGATTTTTGATCTATCGTGATTGATTTTTGCATAACATATAGTTGGTACAGGTAAAGTTAGATGTATATCATCTCCATTTAATTTTATATCATCTTTTGTTACCTCCAGTAAGTTAACACACGCGGCTGCCTCACCATTAACAATTACTAAAACCTTACTATCCGGTGCAAGGTCATCGATGTCAAATATTTTTCGCACGATAGATTCTTCAATAACATCGTTAAAGTTGAACCTGACCAGTTCAAGATTTCCTATTTTCTCAATTTTATTTAACACTAATTGTTGATTAGATTCTGTCGTGATCTTTACTATGTTAAAATTAATTAACCCGGATGAAATGCCTAAAATGATCAGTATTATCAAAATAACAGCGGCGATTATTAATTTGGTTGTGAGTTTAAATCCCATAACGACTCTAAAATTGTTTATTAGAATTTATGAAAAACAGGAATAAAAAGGGAGCAAAATCGAAGTGATGTAATAGCCATGAAGGCTGTAAATCGCCTTCATGGCTTTAATTTATTGCTTAGGAACGGAACGTAGAAATGTTCCGAATCTTTTTTGTTCTTCGAGTCTGCATGACCATACCAACTCTCCGTTGTGAACTGTTATATCAGGACATCCGTCGCACATGCTTTGCTCACCACCTTTCATAAAATCTACAGGCTGAATGAACATAACTGATTGCATATGTGCTCTTTTAAATAATTTAAAAGGGTTTTTCAACATATGTCCGGCAGCCTTTCTTACTCCTTTATCAAAAGGTAAAAGCATAAGCAAAGTTGATCTTCCCTTTCGTGTTAATTTTGGTGAGGCATATGAAAGATAAGTACCTTTAAACCAGTGATGACCAGCCATCATCAATTCCATAAATTTTGGACCGAGATAACCGTAAATTTTATTTTTTGTTCCGACGCGTTCGGTCAAAAGCCATTTATATGAATCGGCTTTTTCTGTTCCGTTCAAATATGCGCTCGGTGTAAAATCAGGAAATTTTTCCCTAATTTTCTTTAGAATATCAGTAGAGAGAATATCGACTTTCCTTTCGTTATCTGAATGGTACATAATATTCTGCCAATCGATCTTCTGTCCGCCTGCATACCAGTCAAACGGCATTTGAGGAACAACATGTCTGAAAGCGATGAACACCATTGTTTGAACTATATCAATATGTTTTGCAGCCCACTCTACCATTTCAGGCACATATTGAAGAGTATCTTCATAAACGGTTGAATTGAAAGAACAGGCAATGTTTCCTTCATCAGCAAGCATTTGCGCATATTGCAGCCTGAGCTCATTCAATTCCAGTTCGTTTTTGCCTCTCCAATGTTCAGGTCTTCCCTGCTTGCTGTCAACATGGAAAGTAAATCCATAAACTCCGGCTTTTTTCAGATCGTGTAGTAACTCTTTTGTCAGAGCCTTGCCGTTTGTGTTAACGATTGGTTTAAGTCCGCGGTTCTTGATTTCCTTTACAAGTTCAACAATTGGGGGATAGAGCAGAGGATCACCCCCTGCAATAGAAATGCAATCTGTATTCCTGTACTTTGCAAATACATCCAGTTCATTTTTAATTTCTTCAAATGTCTTATGTGAATTCTTTTCGTTTTCTCTGTAGCAGCCATCACAGGAAAGGTTGCACATTGCTGTTGGCTCGAGCCATGAAATTGCATTGTCAGGTAATGTCCAGGGAAGTCGATATAATTCCCGGTTGCTTATCGTAGTTTCTTCCATAAAGCCCCCAGATATTAGGATTAAATTAATTGTAATCGACAAAATAAGAAAATTGGAAATAAATAAGAAGTAAAGTTTTTTATAATAATTGGTTAAAATTCATCATTTTTATTTGCCATTCCTGAAATTTTCTTTTCTAATAAAGGAAATAGATTCTAAAAATGGATATCGAGCTGTAGTTGAACAGGATTATAATCAAGACCGCCCTTAACAGGGCGATTTTTTTGACCTGACTGAACCTTGATATAGTCACGTATATTTTGTGTCTTAATTAAGTATAAGCAAAGGAGTAAAAATTATAGTCGTTTTATAATAGCTTTTAATATATTTGAATGATTGAACTTAGATTTATAGTACCTCAAAATAACGGAGATTAATAATGCCAGTTAAGACAAAAGAATTTGATGATTTAGCAATTAACACGATTAGATTTTTAGCAGTTGACGGAGTACAAAAAGCGAATTCAGGTCATCCTGGAATGCCAATGGGATGTGCGCCGATAGCTTATACTTTATATTCAAAATATATGCATCACAATCCGACTAATCCTAAATGGTTAAACCGTGACAGATTTGTTCTATCGGCAGGACACGGAAGTATGCTTCTTTATTCTATTCTTCATTTATGCGGCTACGAAGTTTCTATGGATGATCTGAAAAGCTTCAGGCAATGGCAGAGCAAAACCCCGGGTCATCCCGAGTATGGATTAACAGCAGGTGTTGAAACAACAACCGGACCGCTTGGTCAGGGAATTTCAAATGCAATTGGAATGGCAATTGCTGAAGCGCATCTCGGGGGTATCTTTAATAAAAATGACATTAAAATTCTGGATCATTTTATTTACGGTATTTGCAGCGACGGTGATTTGATGGAGGGGGTTTCGCACGAAACCGCTTCAATTGCAGGGCACTTAAAGCTTGGGAAAATAATTTTCTTTTATGATAACAATCATATTTCTATCGACGGCTCAACAAGTTTAGCTTTTTCAGAAGATATTCAGAAAAGATTTGAAGCTTATAACTGGCACGTGCAGCATATTACAGATGTAAATGATGTAGATGCACTGCAAAATGCCGTTGAAGCTGCACAAAAAGTGATAGACAAACCCTCTTTGATAATTACCGATACACATATAGGCTATGGAAGTCCTCACAAACAGGATACAGCGGGAGTGCATGGTTCTCCTCTTGGCGAAGAAGAAGTAAAACTTACTAAGAAAAACCTTGGATGGCCTGAAGATAAAACTTTTTACATTCCTGATGAAGTTGCAAATTTCTTTAGTGAAGTGAAAACAGATGGTAAAAAAGCTGAGGGCGAATGGAATAAATTATTTGATCAGTACAAACAAAAGTATCCTGAAGAAGCCAAAACATTCTTAAATTTGATGAGTGGAAATATTGGGGATGAATGGAAAAATAAGCTTCCTGTTTTTGAAGATGATGGGAAACCGATTGCAACAAGAAGTTCATCAGGCAAAACAATTAATGCAATCGCTCCATATCTTCCGGGATTTTTAGGCGGCTCTGCAGATCTTCATCCCTCTACTGATACTTTTATGAATGATTACGGAAGCCTGTCAGCAGATCATTACGAAAACAGAAGTATTCACTACGGAGTTAGAGAGCACGGAATGGCAAGCATATTAAACGGGATGGCGATTTACGGAGGCGTAATTCCTTTCGGCGCAACATTTTTTATTTTCTCTGATTATCTGCGTCCTGCTATTCGTCTAGGTGCTCTTTCTGGTATTAGGCCGATTTATGTTTTCACTCACGACAGCATCGGACTTGGTGAGGACGGACCGACACACCAGCCAATTGAGCATCTAGCAGCGGTTAGAGCTATTCCGAAGGTTGTGGTTATTCGTCCTGCAGATGCGAATGAATCTGTGTATGCCTGGCAGGCAGCAATTGAACACGAAGGAAGCCCTGTTGCGCTTGTTTTAACCAGACAAAAATTACCCGTACTTGATCAGAAAAAATATGCGTCTGCAAAAAACCTTTTAAAAGGCGCTTACATTTTAAAAGATAGCAACGGAACGCCGGATGTTATTTTAATGGCAAGCGGCTCCGAAGTTTCCATAACACTCGCAACAGGTGAAAAACTAAATGCTGAAGGAGTTAAAGCCAGAGTAGTTTCATTCCCGAGCTGGGAGTTGTTTGATAAACAGTCAAATGAATATAAAGAAAAGGTTTTTCCAAAAGCTGTTCGTGCAAGACTTTCTGTAGAAGCAGGGGTAAACCAAGGATGGATAAAATATGTTACGGAAGATGGCGATTCGATGAGCATTGAAAAATTCGGAGCCTCAGCCCCATTAAAAGATGTTATGAAAGGTTACGGCTTTACTGCTGAAAATGTTTACGAGAGTGCAAAGAAAGTATTAGAGAAGAATAAGAAATAAGCTTTATTGTTATTTCTTATTCAATCCTTTCTCTACTATATCTTTCACCTGTTTTGAAACTTCATTGGGAATAGTCATCGCAAGATTGTAATGCTGGATTTTCCAGCCGTTTTTTGTCTTAATAAG
>CAZQQD010000020.1:0-34118 GCA_964595355.1 uncultured Ignavibacteriaceae bacterium | reverse complement strand
ATTTATCCGCCATTCTATTCAAGCACCTGGCTAACATACGATATTTCAAATGATGGCAAATACATTATTGCAACAAGCCCGGTATCAATTGGGAAATACAATAAAATCACTGTTATTCAAAATTTTGCTTTCGAAATAGAAAGGATGCTAAAGAAAGATTAAAAAAAGGTCAATGATATGATCGGTGAAACTATTCTACACTATAAAATACTAGAGAAATTAGGCGAAGGCGGAATGGGCGAGGTGTACAAAGCTCAGGACACCAAACTCGATCGCTTTGTCGCTCTTAAGTTCCTCCCCTCCCAGCTAACAGCTTCGGAAGATGATAAAGTAAGATTTATACAGGAAGCGAAAGCCGCTTCTGCAATGAATCATCCTAATGTCTGCACGATCTATTCTATTGAAGAATATGAAAAGCAGCTTTTTATTGCAATGGAATATGTTGAAGGCAAAACACTAAAGGATAAAAAGGACTCCCTTTCCGAAAAACAGATTCTTGAAATTGGGATACAAGTTGCCGAAGGACTTTCTGCCGCTCACGAAAAAGGAATTGTTCATCGCGACATAAAACCAGAAAATATAATGATAAGGAAAGACGGTATTGCACAGATAATGGATTTCGGTCTTGCAAAATTATATTCGGATAAAAATGCCTCCCGGCTGACAAAAGTCGGCACAACTATGGGAACGCTAGGTTATATGTCGCCCGAACAGGTGCAAGGATTAGATGTTGACCACAGGACAGATATTTTTTCTATCGGTGTTGTGCTTTACGAAATGTTTGCAGGCGAATCACCCTTCAAGGGAATGCACGAGACCGCCATAATGTACGAGATAGTAAATGTTGAAGCCCCTCCCCTTTCAACCGTAAAAAGAGAAATTGATCCTGAACTGGACAGAATAATTTTAGAATGTCTGGAAAAGGATAAAGATGAAAGATGCCAGTCGGCGAAAGAACTTGCAAAAGATTTAAGAAAAATAAAAAAATCTACCAGTGACAGAAAAAGCAGAGTTTATAATGTAAACTCACAAACATTACAAGCACATCCACAAAGCCAGGCATCATCTAAAAGTTCCGGCTCTATAGCAATTGAAATATTTAACAAAAAATTTGAGCTGGGAAAAATCTTTTCTTCAACACTTTTGGCCTGGAGTATAGCAGGCCTTTTTTTACTTTCCTTTTTATATTTTGCCGTTTTTAATAAACAAAAGTCACAAGTTCCTATTACCGCCACAGTTTCTATAAATGGACCTGATAACTTTAATATAATTGGAGAAAGTTCCATAATTTCACACGATGGTAAATCCGTATTTTTTGCCGGAATAGATTCTACCGGAAACAGTACATTAATGTTAAGGCCTATTAACTCAAATACCGCGAGAAAATTTAAAAAAATTAATATGCAAGACGTGTATAATAGCGGTGGTCTTTATCCTTTCTGGTCGTATGATGATAAATTTTTGTTTTATTTCTACCAAAACAAGTTAAAAAAACTCAATGTTGCATCAGGTACAGAAATAGATGTCTGCGATGCCTTACTCGGCAGAGGTGGCACTATTAACAAAAACGGTGATATAGTTTTCGCTCCACAAGCAACGGGAGGACTTTATCTTGTTTCTGCAAACGGGGGAACACCGCGTAAGATAGTTAAAACTGACTCTGCAAATTCTGAAGAAAGTCTACGTTTCCCTTATTTTCTGCCTGACGGAGAGCATTTCTTATATACAATTGAAGCAAAATATTCAGGTTCCACTCAGGGCGATGTTATAATGGTTGGTTCAATAGATTCAGAAACCAGCGATACACTTATGCAGGTTTCATCCAATGCTGAATATGCAAACGGTTATTTGTTTTTTGTCAGGCAGTCAACTTTAATGTGCCAGGCATTTGATCCGGATTATCTTAAACTATCCGGAGACATTTACACCATATCCGGAAATATAAATTTTCAGGACAATTACCTTTACGCTTCATATTCAGTTTCTGAATCGGGTAACCTGATTTTTCAGGGCAGGAATAAAAATAACATAGATATTTTCTTAACGGATGATAAAGGTAACAAGAAAGGGAAGTTATTTTCTGCAAATATTTTAAACCAGTCGAAATTCTCCCCTGATGGAGGAAAGATTGTTTTTGATGCAGCCGGCCCGGACAATAAAAGTGAAATTATCTGGATTTATGATATTAATAGAAAAATATCATCAAGGGTAACTATAAACTCAAACCTTAATCAATCGCCCATCTGGTCAAACGATGGGAATGGTATTGCCTATGCATCTAATGTCGGAAAGCAATTTAACATATTTCTAAAGCGGTTGAATGGTACAGGTAATGATAGTCTCGTATACCAGGCACCTGTAAACAGCCTGTGTGGCCCTTCAGATTGGTCAGGTGACGGAAGATATATTATTTTTTCACAAGTGCAACCGAATTCAAGTACAAGGTTTGATATTGGCATTATTGATTTGAAAAACGGGACATCGCGATTTATTGCCAATACTAATTTTGATGAAAGAAATGGCATTTTTTCGGATAATATGAAATGGATAATGTATGGCAATGATGAATCGGGGAATTCCCAGGTTTACGTGCAGCCTTTTGGTACTAACGGAGTTCGCTCACAGCTTACTGCAAACGGAGGACTCCCGATAAGATGGATAAATAATGATCAGGCAATTATATATCAATGGCAAAACAAAGTTTATAAAATGAAAGTCCACGCTTCCGGTCAGAATCTTATCCCCGACAAACCGGAAGAACTATTTAATATAACAGATAAAAATATTTTAATAGTTTATGATGTGACTAAAGACGGAAAAACATTTTTGTGTTCTGCACCCAGTGGAACGACTATTTTGCCGCCACTTACTTATATACAATACTGGCAGGGACTGATAAATGACAACGCAAAATAATATTTAATTAGCAGAGGTATAAATGATTGGCGAAACAATTCTACATTACAAAATTCTTGAGAAACTTGGTGAAGGCGGAATGGGCGAAGTGTTCAAAGCTCAGGATACAAAACTTGACCGTTTTGTTGCTCTAAAATTTCTTCCTTCTCAATTTACTGCAACTGATGATGAGAAAGCACGATTCATACAGGAAGCAAAGGCTGCTTCTGCGATGAATCACCCAAACGTCTGTACAATTTATGATATACAGGAAAACAACGGTCAGCTTTTCATCGTGATGGAATTTATTGATGGAGTAACACTTCGCAACAATAAGCAGCCGCTTTCAGAGAAAAGGATTCTTGATATAGGTATACAGGTCGCTGAGGGACTTGGTGCAGCACACGAAAAAGGAATTGTTCACCGCGATATAAAGCCTGAAAACATAATGATCCGCAAAGACGGTATTGTACAGATAATGGATTTCGGACTTGCTAAACTTTACACTTCAAGTAACGCGAGCAGACTGACCAAAGCCGGCACAACTATGGGCACTATGGGATATATGTCCCCTGAACAGGTACAGGGACTTGACGTCGATCATCGTACTGATATTTTTTCCCTTGGTGTAGTGCTTTATGAAATGCTTGCAGGTGAATCGCCATTTAAGGGAATGCACGAAACTGCGATAATGTATGAAATAGTAAATGTAGATGCGCCCCCTATTGCTACGGTTAAAGAAGGAATTGATCCGCAGCTTGATGGAATTATTCTCGAATGTCTTGAAAAAGAAAAGGATGAAAGGTTCCAGTCCGCAAAAGAACTGGCAAAAAATTTAAGAAAAGTACAGCGCGCGCTTACTTCGGGAAGAGCGAGCAGAATGTATAGCGTAAATACGCAGGCATATAATGTCAGAAGCGGACAAACTACTGCGGCAAATGTAGCTGCAAAAACTTCGCTGGGCGATATTCCCGTTAAAAATGTATTCAAGAATATTTTTTACAATCCGAAAATATTCTGGTCAGCTGCAGCTTTGTTATTTATTGCTGTAATATTGTTGCTTGTATTTTCTGTATTTAACAAAACAGAAGTTGAAGTGCAGGAAATAAAAGCATCTGTCATTCCTCCACATGGAATAAATTATGATAATAGTTTGGGAAGTAATCTGACAATATCTCCGGATGGAAAATACATATCATTTATAGGAACTGATTCAACAGGTGCATCCAAATTATGGGTTAGACCTGTTAATTCACTGACGGCCCGGCCGTTAACAAATGCTTCTGCGCAGGCTTACCCCTTCTGGTCTCCCGATAGCAAAAACATTGCCTACTTTGATAAAGGTAAATTGATGAAAATTTCGCTCGATGCCGGAACATCACTACCTGTTTGCGATATATCTACAGGAAGAGGCGGTTCCTGGGGCAAAAACGGAACAATTATTCTTTCGCCTGATGCAACCGGAGGGATTTTTAAAGTCCCTTCATCCGGCGGACAGGCCGAAGAAATAATTAAGCCCGATACGGCTAATAAAAACCAGAGTGTGAGATGGGGATATTTTCTGCCTGACGGTGATCATTTCCTTTATTCAACGGAAAACAGCACTACCGGATCTTCGACCCTGGATGCAATTTATGTTTCATCGTTAAGCGATACTAAGCCAAAAAAATTAATTGATGCTTCATCAAACTGTCAGTATGCAAACGGCTTCTTACTGTTTGTCCGGCAGGGCATTCTGCTTGCCCAGAAATTTGATCCTGCTAAACTTGAGATCGAGGGAGAAGCAATGCCAATTGCCGAGAATATTCAATACTATGATCTTAGAATTGTCGGAACTTTTGCTGCTTCACAAAACGGAAAACTTGTTTACCTGAATGAAAGTCAGAATAATGTAAGCACAGTTATACTGGATAAAAACGGGAAAGAAATTAAAAAACTTCTTGATCAAAAGCCTATGTACTTTATAAACTTTTCACAAGATGGCACAAAACTGGCTTATGATTTTTATGATCAGAATGAAAAAAATATTGACGTATGGACTTACGATATAACAAGAAACGTTACTACAAGATTTACCTTCAGTAAAGGTCCTGACGTAGTTCCTATCTTTACTAAAAACGAGAAAAGCATAATATATACTTCACAAAACACAGCCGGAGTTAGCGATTCATATATAAAAAATTCCGACGGTTCAGGAGAAGCAAAGCTCCTTGCCACATTTAATTCCCCTAGCGCAGCTGTTGATGTTTCTCCTGACGGTAACTATATCGCTTATATGTCGCTGAATTCAACAGGCAATTCAAGCGCATGGGATATTGTATTACTTAATCGAAAAGATGGAGGAAAAATTGTCCCCTTGCTTACCAAAAATTATAATGAACAATCCCCGCAGTTCTCCCCTGATATGAAATGGATGGCTTATCAATCGGATGAATCAGGAAAGTTCCAGGTATATATTATCCCATTCAATCCGGACATTCCAACTTCAGGGACAGGTGGCAAATGGCAGGTATCTGTTGATGGAGGCTCCTTCCCCCATTGGATGAATAACGGCAAAAGTGTTTATTACTTTACACCAGATAATAAGATACTTGGAGTTGATATTAATGAAAAAGGTTCAACTATATCACCGGGAAAACCTTATACAGTTTTTGACCCCGGCAATGTAAATATTACCCGCATCTATGATATAAATAATAAGGGCACTGAAATAATTGCGACTGTTCCAAACGGACAAAAAATTAATTCAGTTATGACCCTGGTAGCCAACTGGCAGAAAGGGCTTGAAGAGAAGAAATGAAACTAGTTGTCATTCCGTCCCGACTTGTCGGGATCGGAATCGACCTTTTTGAATAAATCATTTAAAAGATCCTGAAACAAGTTCAGGATGAAAGGTAAATCAAAATTTATTTAGGTTAAAACTATGATAGGTGAAACAATTCTTCATTACAAAATTTTAGAAAAACTCGGTGAAGGCGGAATGGGAGAGGTCTACAAAGCCCAGGACACAAAACTCGACCGCTTCGTTGCACTGAAGTTTCTTCCCTCAAATCTTACAACCAACGAAGAACAAAAAGCGAGATTCATACAGGAAGCAAAAACCGCTTCCGCTATGAACCATCCTAATATTTGCACTATTTATTCCATAGAAGAATATGATAACGATAAGGGAGAGAAGCCCTCCTCCGTCCCGCAAAGCGGGACTTCGGCGGTCAAGCAGCTATTCATTGCGATGGAGTATGTTGAAGGAGAAACATTAAAGGATAAAAAAGACAGTCTTTCTGAAAAACAAAAACTTGAAATAAGCGTACAGGTTGCAGAAGGACTTGCAGCTGCACACGAGAAAGGAATTGTTCACCGTGACATAAAACCTGAAAATATAATGATCCGAAAAGACGGAATCGCACAGATAATGGATTTTGGTCTTGCAAAATTATATGCAGATAAAAATGTTTCCCGCCTGACAAAAATGGGAACGACTGTAGGCACGCTTGGCTATATGTCACCCGAACAGGTTCAGGGATTGGATGTTGACCACAGAACAGATATTTTCTCATTTGGCGTGGTGCTTTACGAAATGTTCGCAGGCGAATCACCTTTCAAGGGAATGCACGAAACGGCAATTATGTACGAGATAGTAAATGTTGAAGTTCCTCCTCTTTCAACCGTTAAAAATGATATCGATCCTGAACTTGACAGAATAATATTAGAGAGTCTGGAAAAGGACAAAGACGAAAGATGCCAATCTGCAAAAGAACTTGCCAAGGATTTAAGGAAGGTTAAAAAATCATCTTCACAAAGGAAAAGCAGGGTTTACAGTGTAAATACTCAATCATTTAATGCTACAGGTCAAACTTCTGCAACCAGCAAATCAGGCGCAACGACTCTTAAAGATATCCCTGTTAAAAGTTTTTTCAGCAGTATCTTTCATAACCCAACATTGGCCTGGACTGCTGCAGCAATTTTCCTGATTGGTTTAGTTTTTTCGCTTGTGCTTTTTGTTTATAACAAAACAGAAGTTGAAGTCCAGGAAATTAAAGCCTCCGTTATTCCTCCCCAGGGTACAAATTATGACAATAGCACAGGAAGTAACTTAACTATATCACCGGATGGGAAATATATTTCATTCATCGGGTCTGATTCTTCAGGTACCACTAAATTATGGGTTAGGCCACTCAATTCAATGACCTCAAGGTCATTAACCACCGCTTCTAATTCAGCATATCCTTTCTGGTCACCGGATAGCAAAAGTATAGCATATTTTGATAAAGGAAAATTGATGAAAATTTCACTTGATGCCGGAGCATCACTGCCTGTTTGTGACATAACCACGGGAAGAGGAGGTTCCTGGAGTAAAAATGGTACAATTATATTCTCACCGAATTCTACAAGTGGAATATTTAAAGTACCTTCATCGGGCGGACAACCACAGGAAATAATTAAACTAGATAGTACAACTAAAGCTCTGAGTTTGAGATGGGAATATTTCTTGCCTGACGGCGATCACTTTCTTTATTCAACACAAAATAGTGCAAGCGGTTCATCACCTACCGACGGCATTTTTCTTTCATCCTTAAGTGATATTAAATCTAAAAAAATAATCGATGCTTCATCAAACTGTCAGTATGCTGACGGGTATTTATTGTTTGTGCGTCAAGGAATTCTTCTTGCTCAAAAATTTGACCCGGATAAGCTGGAGATTGAAGGAGAAGCTATGCCTGTAGCTGAAAACATTCAATATTATGATATCAGAATTTCCGGAACTTTTTCCGTTTCTCAAAACGGAAAACTTGTTTACCTGAATGAAAACCAACAAAATGAAACTACTGTTATCCTGGATAAAAGTGGAAGAGAAATTAAAAGGCTATTTGATCAAAGACCCATGTACTATATTGATTTTTCTCCGGATGGTGAAAAACTAGCTTATGATTTTTATGATCATAATGATAAAAATATAGATATATGGACTTATGACCTGACCAGGAATGTATCAACAAGACTTACTTTTAGTAAACAAGCAGATATTTTTCCGATATTTACCCAAAATGGGAAAAATTTATTATTTGCTTCAAACCCAAATGCCAATGTATTTATTCCTTTCATCAAAAATACAGATGGTACCGGAGAAGCTAAGCCTCTGGTTAAAACCGATTTTCCAGCTTCTGCCGTGGATATTTCGCCAGATGAAAATTTTATTCTTTTGCAGGCTTTTAATCCAAAGTACCCTTTGAGGGGGTGGGATATATTATTACTGAACCGACGGAAAAACAAGAAACTATTGGATCTATTAGCAAAAAATTATAACGAACAGAGCGCAAAATTTTCTCCCAACATGAAATGGATAGCATATATGTCAAATGAATCCGGCAAATACCAGATATATATTATTCCTTTCGATCCTAAAAACTTAAATTTGGAGACAGGTGGGAAATGGCAGATATCTGTAGATGGAGGCAGATTCCCCAAATGGATGAATAACGGAAAGGCTGTTTATTATTTCACTCCCGATAACAAAATTATGGGAGTAAATGTTAATGAGAGAGGTCCAACTATGTCACCTGGAAAACCTTATATAGTTTTTGATCCCGGCAGTACAAATGTTACACACATTTACGATATAAATAATAAGGGCACTGAAATAATTGCAACAGTACCAAACGGCCAAAAAATTGGCTCTGCATTAACGCTGGTAGCCAACTGGCAGAAAGGGCTTGAGGAGAAGAAATGACAATGATTAAAATTTATATTATATAAACAGTATCAAAAATTTAGTTATTACACTAATGGAGTTTTGTATGAAAATATTCAAATATTTTTTATTAAGCTTAATACTAGCACCTGCATTTATATTTGCGCAGGAAAAGAAAGACCCGTTTTTGTGGCTGGAAAATATTGATAGTCCAAAAGCAATGGAATGGGTAAAAGCGCAGGATACCATCACAGTAAATGCACTGGAAAAGTTTCCTGAGTTTCAGAATTTATATGAAAACAATTTAAAAATCCTGAATTCAAAGGAAAGGATCGCTTATCCTGCCATCTACGGGAAATATGTTTACAACTTCTGGCAGGACAGCGTAAACGAAAGGGGTTTATGGAGAAGAACAACACTGGAAAGTTATTTGAGTTCTTCACCAAATTGGGAAACAGTTCTTGATATCGATTCACTTTCAAAAGCAGACGGAGTCCAATGGGTTTACAAAGGTGCGAGCAGACTTTACCCCGATTTTAATTTATGTTTATTAAATTTATCACGCGGCGGCTCAGATGCAACGGTGGTAAAAGAATTTGATCTTAGAACCAAAAAATTTGTAAAGGACGGATTCGAATTGCCGGAAGCAAAACAATCATTTAGCTGGATAGACAAGGATCATTTATTTATAGGCACCGATTTCGGGAAAGGCTCAATGACTACCTCAGGATATCCGAGAATCGTAAAAGAATGGACTCGTGGCACTCCATTGAGCGATGCCAGGACAATTTTTGAAGGCGATTCCACAGATGTGAGCATTGGCGGATATGAAATTAATACCCCTGAAAGATCTTATCAGTTTGTTTACAGGGGAATAACTTTCTACACCTCGTATATTTATACACTGGTTAATGATTCGCTTATTAAACTTGATTTACCCGAAGACATACAATTTGACGGAATATTTAAAAACCAGATGCTTCTTGAACTTAAATCTGATTGGAAAGTAGGCGGAAATCTTTATGAACAAGGTTCTTTAATAAGCATTGATTATGATAAGTTCCTGAAAGGTGCAAGAGATTTTACATTAATCTACAAACCAGGACCGCGGGAAAGTATTGTCTCAGTCGCCACTACAAAGGATTTTTTGCTTATTGACAGGTTGAACAATGTCAGAGGTGAACTATACAAATATGTTTTTAGCAATAATGAATGGTCGGGAGAAAAAATTAACGCTCCTGATTATGGTACAATAGGCATTGTATCAACCAGTGATTTTTCTGACAGATTTTTCTTTACTTACACAAATTTCCTAAATCCATCTACACTTTATTTATATGAAGAAGATGGAACAATCAAAAAAGTAAAAAGTCTCCCTCAATTTTTTGATGCCAGCAAATTTGAAGTACAACAACATGAGGCTGTTTCAAAGGATGGAACGAAAATTCCCTATTTCATTGTTTTCAACAAAAACATTAAGTACAATGGCAAAAACCCGACTCTCCAGTATGCCTACGGTGGATTTGAAATTTCTATGAGGCCATATTATTCGGCAACTTTTGGAACTGAGTGGCTGAGCCGTGGTGGAGTTTATGTGCTGGCAAATATCCGGGGTGGTGGTGAGTTTGGACCGAAATGGCATCTGGCTGCTATAAAACAAAATCGTCAAAAAGCATATGATGATATGATTGCTGTATCCGAAGATTTGATAAAAAGAAAAGTAACTTCACCCAAACATCTTGGAGTTATGGGTGGAAGCAACGGTGGGTTACTTGTTGGAGTAATGCTTACTGAAAGACCCGATCTTTATAATGCAGTTGTTTGCCAATCTCCCCTGCTTGATATGAAGAGGTTCAATAAACTACTGGCAGGGGCAAGCTGGATGGGAGAATATGGAAATCCGGATAAGCCTGAAGACTGGGCTTATATCAAAAAATATTCTCCATATCAAAATGTTTTTAAAAATAAAAAATATCCGCCCGTGTTGTTTACCACCTCAACAAGGGATGACAGAGTGCATCCGGGACATGCAAGAAAAATGGCCGCTAAGATGGAATCGTTTGGAGACCCTGTATACTTTTATGAATATACAGAGGGTGGCCATTCAGCCGGAGTTACAAATAAAGAAGTTGCTTTTGAAAGCGCTTTGACTTTTTCATTTTTATGGATGAATTTAAAATAGGCTTCTAAGTACCGGGAAATTAGTTTTCCCGGGTTACTTATTTGATCTGGCAATTTTAGTAGATAAAGCGATCCTTTCGAATTCACATTGGGAAAAACTGCCGATTGTTTTGTTGGTTTTATTTTCCCTTTTTCTGTTCAACAATTGGAATATTTATAAATTTAAATCCTTATGATTGGTTCAACAATTCTCCATTATAAAATCATCGAGAAGTTAGGCGCCGGCGGAATGGGAATAGTTTATCTGGCCGAAGACACGAAACTCGGCCGTAAGGTTGCAATTAAATTCCTTCCAAAGGATATCGCATCAAATTCTGGAGAAAGAGAACGATTTAAAATTGAGGCAAAAGCAGCCGCGGCATTAAATCATCCAAACATTGCAACTATTTATTCCATCGAAGAAACAGAAGATCAGATATTTATTTCAATGGAATATGTAAAAGGAAAAGAATTAAAAGATATCGTAGAGACGCATCGCGATTCATCTCTGCCGGAAGAAGAAGTAATTAAAATATCCACGCAGATTGCTGAAGGTCTCTTCACTGCCCACAAAGAAGGAATCATTCACCGCGATATCAAATCCTCAAATATTATGATAACCGAAGATAGTAAAGTTAAAATAATGGATTTTGGCCTTGCTAAAATAAAGGGCGGTGCCCAGTTAACAAAAGTCGGATCAACAGTTGGAACAGCTTCATATATGTCCCCGGAACAAGCACGTGGCGAAGAAGTTGACCAGAGAACTGATATTTGGTCTTTCGGAGTTGTGTTGTATGAAATGTTAACAAACCAATTGCCTTTCGGTGGAGTTTACGGTCAGGCAGTAATCTATGCATTGTTAAATGAAGAACAGCCCACAATAAGAAGCTATAGGCCGGATTTACCTGAAACGTTAGAAATAATTGTAAACAAATGTCTAGCTAAAGAACGTGAGCATAGATATAACTCGTTCACTGAAGTTCTGAATGAATTGCAAGGTACAGATAAAATTGAATCGGATCATTCTCCAAGAGCAAAAACTTCAGAAGAAAAACAAAAATTGGTTGCAGTTCTCGATTTCGCAAATATTACCGGAGATAATTCTGCAAACTGGATCGGAGCCGGTATAGCTGAAACAGTTTCTGTAGACTTAAAAAAAATTGCGTCAATTAAAGTTATCAGCCGCGAAAAAGTTTCCGAAATTATAAAAGGAATTTCGGAAAGTAAAGTTAATGAAGAAGAAATAATTGATATTGGCAGAAAACTAAAAACAAAATGGATAGTTTGGGGAGCTTTTCAGAAGTTAGGAGCGGCATTGAGAATAACGGCTCATTTTACTGATATCTCCACTGGCGAATTACTTGGCTCTGCAAAGGTTGATGGAAATATCGAAAACATTTTTAAACTCCAGGATGAAATAATAACAACACTGCTTAATACTCTGAACCTTGCTCTAACTCCAAGCGAAAAACAAAAAATTGAAAAACCCGAAACTATTGAACTCGAAGCTTATGAGTATTATATAAAGGGTCGGCAGAAATTCAGAGAATTTGGAATGCCAAGCTTTGAGGAAGCACAAAAATTGTACGAAAAAGCAATCGATATAGATCCGAAATATGCCCTGGCATATCTGGGATTAGGCAGCATACACATATTCAGATATATAGGTAAAACAGACCCAATAGATTTAGACATAGGAATTAGTTATTTGAAGAAAGCCCTGGAATTTGATCCGGAAATTACAGACGCATATAACTGGCTAACATACGGATATACCAGAAAACTAAATTTTGATGAAGCAATTAAGTCCGGTGAAAAAGGGATTGAACTAAAGCTTGATAATTACGACACACATTATTTTGTAGGTGTAGCTTATATGGCCAGAGCAGCAAGAAATTACACTACTGGTGATTATCCAAAAGCTGTACAATATTTAAAGCAGGCAATCGCAATGCAGCCAAATTACGAACCGAGTCACACAGTAATTTCATGGATCTACATGCTTCACAGCAATTATAATGAAGCAAAAAAAGAACTTAAAAAAGCAATTGAAATTGAAACTTCAAATCTTCACGAGGGAGTTAAGTTTGTCGGAGCATTTACTTTGATGGGAAATTTAACTTTTTATGAAGGAAAGATTGAAGAAGCAACGAAAAATTACGAAAATGCTTTAAAGTCACTGGAAATGTCAGGCCACTTTTATGCTAAACCTTTTCTTGCTTTAACAAATATCGGAATTGCTAACGTAAAATTCAAAAACAAGGAATATGAATCTGCACTGAACTCATTTAAGAAGGCTGAAGAGGTAATTACTAATAATCCGAGATCACTCGGCATTGGTTTCTTTCTAATTTATGCATATACAGGAATGGCAAGTGTATTTTTCAAATTATCCATGAAGAAAGAATCCAAAACATACTTTCAGAAAGCAGTTGATTTATTTAAATCAAAAAACGGTTATGATTTCAACTGGATTTGGGAAGGTTGCGATGCACAGGTTCAATTTGAATTTGCCAGGTATCACTCAGCTGCAAACGAACCTGAAGAAGCTATAAACTCTTTAAGCAAAGCAATAGAATTTGGTTTTGCAAACTATGTCAGAATTCAAACAGAACCGGACTTTGCCTCTTTACAGCAATCAGATAAATTTCAAAAAATTTTGAATCAAAGAAACAATAGTATCCAAATTTAAATAGTAAATAACTGCTCAGTCTAACAAACAAAAGCCAGAAGGAGGCATTTATGAATTTAGTTATAGGTGCTACCGGAATGCTCGGAACAGAAATCTGCAGTTTGCTAAAAACAAAAAATAAAGCAGTTAGGGCTCTTGTAAGGTCAACCTCAGACAAAGAAAAGACTAATCATTTGACTAATCTTGGTGCTGAATTAATCCAGGGTGATCTGAAAGATATTAATTCATTAAAAAATGCATGCAAGGGAGTTGAAGCTATACTATCAACTGCTTCTGCAATCCATTCATATAATCCTGCCGAAAACAGCATAGAGATGGTTGATAAGGAAGGCCAGCTCAATTTGATAGACGCAGCAAAAGAATCAGGAGTTAAAAAATTTGTATATGTCTCTTTTTCAAAAAACCTGACTATTGACTTCCCTCTTCAAAAATCGAAAAGAATTGTAGAAAACCATTTAATTAAGAGTGGATTGGATTTCACAATTCTGAGACCAACGTTTTTTATGGAGGTCTGGCTAGGACCCGGTGTTGGTTTCGATTATCAAAATTTAAGTGCAAAAATTTATGGAAACGGAGACAAACCCATTAGCTGGATATCATATAAAGATGTAGCAAAATTTGCCGTTGCAAGCATTGACAAAAATTTTGCAAAAAATGCAATTTTTGAACTTGGTGGGCCAAAACCGCTTTCCACTTTTCAGGTTGTTGACATTTTTGAAAAGGTTAAAAATAATAAGTTTCAAACACAACTTGTTCCACAGGAAGGACTCTTTGATCAATTTAGCAAGGCCGTTGATCCTCTTCAAAAAACCTTTATAGGATTAATGCTATGTTATTCGCAGGGAGATAGTATTGAAATGGATGAAACTTTGAGTAAATTTCAATTCCCCATAGCAACAGTTAAAGAATATGCTATCAGTGTGTGCAGCAAATGATAAATTTTTAAGCTGTTAAAAAATTAAATAAAATTTGAGGGATTTAATGACCGGTAAAGTTATTTCTCACTATAAAATCATAGACAAGTTGGGTGAAAGTGGAATGGGTGTTGTTTTACACGGCTCAGGATACAAAACTTGATCGCACAGTGGCTTTGAAATTTTTACCTGTACACACAATTTCAAATGATGAAGACAAAGGACGCTTTGTAAGGGAAGCGAAAGCAGCAGCATCCCTTAATCATCATAATATTGCACATATATATGAAATAGATGAAGTCGATGGTCCGGACGGTGGGAAGCTGATGTTTATCGCTATGGAATACGTTGAAGGAAACACCCTCGAGAAGATTATTCATTCCAAAGGGGATGCTCCCCTGCCCTTAAAAACTGCGATAAGCTATACCATTCAGATTGCTGATGGACTACAGGTTGCACACGAAAAAGGAATTGTGCACCGTGATATAAAAATTGCGAACATAATGGTCAACGATAAAGGACAGGTTAAAATTATGGATTTCGGTCTTGCAAAACTTTACATATTAAGCAATGCAAGCAGGCTGACAAAAGCCGGCACGACTATGGGAACGATGGGTTATATGTCCCCAGAACAGGTGCAGGGACTGGATGTTGATCACCGCACAGATATTTTTTCTCTTGGCGTTGTCCTTTATGAATTGCTCGCCAGTGAATCACCATTTAAAGGAATGCACGAGACTGCAATTATGTATGAAATAGTAAATGTCGATGCGCCGCCTATTGCCACTGTAAAGGAAGGAACTGATCCACAGCTTGATGGAATAATTCTCGAATGCCTTGAGAAAGAAAAAGATGAAAGATTTCAACATTTGATAAGCAGATTAAATTTACCGAATTAATTTCAGGAGATAAGTTATGTCAATCAGACCGGTGAAGAAAATATTGAAAGCCCAACCAACTATTGAAGGAGCGGGAGTTAATCTGCGAAGAGCAATCGGTTTTGGCGATCCGTCAGAGGTTGATCCGTTTCTTCTGCTTGATGACTTTCGAAATGAAAAACCTGAAGATTATCTTGCCGGTTTTCCGTGGCATCCTCACAGAGGAATTGAGACTATTACCTATGTGCTTGCGGGCAGTGTTGAGCACGGCGACAGTATGGGAAATAAAGGAGTTATTTCCTCAGGCGATATTCAATGGATGACTGCAGGAAGCGGAATTATCCACCAGGAAATGCCTAAGGGTGATACAAAAGGCAGAATGCACGGTTTTCAACTCTGGGCAAACCTCCCTTCTGCGCTTAAAATGACACCACCTCGTTACCAGGGAATTGAATCAAACGAAATTCCTGAGGTTACAGATGATGATGGTACTCACATACGTTTGGTCTGCGGAGATTATTGGGGAAAGAAAGGTCCTGTAGAAGGAATCGCAGCTAATCCTGTATATATTGACGTTTCCGTTCCTCCGGGTAAATTAAAATCATTGCCACTCGATACAAGGAATAATGCTTTTGCCTATGTCTTCTCAGGATCAGGGAAATTTTGTAATGCTTCCGGTCCGCTCGCCGTACCAACTGAAAGTGTCGGCCGACTTGATGCAAATCCTCCGGTTGAGGCAGATAACCGATCGTTAATATTATTTGACAGCGGAGATGAAGTTACTATACAGGCGGGCGAAGAAGGAATACGTTTCCTTTTAATCTCAGGCAGACCATTTAAGGAACCAGTCGCCTGGTACGGCCCGATTGTAATGAATACTCAGGCCGAATTGCAAAAAGCATTTGAAGAGTTACAGGCCGGGACATTTATAAAAAAAAAATCCTAAGTGGTTCATTTTGACCAAATGATAAGTAGGTACATTACTATAACTTTTATGCTCGTTACCCTTACAAATGTCGGGTGCAAGGATAACGTAACGGACAATAATACATCAATCAATCCTGCTGATAAGTATAAATTGATATGGAACGATGAATTTAATGGAACAACCCTTGATACAACCAAATGGGATTACCGCTATTTAGGTCCCCGACTAAAGGCGATTAATGTTAAAGAAGCTGTCTCACTTGACGGTTTAGGGCATTTGATTATCAGAACTTTTACAGATGGAACTAATTATTACACCGGAATGATAGGAACACAAAATAAATTTGAGAACAAGTTTGGATACTGGGAATGCAGAATGAAAGCGCAAAAACAACAGGGCCACTGGTCTGCTTTCTGGTTGCAGTCACCGACTATCGGGTCGGTAATAGGAGATCCCGGAGTTTCAGGAACGGAAATAGACATAGTGGAATATGCAACAATTTTAGGTAATATCGTCGAGCACGCACTACATTGGGATGGATATGGGCAAAATGAAAAAGTAGAAAGAAAACTTACAACTGTCGATGGAGTAAGCAATAATTATCAAATCTACGGATTAGAGTGGACACAAAATGAATATATATTTTATGTCAATGGAAAAGAAACCTGGAGAACAAGTAAAGCCATTTCTTTACAACCTGAATATATTGTTCTAAGCCTGGAAGTCGATGACTGGGCAGGCGATATTTCTCAGACCGTATTACCCGATTCACTTTATGTTGATTATGTAAGAGTATATCAATAGTTGCAAATGTTTAAATAATAAAATTTGGTTGTATCTTAAGTTTAGCATCTTACAATCTAACATACTTAAACTGCTAAAAAATTCATTAGGCTTTATTTTTAAAACTTCTGGTTTTAATCAGTAGTCAGTTTTAATTTTATTACTAATTGGAGAAAAATTGAAGGAAAAGTTTGGGGAATATAAATTTAATATTATTAGAGAATGTCAAATCTGTACCTGTTCTAATCCAAAATTGACTTTATTAAAAAAGAAAAGTAGATTTAATATCTATTGAGAATGTTGCCGATGAGAGAAGCCAATATTACTCTATAAGCCTTCTTCTCTCTTTTTAGATACTTTATGTAAATGAAGTTTCTTGCTTAAAACCTGAAAAATACAAGCTGTTTTTTTATTTCTATCATAAGTTGTAAATCCTGAATTGAGAACATATCTTTTAAGATTTTACATATAGGAATGTGATTTAATATACGATTCAAGTGTTATTAAAAACTTAAAATTCGCTCAATAAAGCAATATTTCCCAAGCCTGGTATATTAAATTCTTATTGCATTAAGTCTAATTATATGGTAAAATATACAGTTCATCAAAAAAATTAGTTATTAACTTTATTTAAAAGGATAAAAATGTTCAGTATAAGTGTTCAAAATGGAAATGAAATCTTACTTTCCGGCAGACTTGATGCAGCGCAAATAGAAAAAGTGGATTATGTCCTTGATAATATGCAGAGTGATTGTGTAGTTAATTTTCAGAACCTTGATTATATATCCAGTGCCGGGCTTGGATCTCTTTTAAAAACACACTCCAGATTAAAGGGCAACGGACATTCTATAAAGCTAAAAAATCTAAACAAGCACATAAGAGAGGTATTTAAATATTCAAGACTGGACCAGGTCTTTACAATAGAATGAAAATCTTAAAAATAACCACCAACTTTTTCCTTTTCGGATTGTATTTAATTATGGATAGCAGTAATGATTAATGATAACAAGCTGGTTGAAGAATGTCTGACAGGAAATAAAAAGTCCTTTGAAGAAATTGTAGAAAGATATTATAAGACCATTTTCAGGCTTTCTTACAGACTTACAAGAGATTACGATAACGCTGAGGAAATTACACAATCTACTTTTGTAAAGGCTTATGAAAACCTGAGCTCTTTTAATTCTAAGTATAAATTTTTCAGTTGGTTATATAGAATTGCAGTAAATCAGGCAATAAATTTTACAAAAAGAGAAAAAAATAATGAAAAAATTGATGAAAGATTCAGTACTGATGAAGAAAATCCGGACAAAATTTATGACAAAGTTGAACTCAAAAAAAAAGTCCGGGAAGCTTTGATGCAATTGGACTTGCTTTACAGACTACCTGTCGTTCTTAAACATTTTTTTGATTATTCCTATAAGGAATTAAGCTATATTCTTGATATTCCCGAAAAGACAGTTAAATCCAGGTTATTTACTGGAAGACAAATATTAAAAGAGATTTTAATTAAAAACAGAGTTTAGTAAAATGGAAAATATTGATAAACATTACATAGAATTGATCAACAAAGAAATTGATCATATTATTACTCCCGCTGAAAAAACAAAGCTGCATAATTATCTATCTGATAACAAAACTGCAAAGGAGTATTATGATGCTCTAATTATGACAAATAATTACGTGGATAGTCTTCCGGACCAAGAACCCTCTGAAAACCTAAAGAAACAAATCATAAATTCGATCGATTTCAGCCGATATTCTGCAAAACCACAAAAACAACACTTCTGGAATTTACTTTTTAGACCTAAATTTAGACTTGCTTATGCTTTTGCGATCGGCCTTTTTCTAGGGATTATTTTCTATGCAATTCTGGTTGATAACTCCAATACTATAAATATTAATGACGTATATGGAACAATAGGAATAAACAACGAAGCAACAACTGTTGATGAACTACCCTTAAAATTTTCAGACATTACAGGCAAAATAGACGTTAAAAGCGTAGATAAAAATTTCTGGTTCAATCTAGATCTAAATTCAATCAATAAATTCGACGTTTTTATTTCTTACCCGGAACACGTAAAATTTGAAAATATCAGGCTAGGTCAGGCCAAAGATATCGAGATTTCAAAAGGGCAAAATTTTATTAAAACAACAAATTCGGGATCTCAAAAGTACAGTCTTTTATTCTCACAAAATGGCACAGGAACAACTACACTACATATCCAGATTCAGCAAGCGGGCACGGTTCTATATGAACATAATATATCATTATAATACTTAAAAGATATAAATAGACACTTTTTTAGCAATTTCTCTTTCTCTAAAACTATTTTTTATAAAAAAATTATTTATTACCAACTTTTTCTTTTTTCATTTGTATTTGATATAAATGCTTAAGATTCAATAAAATTTTTTACAACCAATATTTAGGAGGTGTGTTATGGCAGAGAACAGAAAGCAGTTTAATAAAAAGACAAAGGTCTTGATTGGTAGCGGGGCTGTTGTTGTTATTCTGGCATTGTACTTTGGAATTTTTTATCCCTGGCCTTCAACCAATACTGACATGTCAGGTACGATAGGCGGAGTTGAAAAAGTCAATAAATACCAATCCGAACAAATTTCTTCTAAAGACGTTGTTCTTTCATCTAATGATATTGACAAGATGCTTCAGAATGATAAGATTCAGAAGCTGATTAACGATCCTAACTTCCGCGTGGCAATGAATGATGAAGCATTTAGAAATGCACTGGCAAGCGAAGCATTCAGGAATGCAATAGCAAGCGATGCATTTAGAAATATGATTTCAAATGACGCCCTAAGGAACGCTCTTTCAAATGATGCTCTAAGAAACGCTCTTTCAAATGATGGTTTTAGAAATGCAGTTTCCAGTGATGCTTTTAAGAATGCAATATCAAATGATGGTTTTAGAAATGCAGTTTCCAGTGATGCTTTAAGAAATGCTCTTTCTAACGATGCTCTGAGAAATGCATTATCCAGTGATGCTTTTAGGAATGCAATCTCTAACGATGCTCTAAGAAATGCTCTTTCAAATGATGCTTTCAGAAATGTAGTTTCAACAGATGCTTTTAGAAATGCAATCTCCAGTGACGCTTTAAGAAATGCTCTTTCAAATGATGCTCTGAGAAATCAATTAGCTGGCAAAAATTTCAGACAAGCTCTTAGTAATGATGCGTTCAGAAATTTAATGTCAACTGATGCTTTTAGGAATGCAGTTTCAAGTCAGGCGTTTAGAAACATTCTTACTAGCGATGCTTTTAGAAACGCTCTTTCAAATGATGCTATGAGAAATGCATTATCAAGCGATGCTATGAGAAACGCATTAAGCAGCAAAGCTTTTAGAAATGCTCTTTCAAATGATGCTTTTAGAAATGCTCTTTCAAATGATGCTTTTAGAAATGCTCTTGGTACTGATGCTTTCAGAAATGCAATCAGTAGCGACGCATTTAGAAACGTAGCATTCAGAAATGCAATATCAAATGACGCTTTGAGAAATGCATTATCAAATGATGCTTTGAGAAACGCATTGTCAAATGATGGCTTCAGGAATGCTCTAGGAAATGAAGCTTTCAGAAATGCTCTTTCAAGTGATGGTTTTAGAAATGCTCTTTCAAATGATTCTTTTAGAAATGCACTTGGTTCAGAAGCATTTAGAAATGCAATTCAAAGTGATGCACAAAGAAATATGATGCAGTAATAAAGTTTCCTTTAATAACTTCCTTTCCGAGGAGAGATTATTAAAAAAATAGTCTCTCCTTTTAATATTTTTAAAACAAAGGTTGAATTATGGCATATAAAACCAGGTCTATTTTAAAAAACCTTCCTATCATAATTTACACTTTTGTCATTTTATCCTACCTCTTCCCTGGAAAAACTTCTGCACAAATAAATGAGATTGATACGAAGAATATGAGATTAATATATAACGGAATAGCAAGTAAATACCTTGTTAATTACATTATGCAATGTTATGAGAATGCGTTAAATGTTAATTCTAAGCTCTATGATTATCATACAGATGAAAAGACTACACTGTTGGAATATGATTTAAGTGACTTTGGAAATGCTGGCACAGGAGTTATTCCAAGAAACCATATTTCTCTTTTAATCGCCCCACTTGACTATCAATATGAAACCGCCCCTGCAAATGAAAGGATCAATACAACTTTTAATCACGAGCTTGTGCATATGGTAACACTTGATCAATCAACTGCAGGCGACAGATTTTTTCGTACTATATTTGGTGGAAAAGTAAAAGAGACTTCAGACAATCCTATTACAATACTCTACAATTATCTGGCCACTCCCAGAGAAGTTACACCCAGGTGGTGGAAGGAAGGGATTGCTGTATTCCTTGAAACCTGGATGGCTGGCGGGATTGGAAGGGCTTTGGGTGGCTACGATGAAATGGTTTTTAGAACTATGGTTCAGGAGAAGAAGCCTATTTATGATTTGCTTAGCTTTGAATCGGAAGGCACACAAACAGATTTCCAGGTAGGCGCAAATTCATACCTTTATGGGACAAGGTTTATGAATTACCTCGCTTATAAATATGGTCCCGAAAAGTTGATTGAATGGACATCGCGTCACGAAGGTAGTAGCGCATATTTTGCTTCAGCTTTTCATGATGTTTACAATCTTTCGTTATCTGATACATGGGATCAATGGATTAAATTTGAAAATAAATTTCAGGAAAAAAACCTTGCAAAGCTAATGGAAAATCCAATTACTCAATATCATCCATTGGCAGGAAGACCGTTAGGCGGAGTATCAAGAGCATTTTACGATTCCACAAATCACAAACTTTATGCTGCAATAGATTTTCCGGGGCAGGTTGCACAAATTGCTGAGATAGATACCCGAACAGGAGATATCACAAGATTACACGACATTAAAGGTGCAGCATTGTATTATGTGACTTCATTAGCATATGATCCAGCTTCCAAAACTTTATTTTACACAACCGATAATAATGACTTAAGAAGTTTATACTCACTCAATATTGAGACCAGAGAATCAAAAGAACTTTTAGATGAAGAGCGGATTGGCGACCTTGTATTTAATCAAGCAGATAAATCACTTTGGGGAATCAGACATTATAATGGCTTATCAACTTTAGTGAGAATACCATATCCCTATACAGATTGGAACCAAATTGATACCTGGCCTTATGGACAGGATATGTATAACATTGACATATCTAAAGACGGAAAACATATAACAGGGGCACTTGCAGAAATTAATGGTCAGCAATTATTAATAAATATGAATATCGACAGCCTAATGAACGGCAATCTTTCGTATGATACTTTATTTAATTTCGGAAATACCATACCTGCAAATTTTGTTTTTTCAGATGACGGGAAATATTTATATGGCACTTCCTATTATTCAGGTGTTTCCAACATTTACAGGTATGATTTTGAGAAAAAAGACATGGATATTATGAGCAATACTGAAACCGGATTTTTCAGACCAATGCCCATTTCAAAGGACTCCCTCCTAGCATTTAAATATACAACCGAGGGTTTTCTGCCAATAATGATTGCAAATAAGGTCGCTCCAAATGTAAGGGCAGTAGATTTTTTGGGACAGCAGGTTGTTGAAAAATATCCGATTGTGAAAAAATGGATCGCTCCCCCACCATCTATTATTAATACAGACACAATAATAACTGGAACACAACCATATAGTGTCTTCAATCATTTCGGAATTGTTTCATTTTATCCTGTGGTACAGGGCTACAAAGATTATTTTGCCTATGGACTGCGATTCAATTTATCAGATCCAATCGGTTTTCAAAGTGTAAATTTAACAGCTTCATACAGTCCGTATAATAATTTACCTAAGAATGAAAGATTACACCTGGATTTTTCTTATTCTTATCTTAACTGGAAATTTCAATCAACATTAAACAGGGCCGATTTTTACGATCTGTTTGGGCCGACAAAATCAAGCCGGAAGGGATATTCATTAGGATTGAGCTATCATAAAAATCTTATTTATGATAAGCCAAGAACTATGGAATATACATTATTTGGGAATTTTTATGGTAATCTTCAAACATTACCTTCTTACCAGAATGTTTCTGCTACATACAATAAATTATATAATTTTGGCGGAACATTTAATTATAAACATGAAGAGGCTTCTCTGGGAGCCGTAGACTATGAAAAAGGATATAGCTGGAAAATAAGTGAAAACAATAATGTGGTAATAAGTGACGTTTACCCACATATTCACAGCGATTTTGACCTTGGCTTTGCTTTGCCGATTAATCATTCATCCTTCTGGTTCAGAACTTCTGCTGGTTATGCTTATTCGCATGGCGACAGAAACGACCCATTTGGCAATTTCTATTTTGGAGGATTTGGTAATAACTACATCGATGCTGCAACAGAAAAAAGATATAGAGAATATTACAGTTTCCCAGGAACTGAACTTAACGCAATAGGTGGAACAAATTATGGAAAGCTAATGCTTGAATGGAATCTGCCACCGCTCAGGTTCAGCAATTTTGGATTTACATCTTTCTTTGTAAATTACGCTCGTGCTTCTATTTTTTCTACTGCACTTGTAACAAATTTTGATTCGAATCAGTTTCGCCGAACTTTTATGGACGTTGGGGCACAGGTTGATTTCAGAGTTATAATGCTTTTTAATTTGAAGTTGACATTTTCAGTTGGTTACGCAGCCGCAGTTGAAAAAGATCAGAGAATGACTGATGAACTTATGTTTTCGCTAAAAATATTATGATTCTAAATGGCTAGAATTGCTATAAGCATTTTACCGGTAGTAATATTCCTGGTACTTCTTATATATATGGATAGTTTCAAGCTGGTAAAAATTTCTCTTGTAGTCCAGACAATTTTTGCAGGAATTATTGCCGCCATTGTGAGCTATTTTATTAATACCTACTTATTGAGTAGCTCCCCGGTGCAACTTACAACATATACAATGTACATCTCGCCAATTATTGAAGAAGCTCTTAAAGCAATATTTATAATATATATACTTGCCAAAGGTAAAGTAGGTTTTATGGTAGATGCTGCTATATATGGTTTCGCTATTGGTACCGGTTTCGCTTTGGTTGAAAATATATATTACCTGGGTGCTTTGAACGAACCAAATTTAATCATCTGGTTTATTAGGGGATTTGGAACTGCCGTTATGCACGGCGGCACTATAGCCATTTTCGCAATAATAACCAAAAATATAATAGACCGTAAGAACGAATTTAAATTATACCAAATAATTCCAGGATTTTTATTTGCCGTACTATATAATCTTTTTCCTGGTCTTGTATTTGCTTACGGTATTCATTCATTCTTTAACCATTTTGTTCTCTCCCCCATTATTTTAACGCTTCTGCAATTAATTGTTCTCCCATTAATTATTGCATATGTATTTTACAAAAGTGAAAACATTTTGAAGGAATGGATGGAAAGTGGAATGGATACTGATGTTGAACTTCTCGAGCAAATAAATGAAGGCAGCGTGTCTAATACACATCTCGGAAAATATCTTACATCACTTGAAAAAAATTTTGCCGGACCTGTTATTGCAGATATGCTTTGCTATGTTAAGAACCATATAGAATTATCTATCCAAGCAAAAGGTGTGTTATTGATGAAACAGGCGGGTATACCAATTGTGCTGGATGATGATACAAAAGACAAGTTAAAAGAGATCAAATATCTGGAAAAAAGTATAGGCCCAACTGGAAAGCTTGCAATTTCTCCTATTTTGCACACTTCTACCAGAGATTTGTGGCAACTTTATATGCTGGAAAAAAGCTGAAAAATTGTTCGAATTTTGCACAAATTTTTAGTTTTTAACCAGATTTAATGTGGATTTTCTCAACACAATTTTTGTTTTTATTGTTAAAAATAATTACTTAACTTGTAATTAGCTCTATTCTTCATTGAAATAATGAAGAAAATGCCGATATTTATTGTGCCTTTCCTCCCATTATTAAAAATACTTTTAGAGGCTAAGTGTGAATGATTTAATCGGTCAGACTATTTTGCACTATAAAATAATAGCCAAACTTGGCCAGGGTGGAATGGGTGTAGTTTATAAAGCAGCAGATACAAAGCTTAAACGTGATGTAGCAATTAAATTCCTTCCCTATCAAATTTCATCCGATGCAGAAGAACGACAAAGATTCGAAATTGAAGCACAGGCAGCAGCAGCTCTTAATCATCCAAACATTGCTACAATTTATTCCATTGAGGAATCCGGTAAAGATGTTTTTATTGCTATGGAATATATCGATGGAGTCGAGCTAAAAGAAAAAATTAAAAAGGAACGACCTGATTTAGAAGAAGTTCAGAAAATAATTAAACAAGTAGCCGAGGGATTAAATGCTGCTCACCAGAAAGGGATTATCCATCGTGATATAAAAAGTGCAAACATAATGATAACGAAATCCGGTCTGATAAAAATCATGGATTTCGGTCTTGCAAAAATAGGTGGTACCTCTCAAATAACCAGGTTTGGTACTACGCTTGGTACAACGGCTTATATGTCACCCGAGCAGGCACGTGGTGAAAAAGTGGATACCCGGACAGACATCTGGTCGATGGGTGTAATTTTTTATGAAATGCTGACCGGCGATTTTCCATTTAAAGGAGAATTCGATCAGGCAATAATTTATTCAATTCTTAATGTTGAACCCGAATCCATAACCTCAATCAGCAAAGATTTACCTGTTAAATATCAACATTTAATTGAAAAACTCCTTGCAAAAGATCGTGATAAGAGGTACCAGAAAGTTGAAGAATTTTTAAACGAACTAAAAGAAATGAAAAGTACGAAAGTTCATTCAGATGATGCTAAACAAGATAACATATCTATTGCTGTACTTCCTTTTGAAAATATGAGTTCGGACAAAGAGATCGAATATTTTTCTGATGGGTTAACGGAAGAAGTGATCGGTAATCTTACAGGCTTAAAAGGAATGACAGTAATTCCACGTACTACATCAATGCAATTTAAAGGTTCAAATAAAGATATTAGCAGGATTGGAAAAGAATTAAATGCAAAATATGTTATCACTGGTAGTGTTAGAAAATTCCAGGATAACCTCCGCATATCTGCACAAAGAACGGACATAAGCAACAACAGGCAGCTCTGGGCAAAAACATTTAAAGGAAAAGTTGATGATATATTTGATATCTCGGAAAATGTTTCCAAAGAAATCGTAAATTCTACAAAAGCCTTTGATTGTTATTTACAAGCAAGAGAATTCATTACCCGCCGTACACAAAATAGTGTACAACTAGCTGTAGATCTTTTTGAAAAGGCCATCACGCTTGATACACAATACTCCGCGGCTTATGCCGGTTTATGTGAGGCTTATGGAATTATTTACAGAGATTTTAATCGTGATGAAAAATTACTGGATAAAGCCCTTGAAGTCGGACTTAAAGCGGTAGAATTTGATCAAACGTCATCCGAAGCTTATGCAGCTCTAGGACTCTCTTATTTTGGGAAAAACGAACTAACAAAAGCTTTGCAAGCTGCAAAAAAAGCTATAACTCTTGATGATAAAAATTATAATGCTTACTGGATATTATCCAGAATTTATCATACTGAAGACCGGGACCAGGAAGCAGTTGATGCTTTGGAAAAACTAATAAAAATCAATCCTGAATTTCTCCTGGCTTACCAGGATTTACAAATGTACTATGAGCGATTGAATCAAACAGAAAAGCGCAAAACCCATATGAACCAGATGCTGGAAGTATATCCTAAATATCTGAAAAAACACCCTGATGATTCATATACCCAAATGACCTATGCTTGTACTTTGGCTACAGTTAATAGAAAAGAAGAAGCAAAAGTTGAAGGGGGAAAAGCACTAAAATATAATCCCAAAGATCCTGTAATGATGTATTACGGAGCATGCTTGTATTCAATCCTTAAAGAGAAAAAACAAGCAGTTGAATATCTGAAAAAAGCTGTTGAAAACGGCTATGGAAATTTTGAATGGATAAAGAGAGACCCGGATTTTGAAAATATTCGTAAAGAGCCTGGTTATCTTGAGTTAGTTAAAGGAAAATAATTCAGTTTCATTTTTAACTAGAAATTTATTATGAATGATTTAATCGGACAGACAATTCTGCATTATAAAATAGTAGACAAGCTTGGCGAAGGTGGAATGGGAGTTGTTTACAAAGCTGGAGACTCAAAACTTAAGCGTGAAGTCGCTATAAAATTTTTGCCTAATGTTATTTCCAAAAGCAAAGAGGATAAAACAAGGTTTGAAAATGAAGCGCAGGCTGCTGCATCACTCAACCATCCTAATATTGCAACAATTCATGCTATCGAAGAAAAAGATAACCAGATTTTCATTGTAATGGAATTTATTAACGGGCCGGAATTAAAAGATAAAATTGAAGAAGGTTCCATATCTCTTGAAGAATCGCTCAATATAATTGAACAAATTGCAAACGGTCTTTCAGCCGCACATCAAAAAGGAATAATCCACAGGGATATTAAAAGCAGCAATATTATGCTGACTCATTCAGGTCAGGTAAAGATAATGGACTTTGGCCTGGCAAAAGTTAAAGGTAGTTCACAAATCACAAAAGTAGGAACTACTATCGGAACAGCGGCATATATGTCACCGGAACAAGCGCAGGGAGTTAAAGTTGATAACCGATCAGATATTTGGGCTCTGGGTGTAATTTTTTATGAATTATTGACCGGGCAGCAACCCTTTAAGGGCGAGTTTGAGCAAGCAGTGATATATTCAATTTTAAATATTGAGCCGGAACCTGTTTCAACAATTAAACCCGATATTCCATTAAAGCTGGAACAGATTACCAAAAAACTCCTTTCAAAAGATGTTGATCTTCGCTATCAGGATGTAGCATCATTTTTAAATGATCTAAGAGATTTCAAAAGCAAGAAGACCGATCCTAAAGCTGACACTGAAAAGACGATTGCAGTTCTTCCGTTTGAAAATATCAGTCCAGATAAAGAAACAGACTATTTTGCGGATGGACTTGCAGAGGAATTGATAATTAATCTATCCAAAATAAAAGAAGTAAGTGTTGTTGCACGAACTACTACGATGCAATATAAAGGCTCAAAAAAAGATATAAAAACTATAGGCAGAGAACTTGGTATTCGTTATATAATGGAAGGTAGCGTAAGAAAATTTAAAGATGACCTGAGAATATCTGTTCAATTTATTGATGTTGCAAAGGGAACGCAGTTGTGGGGAGAAACCTACAAAGGAAAGTTAGCTGACATTTTTGACATCCAGGAAAAAGTTTCGAAGGAAATCGTAGATACTTTAATGCTCAAGCTCTCCCCCGTTGAAAAAGTTGAACTTTCAAAAAGGCCAACTCTTAATGCAGAGGCATTTGATTGCTACTTGCGTGGAAGAAATTTTCTCTCGAACAGAACGAAGAGCAATCTGGACTTTGCAATACTCTTATTTCAGAAAGCAGTAGAACTCGATTCAAGATTTGCTGCAGCTTATGCAGGTTTGGGCGAAGCATATGGTACAATGTACCGGGATTTTGATCGCCAGGAATCATGGCTCGATAAAGCCCTGGATGTAAGTTTAAAAGCTTTAATGTATGATCCTTCCCTTTCTGAGGCTTACGCTTCAATGGGACTTGCATATTTTGGAAAGGACCAGCTTGATGAAGCCCTGACCGCAAGTAAAAAAGCAATTGAACTGGACCCTAATAATATAAATGCTTACTGGATACTCTCCAGAATTTACCATTCTACAGACAGAGACAAAGATGCAGCCAATGCGTTAGAAAAACTTATCAAAGTAAATCCGGGATTCTTAGCTGCTTATCCTGATCTTCAAATGTATTATGAACGACTAGATGAAAAAGATAATTATGATAGAATTATTAGGGAAATCCTAAAAGTTTATCCTGAATATCTGAATCTGCACCCTGAAGATGCATATCGCAGAATGTCGTATGCTGTAACGCTTGCAATTAGTGGGAATAAAGAAAAAGCAGTGAATGAAGGTGAAAAAGCGCTTGAGCTAAGCCCTAATGATCCGGTAATGATGTATTATGGCGCCTGTTTATATTCCAGATTAATGGAAAAAGATAAAGCTGTTGAGCTTATTACTGCAGCAGTCAAGAATGGATATGAAAATTATGAATGGATTAAACGCGATCCTGATTTTGAAAATATCCGTAAAGAACCGGGGTTCTTGAAATTAATTCAAGGGAAATAATTATATGAAAAATTTCGAATTAAGTTATATGGTCTCTCAATGCAGTAGTCTGCTTGAGGTTAAGAAAAACCAGCTAAAAGCCGGCGATCATATTATTTTGAAAACATATAATTCTGTTTACAAGATTTTGGTCGATACAGATGGCAAGTATATTGTTTCAGGGGGATGGTTTGACAGGAATAATATGTCGCCATTAAGAACCACGATTAACGGGTGTACCTGGGGAGGTAGCGTAATTAAAACAGATATTATAGCCGCATGTGGACTATTTTTAGAATTCGGGAACAGACTCAAAACAAGCAGGATAAAAGAAATATTCATATTTCCCATGCCCTGCCAGAATTAACTTAAAAATTCAAAGAGCATACATAAATGGATAAGTTTAAAGGGAAACGCATTTCTCACTACGAAATTCTTGACCAAATAGGTAAAGGTGGCATGGGACTCGTGTATAAAGCTAAGGACTTAAAGTTAGATAGAATTGTAGCCATCAAATTTTTACCTCCACATCTTGCATCATCAGAAGAAAATAAAAAAAGATTTATGCAGGAAGCCAGAGCGGCAGCTTCTTTAAGTCATCCAAACATAATGAGCATTTTTGAAATTGATGAATTTGAAGATTCTGTTTTTATGGTGATGGAATATGTTGAAGGACAAACATTAAAAGCATATATCTCAAATTTGAAATCAGGTTCCGGTATTCCATTTATGAAAGCTGCGGAATGGATGTCAACAATTTCGAGTGGATTAAAAGCAGCACACGATAAAGAAATAATTCACCGGGATATCAAAAGTGAAAATATTATGATAACACCTGATGAGCAGCTAAAAATAATGGATTTCGGAATTGCAAAACTAAAAGGAAGCAGCGGCTTAACAAAAACAGGTACATCTCTTGGGACACTATCTTATATGGCACCTGAACAAGCACAGGGTTTAAGTGCTGATCATCGATCGGATATCTGGTCGCTTGGAGTTGTCTTTTATGAAATGCTTACAGGTGAAACATTATTTAAAGCCGAACACGAAGCCGCTTTGCTTTATTTAATAGTAAATGAAGAACCGCCCGCCCCAAGTATTCTTGACAGAAAAATCCCTCACCAAATTGATGATGTTGTAAAAAAAATGTTGATGAAAGATCCTGATAAAAGATATCAGAATCTTTCTGAAGTTATCTCAGCTTTATCAGGCACTAAATCTGAAATTGAAAAATCAGGTAGTGAAACTTCCAAGAAAAAAGCAATTGCTGTTTTGCCATTCGATAATATAAGTTCAGACAAAGAGAATGAATATTTTGGCGATGGACTAACTGAAGAATTAATTGCCAACCTGTCACGCTTAAAAGATATGAGAGTAATTTCCAGAACTACGACTATGCTTTATAAAGGATCAAAGAAAGATATAAAAAGCATTGGAAGAGAACTCGGAGCAAGGTATATAATGGAAGGAAGTGTAAGAAAATTTCAGGACGATCTGAGAATCACTGCTCAGTTAATAGATGTGGAATTAGATGAACAGTTGTGGGCTGAGACATTCAAAGGCAAGCTTGCAGATGTTTTTGATATACAGGAGAAGGTATCAAAACAAATTGTTGATGCATTAATGGTAAAATTAACCCCTACCGAAAAAGTGGTCCTTTCAAAAAGATCTACACTCAATCCTGAAGCTTTTGATTTTTATCTGAGAGCAAGAGATTTTCTGTACAGGTACAATAAAAATCAGTTAAATTTTTCCATTCAGCTTTTTCAAAAGGCCATTGAACTCGATCCACGTTATTCTGATGCATATGCTGGATTAGGTCAGGCTTATGCAACATATTACCAGTTATTTGAAAGGAAATCTTCATTGCTTGATAGAGCAATTGAGTTCAGCCTTAAAGCTATTATGTACGATCCCACTTTGCCCGAAGCTTACGCTGCCCTTGGATATGCATATTATAACAAAGAAGAATTTGATGAGGGTATTGAAGCCGCTAAAAAAGCGATCGAACTCGATACCAACAATTTTCTCGGTTACTGGATTTTGGGAAGAATATATGTTGCAATTGATAAAGCAAAAGATTCCATTAGCTTATTCAAAAAAGTAATAGAAATAAATCCTGATTTTTATACAGTCTATGGGGACCTTCAAATCGCTTATGGTCAGGTGGGCGAAAAAGAAAAGTATAAAGAAATCCTTAACGAGGGTTTACAGGTATATGCAAAATATCTTTCCAAGCATCCTGATGATGCTAGAGGCCATATGTATTATGCTGTTGACCTCGCCCAGGTAGGTGAAAAAGATAAAGCAAAGGTCGAAGCAGCCAAAGCCCTTGAGTTAAGTCCGGGTGATCCTTTGATACTATACAATGCAGCCTGTTTTTATTCGCAAATGAATGAAAAAAAACTGGGACTGGATTCATTAAAAAAAGCAATCGATTCAGGCTTTGGTGAATTCGAATGGCTGCGAAGAGATAGTGACCTCGACAACCTTAGAAATGAGCCCGGCTTCACGGAATTACTAAAAGAGAAATAAATATTTATAAATTATTAATTGAGAGAATTTATGGAAGACCTAACTAACAAAACCATTTCACATTACCAGATAATTGATAAAATCGGTGAAGGTGGAATGGGAATTGTTTATAAAGCCAAAGATCTTAAACTGGACAGAGTCGTTGCGATAAAATTTCTTCCACCCCATCTCGCTAAATCGGAAGAAAATAAGAGACGGTTTATGCAGGAAGCAAAAGCTGCTGCAGCACTTAGCCATCCTAATATTATGAACATGTATGAAATTGACGAACAGGATAAATCAGTATTCATGGTGATGGAGTTTGTCGAAGGACAAACGTTGAAATCATATATATCAAAATTAAAATCCGGTTCAGGTATTCCATTCATGAAGGCGGCTGAATGGATGTCAATAATAGCGAATGGTTTAAAAGCAGCACACGATAAAAACATTGTTCATAGAGATATTAAGAGTGAAAATATAATGATAGCGCCAGGAGACAAATTGAAAATAATGGATTTTGGTCTTGCAAAATTGAAAGGTAGCACAGGCTTGACTAAAACAGGCACATCATTGGGAACACTTTCCTATATGTCGCCTGAACAAGCACAGGGTTTAAGTGCGGACCACCGGTCGGACATCTGGTCTCTGGGTGTAGTATTTTATGAAATGTTGACAGGCGAGACATTATTTAAGGCTGAGCATGAAGCGGCATTACTTTACTTAATAGTAAATGAAGAACCTCCTGCACCAAGCTTACTGGATAGGAAAATTCCTCACCAAATTGACAGTGTAGTAAAGAAGATGTTGAACAAAAACCCTGAAAAAAGATATCAGAATCTGGATGAGCTGATAACAGCATTATCTGATATCAAGAATGAGATAGAAAGGACAGGAGTTGAGACTAAGAAAAAAGCTATTGCTGTACTTCCGTTTGACAATATAAGCTCCGATAAAGAAAATGAATACTTCGGTGATGGATTAACGGAGGAACTCATTGCTAATCTTTCCAGGTTAAAAGATATGAGGGTTATTTCAAGAACTACAACAATGCAATACAAAGGGACTAAAAAAGATATAAAAATTATCGGTAGAGAACTTGGTGCAAGATATATAATGGAAGGGAGCGTTAGGAAATTTCAGGACGATTTACGAATTACTGCTCAGTTAATAGATGTAGATAGCGATGAACAGCTTTGGGCAGAAACCTTTAAAGGAAAGCTAGCCGATGTGTTCGACATACAGGAAAAAGTTTCAAAGCAAATAGTCGATGCTTTGATGATGAAACTTACTCCACTCGAAAAAATTGTTCTTGAAAAAAGAGCAACAGTAAATCCTGAAGCATTCGATTGTAATTTGAGAGCAAGAGATTTTCTTAACCGTAGAACAAGAAACACAATTAATATTGCAATTCAATTATTTGAAAAAGCTATCGAGCTTGATCCACGTTATGCCGGAGCTTATGCAGGATTAGGTGAAGCATATGCTACACTTTATCAGTATTTTGAAAGTAAGGTACAATGGCTTGACAAAGCGATTGATTCAAGCCTTAAAGCAATCACCTACGATTATACTCTTTCTGATGCTTACTCTGCACTTGCTTTAGCTTATTTTTATAAAAAATCAAATGAAGAAGCCTTTACTGCCGGACAAAAAGCAATTGAGCTTGACCCACAAAATTTCAATGGTTACTGGATACTGGGAAGAATATATCATAGTACTGATAGAGACAAAGAGGCAATTCCTCTTTTAAAGAAAGTTGTAGAATTGAGTCCCGATTTCTTTTCAGCCTATATGGATCTTCAAATTGCTTATGACAGACTGGATGATAAAGAAAGCAGCAAAAAAATACTTAATGAATCCTTAAATGTATATCCACGATACTTTATGCAACACCCGGACGATGCCAGAGCTCATTTGTATTATGCCAACACTCTGGTCAGAGTCGGTAAAATTGAAGAAGCAAAAAAGGAAGCAACAAAAGCTGTAGAATTAAATCCAAGCGATCCGTTAATGCAATACAACGTTGCGTGTTTCTATTCTTTACTAAATGACAAAAAAACTGCTGTTGAAGCAATTAAAAACGCATTCAAAGCTGGTTATGCAGATTATGAATGGACAAAAAGAGACAGCGATCTTGATAATATCCGGCAGGAACCCGAATTCATAGAATTATTAAAAGATAAATAAAAATTAGATCTTTGTAGTCATTGAGGGCTTATGCGTAGTTAGTAAAAACGTTCCTAACTACAAATATATTATAATACCCCTCCAACTCATTATGGTAATACTAAAATAAATTCCAGAGGTAGCAAGTGGTAGGCAAAACTATTCTCCATTATAAAATTTTAGAGAAGCTAGGCGAAGGTGGAATGGGTGTCGTCTACAAAGCTGAAGACACAAAACTAAAACGAGAAGTCGCAATAAAATTTCTGCCCCACC
>CAZQQD010000019.1:4837-35668 GCA_964595355.1 uncultured Ignavibacteriaceae bacterium | reverse complement strand
TTATGCTTTTGAGCTTTATAGCTCAATTTATATTTGGCTTTAGTTTTACACGTACATTAGATAGAAACGGAGATAATTATGATGTAAGATATTATAAGCTCAATTTAAAATTTATGCCTGACAAAAGTGAAATATCCGGCAAAGTTTTAATTGAAGGTATTGCAATTGAAAATTTATCTAAAATTTCTCTTGACCTTGTTGATACAATGAAAGTAGATGGTGTTTTATTAAATAACAAAAATATGGATTTTTCGCATATAGATAGTAAAATAATAATTTCTACAAATCCAAAGATAAAAAGCAGGGATAAATTTAAGGTTATAATTTCTTATCACGGAAATCCCGGTAAGCCCGGATTTATTTTTATCAGACACGATAACCTGCCGGCAATATTTAATTATGGTATTCCGTATTCAGCTCACCAGTGGTGGCCGTGTAAAGATACTCCAGCTGATAAAGTAGATTCGGCTGATATAAATTATACAATACCCTCTACTATTACATTAGTTTCAAACGGTGTTTTGAGGGGTAAAACTCAAAACGGAGATGGCACTACAACTTATAACTGGAAAGTTAGCTATCCTATTTACCCGGATGTTATTTCAATTGCAGCAACAGATTATAAAGAGTTTAATCTTATTTACGACAGTCCCCTGAGCAATAAAAAAATGCCTCTTAACTTTTATGTATTTCCGGAAGATTTAGAAACTGCAAAAATAGATTTTGCAATTATTCCCGAAATAATGAGTTTTTATGCTAATACTTTCGGAGAGTATCCCTTCATAAAAGAAAAATACGGACTAGCTGAGTTCTCTATAAGAAGTTTCAGGGAGCATCAAACAATACCATCTATTGGCTCTCAAATGATAAACGGAAATAATTCTGAAAAGATCATTGCTCACGATCTCGCTCATCAATGGTTTGGCAATTCAGTATCAGTCAATTCCTGGAAAGATATTTGGTTGAATGAAGGATTTGCCTCATATGCCCAATGGCTCTGGTTTGAACACAGCAAGGGAAAAGTTTCATTGGATAATTTATTGAAAGCATATTCAAAAATAAAATATCAGGGAACTGTTATTGTTAGTGATTCCACAAATATAAGACTATTGTTTTCTTTGAATAGTTTCATTAAAGGTCCTTATATATTACATATGTTACGTTATGTAGTCGGAGACAAAATATTTTTTGACGCAATTAAAGATTATCTATCAAAATACAGATATAAAAATTCATCAACTGCTTTGTTTGAAAAACAATTTGAACAGGCTTACGGCGAAGACCTTTCCTGGTTCTTTAATGAATGGTTGCATTTGCCGGGCAAACCTTCTTACACCTATAAATGGAACAAAACTGAAAAAGACGGAGAAAAATTTATTAACCTGGAAATAGCTCAAGTCGGCGAAATTGTTTATAAAATGCCACTAACTATTCAATTAAATTATGATGGTGGAAAATCAGAAATTGTACAAATAATGAATGACTCAAAAGTAATGAATTATAATCTACCTGTAAAAAGCTATCCTTCTAACGTAATTATAGATCCTGATAATTGGGTATTAAAAACTATAAGTGAAAAACAATAAAATAAGTTTGACAATTCCGGAACTTAATTTATTGTTTTCTCTGATGTATGATATGTATAAAGTCCAATTTCGTACAGATATGTTTTGTTATCGAATAGTAATCTTAATTTCAGATTTATATGTGTAATAATAATAAAACTCCTCTGTATAGTTTCAATCAATAAATCTGTTTCTTTTTTAGATTTTTATTCGTTTATTATAAAATAATTACATAATAAATAAAAAGATTAATATGAAACTTTTAAAAAGCAGCTATCTGATATTATCTATGGTTTTTACTGTCCAGTTATTATTACATGCTCAAAATTCTGCAAAGAAGACGGAAAATATGCCCGGAAATTCTCACCAGTTTGACTTCTGGATAGGAAAATGGAATGTAAATAACCGTTTCCTTCAAGATGATCATACATGGAAAGATGAGGGTTCTGCAGTTGATTATGTATATAGTGTACTGGATGGAAAAGGTATTATGGAATTCTGGGACGGAACTGGCAGAAATGGAAAAATAATAGAAGGTTTCAGTCTCCGTTATTTTAACAAAAAAGATAATGAATGGGAGCTTGCTCTTAACTGGCCGCAAAAAGATAACGGGTTCTTCTTTTTCCTCAAAGGAAGTTTCAGGCACCGCAGAGGAGAGTTTAACCTGAGTTTTACAAACTCCAAAGGCCAGTATACTATGTCACGATATACATTTTCAGATATATCTAAAAACTCCTTGAGGTGGAACGATGGTACTTCTACCGACAGTGGAATGACCTGGAGAACAAACTGGATAATGGAATTTACAAGGGAATCAAATAATGTAACGTGGCCTTCTGTAGATGAAAATTTCCCGACCTATAATAACAATTCTTTTTGCGATTTGCCCGAATGCAGTAGGTTTTACAATTTAACAGGTAAATGGCAGGGTAAATTAACTATGATGGAGGATGGCAGCGCTAGAGAAATCCCTGCAGAAATTGAATCCTGGAAAGTGCTGAACGGTGCGGCAGTAATGTTGTTTATAAAATCGCTGGATGAAAAAAATAATTTCAAAGATTTTTTAATGTTTACTTACCGAAAATTAAATGACGGATTTCTGCTTCTAACTATGAATAACAAACAGAACACGGGTTACCGTGTCTATTTCTGGAAACCGACTCAAAACATGCCCGAATTTCATGAATATACACGGTGGAGGCAGAAAGAAGAATTACAGAAATTAACTATAGATAAATATTCCGATTCAGAATTTAATTTTACCAAATACTCGGGAAACGGGAATAAAATAATATCAGGAGCCTTTAAAAAAATTAAATAATTACAAATATTGTTTTTTTGATATTTCTTTTAATGAAGTTTTCACATTAAATATTATTTCTTCAGAAGACTTATAAATGAAAATCTACATTTCATAATTCTCAAAGCGATTTTATCCTAATCATTTCCCTAACAAGTCATTTTTGATATATCTTATTTTTTGTCACTACTCATATTTTGTTTTTCATGACCTTTAGCCCACCCATATTGTTGGGCCTGTGTTTGTAATCAATAGTAATTACCTCAATGTTTTTAAAGTTATCCTATTTCCCTACCACCCATTGCTTCAATTGATTTATTTGAGACCTTTCCTGCTGTTTATTATTGCTTAATTGTTTAATTAGATCAGAATATTTTATTGATATCATATTTAAGCTATAAACTTTTTCTACGTCTAAATTTTCTTTTTCAACAAAATTTTTTACTTCTGGTGCCCGAGAAGCAAGAAACTCAGTGCAAATATTTTGTGTTGATGAAGACCACTTGTAGGTATCAAATTCACTTCTGGAATATAAACTCCCGCCATTCAAAATTATATCCCTTTTTTACTTTTTTAAACTGATATGTATAAAAACGCTCACAGTAAATTATCGCTAGGGCCATAGGTAACTTCCAATTACAACCAGGGTGTTCCCAAGATTGTGTGCAACTACACAAGGCAGAAGACTACTACTTCGTTCACGAATCCACCCAAGCACGAATGCACCAACAAGTGGAGCCATTGCATTGCTGATACTAAAATGTATTGAGTTTTGTCGATCCACTGAAAAAAGATGAACAGCTCCGAAAATGATTGCCGTAAGAATGAAGCCCCATCCGAGTTGAGCCTTTGCAATAGTCCATCGTTTTGGAAATGCCTGATTAAGGAGTCCTTGGAAAAGTCCTCTGAAGACCACCTCCTCAGCAATGCCAGGCATCGTCATTTGAAACAATAAAGTCTCAATATCTGCTGTGTCTCGACCCCGAAAACAAAGAATACAATCGGGATAAAGGTTGCTACCAGGGTAACGATAACAACGGGGCGCAAAGAATCAGGCTTGAGTTTATGGGTTAATGCCATTTCTGATGCAGAGAGACGTCGATAGAAATGTAGAAAAGTGATAACCCAGATGACATCTATAATTTTGCCCTGCCAATTCCAATGCAAAGTTGAAAACAACTGTAATCTTGGAGCAAGTAGCGAAGCTTCATTAACCACAATGAAAATCAAAACAATAGAAGTCTTCTGGACCACCATCAATCTTTGTGCAGTTTGTGTTTGCCAAAATGCAATTAAAAAGAATGGTAAGATGATAGATATTATCGGAAAGCTGTATAGAAAGACTCGATATAGGTAAGCTACAAAAGGTTCCATAGATATATCGTCAACCCCCGTGAATATACTTGATATACTCTTTTTGACTAAGCATCCCTTGGATCATACTTTGGAGATTGGTCATTATTTCTCTTTATTTAATTAAACTTATATTTTAGCTAAACTTTTACCAAAGTTAAATTTTAAATGTATACAAATATTTAACAATTATTGCTCTTGATGATGAAACGGGAAGGATCGGCTGTGTTCTGTATCTGTCTATGTTTAAACCATCATTATACACTATCCAAAGGTCATTACCTTCGGAAAAGTTATAACGGAGCCTTGCATTAAGACTAATCTGTTTATTATTGCTGTTATATTGTATGAATGTTGTAGCAGATAACTTTGTGTTTGCAGCAGCTCTCAGGTGAAGCCTTGCAATGTGTGAATCAAGTTTCTGGTTTCTGTCGGAAAAACGGACAAGGTTAAGGTCGTAAGTAAAACCAAGCTCAAAATTAGGAGATATATTCCACGTGGGTTGTATATTAAGATTAAACCTACTGCCGTCATAGAATTTTCCTATCCGTGTACTGATGTAATTCCTTAAAAGATCGCCGTCCGGACTGTTGTACCAAATATTCACGTTTAAGAATTTATAGTTACCTGCCGGAACGTTAGTACTTGCATCAAAAAGCAGTGGGCTCCTTAAATCCTGGATATCGTAAGCGAGACCAATAAAAAACAATGCCCCGTTTTTAAATTCAAACCGCCAGTTTTGTACAGCTTCAAAATCCTGTAGAGAATGATCAGAATTTCTGAAATTAAAATCCCCGTAGGTACCGGGCGTAATCCTCTTAAACGCTGAATTTTCATCAAAAGTTTTTCCATACTTTAAATAAAGGAACGCTTCAGTAAAGTCGTGCCTGAGAGAAAAGCCCATATCGGGATAATAATTTTCTCCCCCGCGTTCAACAAAAGCCTGATAATAAAATCCTTCATTACTTAACCTTTGCAAATGTAATCTATATAAACTGTTATCCAGAGGCTTTCTTATTCCATTATTGCTCATCCCGTTAAAGTAAGTCTGTACCCAGTTAAAAGAAAAATAATTATCATCGACAACTTTAATTCTGCCATCAATGCCATAAGCGGTATTATGTTGATCATTAATTCCAACTTTACTGGTAATCATACCTCCCAAGTAAGAGTTTTCATTAAGTACCTGTTTTTTTAATCTTAAAACACCGAAGTTTTGAGATGGAAGCGCATCCTGCTTTTCGGTTTGCATATCTATAAAACCGACGTCCCAATCGGCGATTTTTCCGACCAGCCTTGCACCGCCTAAAATTCTTACGGGTTTTCCATTATTCAATCCTATCCTTCTGCTATAGAAAAGTTGATCTGGAAAGCCAAGATCGAAATCAAATATTGAAGATCGTTCCTGGAAAAACTGCCGCTTTTCAGGAAAGAAGAGAGAATATCTGGATAGATTTATTTGCTGATCATCAGCTTCAACCTGTGCAAAGTCTGTATTGGCAGTTAAGTTAAGAGTAAGATTACTCGTAAGATCATACTTCAGGTCAAACCCAACCTCTTTGGAATAATCATTATTTTTTAAATACGATGTACTGTTTCCATTTAACTGTGCGTTCTGATTAAAACCACCTAACACATAGGGTGTAAGGTAAGCGGGATGGTCCTCTACAATACCATCAAGTTCAACATCCTGAAGTTTAGAAGGTTTAACAAAGCCATAAGTCCAGTCGGGCTTTATATCCGGAAACATCTCCCTTTCATTTTTTCTGGCTATGTATCTGTATACTGAAATACCCATTATTACTTTTCCATTTACGGGTCTGAATCCGAGACTCGAAAAAGGAATTCTCATTTCGGCAAACCATCCTTTATTATTAACTATAGTTGAAACATCCCAGTAAGTATTCCAGGAAGAATTAAAGCAATTTGTATTAGCATCGGCATCGTTAGAAATAGCCCAATCCACTCTTACACCTGCAGGTGTCTCAAAAAACCAGAGAGCATTTCTGTTATCGTTGTATGTATCAATAGCAATTGATATATCATCGTCGCCGCTATATAAATCTCTGTAAAGAGAATTCATTCTTATTCCATCGGGATCTGAGTCGAACATTTTGCCAGCTACATATATATAATTATCATCATAAGCTATGCGGAGTTCTGTTTTTTCTGTAGGCTTACCTTTATAAACAGGTTCATATTCTGTTAATGGAAGTGGTTTTACACTTTGCCACTCTGAATCGGTAACATTTCCATCAATTCTGGGAGTGTTATTAATTCTTTGAAGTTTAATAATAGTTTCCTGAGAAAAGGCTGCTTTGTTTATGCAAATTACAATAGTAATAAAGACAAGGCACAGAATAGTTTTTACAGACATCTTTTATTTCTAAATTTTTTTGATAATATTTTACTTAAGCTGGACAAATTTATAAGAATAGAAAGAGGATCGTTACATATTTTATATGAATGGTTTGTCTTTTTAGATAAATTGGCGGGGGTTTTAGACTGTACTGATGTTCTCCTTATTTTTATTCAAACGGTGTTAGTTTGCTATTCTCCAGAGCAACAATCCCAAGGTGTCTATTTATTACTCTTTTCATGATTAGAAGCTAAATTAATATTGTTTCGGTTGGACAAATAACAGATTTTGGTAACCATATGATTTTAAGCATCTAAAAAGACCCTTCCATTTTCGATAACTGTCTAAGAAATAGTAATTATCGTCGAAATTTCTCTTCTTTTAAAGCATGATTATCTTATTTTTTGCGTATGCAAAAGGAAGAATCATCAAAAAAGTTTCTCGTAGCTCAGATAGTTTTCTGGCTTGGTTATTACCTGTTCTATTCAATTTTTGAGGGAAGGTTTTACGGATATGTGCCAGGGTTCTTATCCACAGCAGTTTCAACATTGTTTACAATTATAATTTTCTACTTACACGCGCTCTATCTTTTTCCTGAATTACTTAAAAAGAAAAAATACACTCTCTATTTTATTTATAGTTTTATACTACTTACAATAATGGTTATTCTGCGATTATTTGGTGAATACTTTGTGCTTTCAAAAATTCCCATGTATGGAACCGAGACCTTTACTGTCCCAAAAATTATTTACAGATATGCAATGGGAATTATCACAATGGTTGTGAGCGTTCCTATAAAATATATGTTCGACTATTTTCAGCTACAGGCAAAACAGCAACGATTAATTAACCAGCAGCTTGAAGCTGAGATGAAATATTTAAAGCTGCAAATAAATCCACACTTTCTTTTTAACACCTTAAACAACCTGCTTTACCTTACAAAAAAGAAATCAGATGCTGCGCCCGGCGTTGTTGAGAAACTTGCAAACCTGATGAGATATATGCTGGAAAAAGAAAAAGTGAAATTCGTCCCGATGGAAGAAGAGCTTGAATTTATTAAATCATACCTTGAACTGGAAAAAATAAGAATCCCCAAAATTACTATAGATTTTGAGACCAAAGGAGCAATAGAAGAAAAAGCAATTCCTCCAATGCTCTTAATTCCTTTAGTGGAGAATGCATTTAAGCATGGCGTTGATAAAAGCAGTGCAAAAAACTTTGTGAAAATAAATTCAGAAATTATAGACAACCAGTTTAATTTCAGGGTCGAAAACCCCCTGCTTAAAAAAGAAAAACTGGAACAGCCCGGTGGAATAGGATTACAAAACCTTAAAAAAAGGTTGAAGCTTTTGTATGATGATAAGCATAAGCTTAATACTTATGTAACAGAAGAAAAAACTTTTGTTTCAGAACTATCAATCCAGTTAAATGAAAATTAATTGCATAATAATAGAAGACGAACCGCTTGCACAAAAGCTCCTGCAGGATTATATCGGCCAAGTTGACTTTCTTGAACTACTCAATACTTTTAACAACCCGCTGGAAGCAATCCCTTTTTTGAAGAAAAACGAAGTACATCTGATTTTTCTCGACATAGAAATGCCAAAGATAAGCGGAATGGACTTCTTAGATGTGCTTGAAAAAAGACCCGAAATAATATTTACTACTGCATATTCAAACTATGCAGTAAAAAGTTATGAAAAGAACGTCCTTGATTATCTTCTAAAACCAATCACATTTGAAAGATTTTTAACGGCCGTTAATAAGTACCCGGCATTAAGCACTGAAAAATTTACGATCGAAGAGAGTAAAAACGAAAATTATATTTTTATAAAGTCAGATAAAAATCTTATAAGACTAAACTACTCAGATATTTATCTTATCGCAGGAATGAAAGATTATGTGGTTTTTTATACTGGAAAAGAAAAACACATTGTTTATCACACTTTAAAGAAACTTGAAGAAATTCTTCCGGAACAATTTATCAGGATTCATAACTCGGATATCGTAAATCTTGAAAAAATCAATAAGATAAAGGACAACCACGTTTATATACTTGATAGAAGCATATCTATAGGGAATAAATATAGGGAGAAGCTTCTGCAGAATATTAATAAAAGAATTATCTAATCGTAAATTCAGTCTGTGTAAAACCATCAATAATTGTTTATTGCTAATATCCTGGAAAATTTAAATTATCTCAGAAAATTCTTATTTGCTCAACACATTTTTGTTCAACCAATTTAATTGATATTGCATACTTCCCTTTTCGTAACTCGGAAAAGCGTTAAAATTTGTATGGCCTCCAACGCGTAGAGCGTGACCAACATCCTGATAAATTTTAATTTCATATTTATTGTTATCTGCCTTATTGAGTCCTTCTCGCCAGCGAGCTATCGCTTCATCCACAGGATGTTCCGTATCTTGCAAACCCATCAGTATCAATACCGGATAGTTCATCTTAACTATGTCCGGCAACGGGTCATATTTAGCCACCCACTCCCAGTATTTCCTTCCCTCCTCTGTGGGTAATATCCTGTCTACATTAATAAATCTGTACCATTTCTCATTTTTAGCTTTGTTTATTTTTTTAACTAATCCTTCCCGATCTTTTCCTGTTTTTAAATATTTCATATACTCTTTAACAAGTTTAATTGCCTCTTCTTTTTCAGAATTAGAAAAGGAACCTCTTTCAAGATTTTTTTTATAAGAAAAAAGTTCTTCATCATAAGGAGTTGCTCCGCCTCCCGAATTAACTATAGAAAATGCCGGCCTTGTTTCTGAAACAGCTAATTTAGAAGTTATCCAGCCTCCCTGGCTGACTGCATAAGTCCCGATTTTATCAGGATTAATTTTATCGACCGTTTTAAGAAATCTGATAACTGCTGAAGCATCAGAGGTGAGATCGTTGAGAGATGCGCTTACCCAGCTTCCTGTCGATTTACCGGAGCCCCTTTTGTCATAAGCAAAAAAAGCAACGCCGGTTTTTGCAAACTCTTTCGCATAATACATAGGCCACCATCTTTCTGCCGGCCCCGAGCCGTGAAGGTAAACGACCACAGGAAACGGACCTTTCTCTTTCGGAGTAATTAATGTTCCTGAAAGAGTAATGTCATTATTTCTTATCGTGTATTCTTTTTCATCAAATGGTAATTCAGAATATTTTTGTTTTGTTAAAGAAAACTTACATACGCTTTTGTGCCAGGTAAGAGTTCCTGCAATAGTACCTTTTGAAAAAAATCCTTTTACTGTTCCGACATCAAAATTAAAAATATGCAGTGTGCCGGTTAGTGAGTCGCCGGGGTTATATGAAAAACTATGCATCGGGATCCTGTAAAGATATGCACCACTCAAGCTCCACCTGGCAGAATATTCCTCGTTCTCTTTTGATATTTCAATTGTTAGTGTGCGATTGTCATTACCATTTATTACGGGACCTGACCAAATTTCGACTTGTTGCGCATGCAGTGTAGATATTAACAAAACAAAGAGGGAAAAAAACATATTTTTAAATTTCATATAAACTCCGTTTAAGGTCTATCCAAGTTTATAAAATAACTTAAAATTTGTCTTGTACGTTTGTAACATTAGGATAATATTTAAGTTTATATGAGATAGGGTTCATGTTAATATACTTTTTAAATAACCTATTGAAATGACTTTGATCAAAAAAACCTGCTTCATTTGCTGCAGCAGAAATGGTTAGTGCCGGTTCTTTTAAAAAATTATGTGCGGCCTCTAGTTTTTTTAATATTATATACTCACGAATAGTACAACCGATAAACCGATTAAATGTCCTCGATAAATGCCCTCTGTGTATCCCTACTCTCTTTGCAATTTCAGATATATTTAAAGAACTCGCAGGATTTTCATCAATAATAAATCTCGCCTCCTTTAACCAGCATGGTTCTTCATATTGTATAAAGCCGGAACTTAAAAATTCTCTTAAAAGCACTTCAAGTTTGAAAGGTGACAAAGCGCTACTACTACATTTACTGATCAAATCTATTTTTTCCATTGAAAATGTATTAAAACATGAACTTCTCTCTTTTAAAAAATTAGATTTATTAAAGTTCTGGAACCTACTGTTTAAATTAATTATTAAACATTCACATCCTTCTGAACCAAAATAAATTTCATGGTTGGTCCTCGGACCAGAAATTCTCACTGTGTTTTTACAGCAATTAACAATTTGTGCATTATCAATTTCTTCAAAAGAACCATTTAATATTATACATAAATGAATATTTGAATGTGAATGTCCTCTTAGTTCATAATGTTTTGGGATGAATACATGTTCAATTTCAATGCTATTAGGATAAATTGTTCTTTTAATATCTAGCATATTTCACATTTTCAGTTTATACAGGAATAAACTTTTTTAGAGATGATCTTAAAATAACAGAGACAAGCGACCCTGGCTACAAACAGGCACATGTCTCTTCAAAAAAAATATATTAATTCCCTCTGCTAACTCCGGCACCTCCACTTGCCCTTATATTGCCCAATTCAGCATTTCCATAATAAACAAGCTGCGAACCTCCGCTACCCGTAAATGAAAGTTTACCATTCATACTTATAGTTGCTTCACAACCGCCTGACAGCGCAACTTTTACGGCACCAGCATTAAAATTTTTAAGATGATATTCACTACCTCCTGAACCGGCAAGTTTTAAATCCTCACAACTTCCATTTAGTGTAACTTCACTTGAACCTGAAGTTGCCAGATGAATATCACCACATTTCAAATCACCCTTTAATTCCGAACTACCGGACAGCCCGGCATTGAAATCATCTGATCCAATATCCATAGTAATATTTGCTTCTGATCCACCACTCAATGCAAGAGAAGTAAGTTTCGGCATTGTAATTTCAATCTTAATTGTGCTGTGGCTATTGAACCAGCCGTCTCTGTCAAAACGGAAACGAAGACTGTTACCTCGTTGTTCAACGATCAGGTCCTCAAGATCGTCTCTGTCACCCGAAACCGTAATACTATAATCATTTGATTGAGTAACTTTCAGTTTCATCCCGGAGCTAACCCCAACCGCCGTGAAATCTTTATAATTATACGTTTTAGTATCCGGGTTAATTCCCGCGTAAGAAAGTGAAGCTAAAAAGATCACACAAATTATTGATGCAAATAATTTTTTCATTTTGAAACCTGTTTTTATTTACTAATTACCTTTTGATATCCCGGAACCACCGCTGAAGCTTGTATTACCGAGAGAAACGCTTCCGTAATAATATATTCTCGAACCGCCACTCTGATCGGTATTGAGAGTTCCGTTCATATTGATCCAAACTGTTGAGCCACCTGAAAGGTCTGCATTAACGTTTTTCACAGAAAAATTTTTTAACTTCATTCTGCTGCCTCCGGAACCATCCGCATTTAAATTTTCGCCTTTGCCTGATAATTCAATGAAGCTTCCGCCAGAAGTTTCTATATTTAGATTACCGCACGTCAAATTACCCCTTAATCCCGCTCCACCGGATGTTTCAGCACTGAAAGACTTTCCCGGAACATCCATTGCAATATTTCCTTCTGCTCCACCACTCAGATCAATAGCAGTCAACTCAGGCATCGTTATCTTTATTTCTACATTTCCTCTTCTGTGATGTCCAAACCATCCCCAGCCGCTATGGTCATAATAAATGTCCAGACTATTACCCCTTTTTTCCACAACTAAATCTTTAAAATCCCTTTCATCAGCAGTAATTGAAATCGAATAACTGTTCGATTGTGTTACGATAACGTGCATGCCGCTTCCAACTGAAACACCGTTAAAATCTTTGATGTCATACGTTTTGGTTTTTGAATCTGCAAAAACTGAAGTTGATAAAAAGGAAAACAAAATGAGAATCATGATAGAAGAAAAATATTTTTTCATATCCCACCTCTTTTTTTGTGATTTATACCCCGAACCGGTTTCTTATTGGACTTAAAATATAAAAAAAAGGTTGCGTTGTGCATAAATTTGTTATAACTGGTGAGGTACAGTGATTTATGGGGTTAACCACTTAAAAGAAAATAACTTACATTGTTTTTATCTGTTGACATTCAATAAACCGGATATTAGCTTTTATTCTAATTTACACCTCAAATCGGAGAATTAACCTGATGATAAAAGTTGCAGTTATAGGAGATTTTAATAGTGCGTATTATACTCATACAGCAATAAATGATTCATTTGATCATGCTGAAAACATCATCCCTGAAACAATATCCTATAAGTGGATACATACTTCCACTTTACAACATGACCCTACTGAAATATTTGAAAACTTTAACAGATTCTGGATTGCATCCGGAAGCCCTTACTCAAATATGCAGGGCGTAATTAATATAATTAAGCACGCACGGGAAAATGATGTTCCACTCTTAGCCATATGCGGGGGCTTCCAGCATTTAATATTGGAGTACGCCTGGAATGTATTAGGAAAAAAAGAAGTTGCTCACGAAGAAATCTCTCCCGAAGCAACTGAACATATTATTAAATCTCTGCCCTGCTCGTTGGTTGGACAAAGCGAAGAACTAACAATTGTTGATAAAAACTCGATTACTTACAGAGCAATGGGAAAAGAAAAATTTACAGGTAGTTATCACTGCAGCTTCGGATTGAACCCGGATTACAAAGACATAATAAATGACGGCGGTTGTAATGTTGTTGTGGAAAATAAAGACGGAGAAGTAAGGGGATGTGAAATTAAAAATATGCAATTCTTCGTCGGAAGTTTATTTCAGCCTCAATTACATTCCTCAAATGATAGTCCTAATCCACTACTTTTGTCCTTCTTTAAAGCCGCAACAGGTTAACTTATAATATTTATACAATCTTTTCTTGAACAAAATTTTAAAAGGCAATATTTTTATTGTACATCTTTTGTTAATTATTGTACAGAAGAACATTTATGGGAAAAGGGGACAGGAAAAGCAAAGAGGGGAAAAATCTGGAGAGGGACAACCGGTAAACGTCGTCCAAGAACACAAAAACAGAGGAAGCTGAAAAAAGAAAAAACAGCGAAAAAGAGTTAATAAAAATTAAATCCCGTTTCTAGCTGCTTATTCAACTTTAATTTCCGCACCGAATAATTCCATTACTTCCTTACTTAAATTGATAAGAAACTCAAGAGTTTTTTCGGGTGATTTAAAATTATTTATCATAATAAGCTTCATCACACTCTTATTCTGATTAAATTTTATTTTGTCTTTATACTCATCCAGAATAAACCTCATTAATTCTACAAATTTTACCTTATAGTAATTTTCTTTTTCACCGCGTGGAAGAATGATGGAAATATTTTTTCTATGAATGATAATTCTTTCGAACAAAGCATAAGATGCATAGAATCTCAAAGTTGCTGAAGAAATTAACCTGTTTACAAGAGTTGGTACAGGACCGAACCTGTCTTTCATCTCTTCGCGGAGTTCATCAATTTCCTGCAGAGTTTTAACCGAATAAAGCGCCGTGTAAAAATTCAGCCTGTCCATCTGTTCGGGCATGTATTCCTGCGGAATGCCGATCTCGAAAAATGTATCGATCTTCGGTTCGGTTCTTTCTTCCTGCTTTGGAAGATTTTTAAATACCTCTTTGAATTCCTGGTATTTGAGTTCTTCAACAGCCTGGTTTATTAATTTTATATAAAGATCGAAACCGACATCGTTAATAAACCCGCTTTGTTCTTTTCCCAGCAGATTTCCGGCGCCGCGTATTTCAAGATCGCGCATAGATATATTAAACCCCGAACCGACATCTGTATGTTCCTCGATTGCCTGTAAACGTCGCAAGGCTTTTTTATTAATACCGCTGAGAGAGGGAACAATGAAATATGCATATGCCTGCCTGTTTGATCTACCGACTCTTCCGCGAAGCTGGTGAAGTTCTGCAAGTCCAAATCGATCAGCCCGATTTACAATTATGGTATTAACATTTGGGATATCAATTCCCGATTCAATTATTTTGGTGGAAAGCAGCACATCATATTTCTTATTTAAAAACCCGTGAATTACATTTTCGAGCTGTGAAGGCTTCATTTGACCATGAGCAACGGCAATTTTTACATCAGGCATATATTTATGAAGATATCCAGAGAGCTTATCGATTGACTGCACCCGATCATGAACAAAATAAACCTGTCCGCTCCTCTTTAATTCGTTGGCTATCCATTCTTTTATTTTAAAAACATCAAAAACTGAAACCCGTGTATAGATCGCCTGCCTGTTTGGCGGCGGTGTTGCAATTATTGAAAGATCACGTGCGCCGAGTAAAGATAAATTTAATGTCCTGGGAATTGGTGTAGCTGTAAGTGTGAGCGTATCTACATTAACTTTTAACGAACGCAGTTTTTCTTTTGCAGTTACACCGAACCTGTGTTCTTCATCAATTATCAACAATCCTAAGTCTTTAAATTTTATGTCTTTAGAAAGTATCCTGTGCGTTCCTATTACAACATCTACCTGTCCTACTTCAAGGTTTTTCACAATTTCTGTCTGCTCTTTTTTTGTTTGAAATCTTGATAGCGCCGCAACGCGAACAGGAAATTGCGTTAGTCTGTCCGTAAAAGTATTGTAATGCTGTTCAGCTAAAATTGTTGTAGGCACGAGCACTGCAGTTTGTTTTCCATCCTGCACTGCTTTAAAAGCAGCACGGACTGCAATTTCTGTTTTTCCAAAACCAACATCACCACAAACCAATCTGTCCATGGGGTTTTCTGCTTCCATGTCTGATTTTACTTCTTCAGTAACTTTTTCCTGGTCAGGTGTGTCTTCATAAAAAAATGAAGCTTCTAGTTCTTTCTGCCAGACAGTGTCAGGATTAAACTGATATCCTTTTGTTGCTTTTCTTTTTGCATAAAGTTCAATCAGTTCACGCGCAGCTTCTTTTATCTTTTTCTTTGTTTTATGTTTTGTGCTTTCCCACTCTCCTGTTCCGAGTGTTGAAAGCGTGGGCGCCAGCCCGGCTGTATCTGTTTTGTTAGAAGAATATTTTTTTACCAGCGTAAGATAATTTAGGTTAACATAAACAACTCCGCCTTCGGCAAAAAGTATTTTCATCGACTCCTGGTCAATATCACCAATCCTAATTGTTTCAAGCCCGGTGTATTTACCTATCCCGTAATCTTCGTGTACAACAAAGTCTCCTTTTTTTATAGAAGCAAATGCTTTCGATTTTGATTTCTTATTTTTTTTTGAAGTCGGAGTTTTTGTTCTGTAAGGTTTGTTGAATATCTGGTAATCGGTAAGAATTAATATTTTTCCTTTCCTGTGCAGAAATCCTTTTTTAATTGCGAGTGTTTCAATTTTAACATTACCTGTTTCCAAAAGATGTGCGAGTTCTTCTTTAAACTCGGAAAGCAGATCCCTGAGTCGTGATGATTGCAATTCGTTTTCTGAAGTAATTACAATATCAAAATTTTCATGAGAAAATTGCTTAAGAACGTTAAATAGAATTTTATAATTCCCGTTTATTGTCGGAGCTTCACTCAATCCCAAATCGATTCTTTCATTATTAGAAGATAATTCATCTTCAATTATCCATTTAACATTTTCCTTCGTAAATAATTCCTGAATATCCGGCTTCCCCTGATTTGAGTCTTCAGTTTTCGGCTTTTCTTCATTTACTTCGGGAAAATCCTCATCATCTGATTCTTCTTCTGCAACGGTTTCCTGCTGCGGTTCTTCCTGTATATTATTAAAAGAATTTATTTTTTCGTTTTTAATGTTTTCAATCTCAAAGGAGGAGACAAAGATGAGGGGGTCTTTCAAATAGCTGAAAATATCGGTGAATTCATTATTATCATCTATTATGTTATTGTTGTTCGCAGTTAAGGCTCCTGCCAGAGTAACACTTTTAATATTCTCAATAGATCTCTGGCTTTCCGGTTCGAAGTAACGAATGGATTCCAAAAAATCACCATCGAATTCGAGTCTTACAGGATTTTTTTCACTGTACGACCAAAAATCAATTATTGATCCTCGGACTGAAAAATCTCCGGGTGCTTCAACAAATTTATCCTTCTGATATTTAAGTAGATTGAAATATTCGATCAAATCATTATATGATAAATTGCCGCCTATCTCAATTTTCGTCGTTGTTTCCTCAATCTTCTCTTTTGAGGGAAATTTATGATTCAGCAATTCATAGGTAGATACAAGAATGAACTTCTCACGATTTGAAATGTCGGTTATTTTTTCCTGCAAAATTTCAGATTTAAATTCAGTAATGTTAATCAAAAACTTTTCCAGATCGAGTTCACTCAATTCAACAGAAAATTCAGAAGCAGATTGAACATCCGGAAATAAGAAAATTAATTGATTTTCATCGGCAATTAACTCTTTCGCCACAAATACCTTAGAAGAACCGAAAAGAGGTGAGATAAATAGTTTATCATTAGCTTTTAACGAATCTGATATCTCTTTTATGAAATCGCTGTTTAAAATATTTTGTTTTAGGTTATTAATCATATAATTATTAAGTAGAGACAGGGTATGTCCCGTCTCTACAATTAGTTTAAAACTGGTAACCGAAATTAAATGTATAAACCGGCTGGTTCTCTCTGAAATTAATTCCTGCTGAATAAAATGGTTTACTTGTGTTTTTGCTTGCTTCCTTTTCTTCCGGATTATTTGTTGAGTGATTTACTACAAATCTTCCTGTAAAATATCCAATAGCGCCACCCATAATTACATCTGAGATCCAATGCTGATCATGATACATTCGTGCATAACAAACCAGGCCAGCAGCTGTGAACCAACCAGTTTTCCAGAAAATATTATCTACCTGGTGAGCCATTACTGTTGAGAAAGCAAAGGCAAGTGTTGCATGACCGGATGGAAAAGAAAGATTATCATTATTAAGATTAAAAGGTTTAAAGCTGGTATGTCCCTTGTTATTGTAAGGCCGGCTTCTTCCTATGAGGCTTTTAAGTGTAACAGTTACTGCTCCGGCATATATGACTGATTCTCCAAGCTGCACACCAATATTTCTTACTTTATCATTACCCGCAAACAATCCAAAAGCATAAATTCCTGCTGTAGCTGCCACCACATATTTAGTTGTATAGTATTGGTCAATATCAAAAAGATCATTCTTAAAATTTGAATGGCTCTGTTGAGAATAGCTACGTGCTGTATTATCCAGAAAAAAACCACCGCTAACCATTGCAGCAGTAATGCCTAAATTTCTCCAGTCGCTGGATTCAAAATTAAGTGGTGCAGTAAAATAACCTCCTCCAACTTTTAGGAAATCATTAAAATCTTTCCCTATCTTATCGAACATCTGAGCATTTGACAAGTTTGAAAATAAAATCAACCCCATAGCAAAAGATAGAATTCTGGTTTTCATTTTATCCTTTTTGTTTAAAACCACAAAAGGGGTTCAGGTAATGAACCCCGGAGTTATCTTTCAAAGATAAATATTTTCTAGCAAACATTTTAAAAAGAGGTAAAAGTTTTTACTTTAATTACTTAAAATATAGCAACAAATTTCAGAGGAGATTAGATATGAATAAAAACCGGTTTAAATACTTTGTGGTTTTTATAACTTTATTTTTCATAACTACTTATGTGCCAAATCTGCAAGGACAGGATAAAAACTCCGATAAAGAAAAAATCCTCAGGCTTCACCAAAAAGATTTGCGAGCCAGTAGAGAAGGATATGTTGATTCTTTAATTTCGCTCTGGGATAAAGATGGACTCCTTCTTCCCTCAAAAGAACCACCTGTTTCGGGAATAGAGGCAATAACAAAATACCTCAGTGATGCACATAGCAGACGCGTTAACATCGACCTGCTACAGTATGATCAGGATTTTAGGGAATTAAACATTTTAGATTCGCTTGCATTCGAATGGGGCTTTTATAAAAACAAAGTAAGGGTAAAGAGAAACAAAAAAATAGTCAGCGTAAAAGGAAAATTATTCCGGGTACTCAGAAAAAACAAGGATGGTGACTGGAAAGTTTACAGGGCAATCTGGACAACAGATGAAATTAAGCAGAAATGATATTATAGCTCAATTGCTTTTCTTACAAATCCACCTGTTTTTTTCAATCGTTCCCTTGCTTCCTTTGCCGATACTTTTGCCTTTATCATCACAAGTGCTGTTTTTACGTGCCCGTCTGCCTTCTTTAAATAATCTGCAGCTTCTTCATAGCTAACACCTGTAATTGTCATCACAATTCTTTTCGATCTTTCAACCAATTTTTTATTGGTCATTTGCAGATCTATCATCATATTTTCATATACTTTTCCCAGCCGGATCATCGAAACAGTCGTCAACATATTTAAAACCAACTTCTGAGCCGTTCCGCTCTTCATTCTGGTAGAACCCATAATTACTTCCGGTCCCACATAAGGACAAATTGCAACATCTACTTCTTTAATATCGAATTCTTCTCTTGGATTACAGGTAACGTAAATGGTTTTTGCACCTTTTGCTTTTGCTTTCTTTACAGCGCCAATTACATAGGGAGTTCTCCGGCTGGCGGCAATTCCGCAAACCACATCTTTCGAATTTACTTTTGCAGCAATCACATCTTTTGCTCCATTACTTTCAAGATCTTCAGCACCTTCCTGTGCTTTGAACATTGCCTTTTTCCCACCGGCTATAAACCCTTGAATCATACCTGGGGGTGTTCCAAAAGTGGGGGGACACTCTGCCGCATCAACAACTCCGATTCTACCACTCGTGCCTGCACCAAAGTATAAAAGCCTGCCACTATTTTTTAATGCAGTAACTATAAACTCAACAGCCTGCTCTATGTAAGGGAGTTCCTTCTCCACAGCCAGAGGAACTGTTTTGTCTTCGCTGTTGATTATCTTCAATATCTCTGAGGTGGAGCGAGTATCAATGTCCATTGAGTTTTTATTTCGCTGCTCGGTATGTAGTTTGCTTATTTCTGCAAAGAGATCCTTTGCATCAGCAGAACTCATTTATTCAGCTCCAATAAAACGAGCTTTTTCCCCTTTTGATTTCTGACATTTGATGGTTTGTAAGAAAGATCAAATATGGTTGATTTTTTTATATAAGCCTTATATTTCAATTCCGCCTTTTTTAATTCATCCGCGAGGTCACCACCTTTAACTGCAGCTATGAACGCTTTATCTTTTATCAATGGTAAGGCGTAACGGAATAAAATAATAAGCGGAACAGTCGCCCGGCTTACGACGAGGTCAAATGTATCAGAATAATGATCAATAAATTCGGCACTTTCAACTCTTTCGTTTTCTGCAACTATATTGCTGAGCTTGAGCTTATCAATAAACTCTTCAACTGCCTGAATTTTTTTACCGGTTGAATCAATCAAAACACCCTTCATTTCAGGACGCATAATTGCAAGTGGAATCCCCGGGAAGCCCCCACCTGTTCCTATATCTAAAAAATTATAACATTTTTCAGGAAGGAACTTACTGATATAAGAAGACAGGAAAACGTGATTCTCAATTATTTTATTTGCATCACGCCGGGAGATAAGATTAATACTTTCATTTTTTTCAACGACAAGTTCTGCAAAATAGGCAAGCTGCTGAACTTTCATCGTGTCAAGGTTTATTCCGTTATCCCAGTAAAACGAAAGGAGTTCTTTCCGAAACTCGTTCTGGACGTCAATCATTAAACCCCTCTAAATTAGTTTTTCAAATATACCAATAAAATAGAAATATCTGAAGGAGTGACTCCTGCTATACGAGAAGCCTGTCCGATTGAACGCGGTTTTACTTTGTTTAGTTTTTCCCTGCCTTCAGTCGATAATGCCTTCAAATTTAAATAATTTAATGTCAAAGGAATTTTTGTCTCTTCATGTTTTTCCAGCCTTGCAACTGTTTCATGCTGCCGCTTCATATATCCTTCGTACTTTAATTCAATCTCTACTTGTTCGAGTGCAGCTTTATTTTTTAAAAGATCTTTTACAATTGGTTCCCCTGCTTTATGGTCAAGAGAAATTAATTCTTTTAAACTTAGTTCTGGGCGTTTGCATAATTTCGAAATTGTTTCTGTTGAATCTATTCCGGGAAGATTTTTGCTCTCCAGAAAAGAATTAATATCCCGCGCATGTAATTTCATGCTGCTGAATAATTCAATAGCTTTTGAAATTAATTTTTCATTCTTATTTACTTTTTCAAAATTTTCTTTTGGTTGTAATCCGTAATAATTTCCATAGCACATTAATCTCCTGTCCGCATTATCCTGTCGAAGAAGCAAACGATGCTCAGCACGCGATGTGAACATTCTGTAAGGTTCATCAGTTGACTTATCAACAAGGTCATCAATCAATACCCCGATGTATGCCTCACTTCTTTTCAAAACAAATTCCTGCTGACCGGTTATCTTAGCCGCTGCATTTATTCCCGCCACAATTCCCTGTGCTGCTGCTTCTTCGTATCCAGAGGTTCCGTTTATTTGTCCTGCAAAGTAAAGCCCTTTTACTAATTTTGTCTCCAGTGTAAGATCAACCTGGTGAGGAGGAAAGAAATCATATTCAACAGCATAACCGGGACGAACCATTTCACAATCTTCCAATCCTTTAATTCTATGCAATGCTTCAAACTGAACTTCAGCGGGAAGTGAGGAAGAAAATCCATTTACATAAATAAGATCTGAATCCAATCCTTCCGGCTCCAGAAAAAGCTGGTGCCTTTCCTTGTCGGCAAATCGTACTATCTTGTCTTCAATGGATGGACAATAACGCGGACCGACTCCTTTTATCCTGCCAGTAAACATTGGAGATTGCTCAAATCCCTTACCCAGAATTTCATGTACTTCTTTATCAGTGTAAGTAATATGACATGGTAATTGAGGAAGCAAAGGAAAATTACTTTTATCTGTAGAAAATGAAAAGGGCTGAGGATCTTCATCTCCAGGCTGCACTTCTAGAATTTCAAAATTTATTGAATCTTTTTTTAATCGTGGAGGAGTTCCTGTTTTTAATCTTCCTGATTCAAAGCCAAGCTTTAATAGAGATTCAGTTAATCCGGTCGCGGGCTTTTCTCCAAACCTTCCGCCACTGGTTGACGTAAGACCTGTATGCATTAGTCCGTTTAAGAAAGTTCCTGATGAAAGAACCAAAGCCTTACAAAAAATTTCTTCTCCGTTATTAGTTCGAACACCTTTGACTTCTCCATCTTCAGCTATAATTTCCGTAACAGAAACTTCAACCGTTTCAATATTCCTGATTGAGTTTATAACTTTGTATGCTTCTTCAGAATATAATTTCCTGTCGGACTGGCACCTTGGTGACCAGACAGCCGGACCTTTAGACTTGTTTAACATTCTAAATTGAATCCCTGTTCGATCCGCAATCTTTCCCATCATTCCGCCAAGCGTATCTATCTCCCTGACCAGGTGTCCTTTCGCAGTTCCTCCGATTGCCGGGTTACAAGACATCCTTCCAATGGCATATTTATCCATCGTTAGGAGCCCTACAGAACAGCCCATATTCGCGCCTGCGCAGGCTGCTTCAATTCCTGCGTGTCCGCCTCCTATTACTATAATGTCGAAATTTCTCATAAAATCACACTTTTTTTCAAGTTTCACGTGGAACAAATTAATCTAAAATGTATAATTGATAATGTATAATGAAGAAAATTTAGCCTCTTATATTTCATTATAAATTGTACATTATTCATTATACATTACAACGGTTTCACGTGGAACAAGCTATTTACCTATGCAAAATTTCGTAAATATGTTATTCAAAATATCATCTGATGTTACAGCACCGATTATTTCAGCAAGATTGTTTTCAGCATTTCTCAAGTCCACCGAAATGAACTCTCCACTTAGTTTATTCTTAATAGATTCTAATGCATTCAGTAAACTTTCTTTCGCCTTTTTAAGGCATTCATAATGCCTGAGGTTCGAAACCACCGCCGATTTCTCACTATAGCTTGAGGTTCCCAGGCTCTTCTCTTTCAACAAGTTGAAAAGGGATTCAATTCCCTCTCCCGTTTTTGCTGAAATAGAAATATCTTTTCTCACTTTACTTTTTCCATTCTTATCTATTTTGTTTAATACGGATATTATTCTTTCCTCTTTCGTGAGAGATCTCAATTCGTTATAAATTTCCTCTGAAAATCCCTGCTCAACGTCGTTCATGAATAATACCAGGTCTGCATTTTTTACAGCTTCTCTGCTTCTTACCACTCCTTCCTTTTCTATTTCATCATGTGAAGTCCTTATTCCTGCCGTATCAAAAAGCCTGAACAAAATTCCATCGATTGATACATCCTCTCTTATAATATCTCTCGTTGTGCCGGGAATATGGCTCACTATAGCCCTCGACTCTTTTAAAAGGTAATTTAACAATGAAGATTTGCCTACGTTAGGCTTCCCTACAAGGGCCACATTCACGCCATCCCTTATGACTTTACCAAATGTATATGACGACAATAGCTTGTCTATCTCTCTCAGAATTTTATTTATTCTCTCCATCAATTCTTTCTGGTTTATTAACTCAATATCTTCCTCAGCAAAATCCAACTCCAGCTCCACAAATGAAGAAGCGTTAATCAGCATAGATCTCAATTCTTCAACTTTCTTGGAAAGAAATCCATCAAGTTGATTTCTCGCACCCAGAAGCGAGACTTCTGTTCTTGAATTTATAATATCTGCCACAGCCTCTGCCTGTGCAAGATCGATTCTATTATTTAAGAAAGCTCTTCTGGTAAATTCACCTGGCTCAGCCAGCCTCACATTTTCTCCCAAAAGAATTTCTAAAATCTTTTTCGTGATAATTGCATTTCCGTGCGTACTGATTTCTACAACATCTTCTCCCGTGTATGAATGTGGGTTTTTAAATACAGAAATAAGTACATCATCTATCTCTGTCCCAGATTTATTTCTTATCTTGCCATAATGTATTGTATGTGAATCTGCTTCGGCAATTCTGCCTTTTCCCACAAAGATTGAATCTAGAGCATCGAAGGTTTGGGGTCCGCTGACTCTTATAACGGAAATTGCGCCTGTTCCTGAAGGTGTTGCGACTGCTGCAATGGTATCTTCAGTAAATTTATTCTTCATACAATAATCTTATATATATATAAGCTTGCAAAAATAATTAATTTCACTCCCTTTAACAATGTATTAACTTGAAGGGAGGTTCTCTAATTTCACTAAGTTGTCATACAGAACTTGTTTTGGGATCTTCTAAAATATCTTCAGATTCTGAAATAAATTCAGAATGACACTTTGCTTTTATTATTTAAAATGAAATTTTGTCAGGATGTTTGTCAAGAATTTCCAGGAAAGAGAACATATAGACAAAAATTCTGACATTTTGTCAGATTAGTGTGATAACCCATTTATAGTTGTAACTCATTTAATTATAAATAATTACAGGTATTTTTGTTAATGGCATATATCTTGTCTTTTCATTGATGAGTTTTACGAAAAATACATATAAAAAAATACTTTAATATTAAACGATTTTATTTACAGGAGGTATAATTATGACACTCGTAAAATGGAATCCATCAAAAGAATTAATGAACGTTGAACGTGAGTTCAACAGGTTATTCAATACATTCAATCGCAGATTCGGCTTTGATGATGCAAGATCAGCAGACGAGGAAATGGAAAATGCGGTTTGGTCACCGTTGACTGACATAAGCGAAAACAAAGATCAGTATATTTTGAATATGGATCTTCCCGGCGTTTCAAAAGAAAATCTGAAACTAAGTTTTCATGATGGCGAGTTAATTATCAGCGGTGAAAGAAAACAGGAAAAGGAAGATAAAGATTCGAAGTATCACCGAATCGAAAGAACCTATGGAAAATATTACAGATCATTTACTCTTCCTCAGACTATTCAGGCTGACAAGATAAATGCTGAATTTAAGGACGGCCAGTTAACGATTACTGTTCCTAAATCAGAGGAAGCAAAACCGAAGGAACTTGAAATAAAAGTTAAATAATTAATATAGGTTTAGTTAATAATTCTCGGGAAGGGTAACTAAATTATAGTTACCCTTTTCTGTTATAAATTTGAAGTTGTCATTTCGAATCCCCGAAGGGGTGAGAAATCTTTTAAAGCAAAAAAATAAAGATTTCTCGGTCGTTTCACTCCCTCGAAATGACAGGTAAAGTATAAATATCTATTATGGAATTTAAAGACTATTATAAAATACTTGGTGTTGACAAAAATGCGACGACGGACGAAATAAAGAAAGCTTACCGAAAGCTTGCTATGAAATATCATCCCGATCGTAACCCGAACGACAAAGCATCTGAAGAAAAATTCAAAGAGATCACGGAAGCAAATGAAGTTTTAAGCGATCCGGAGAAAAGGAAAAAATATGACACTCTCGGTGCCAACTGGAAACAGTATCAGCATGCCGGTACAAACCCGAATGACTTTTTCAGAAATTTCAGCGGAGCCGGTGGAAGTGGAGGCTATCATTTTTCCGGAGATATAAACGACCTCTTCGGAAATGTCGGTGGATTCTCTGACTTCTTTGAAAGTTTCTTCGGAGGTGGGTTCAGATCGGCAAGAGGAGGCTCCCCTTTCAGCGGTGCTGCCCGTGCCCAAAAAGGAAGCGATTACGAGTCGACTTTAAATATAACCCTGGAAGAAGCTCATCGTGGTGGCGAAAGACAACTAAAAGTTGACAACCAAAAAATAAAAGTTAAAATCACTCCCGGAATCCAGGAAGGACAGAAACTAAGATTAAAAAGTCTAGGCGCACAGGGAAGAAGCGGCGGTGAAAAAGGCGATCTTTATTTAAAGATACATATTACAGATCACCCCTGGTTTGAAAGGAAAGGCGATGATCTTTACTTTAATTTAAATGTTGATCTTTATACAGCCGTACTTGGAGGTAAAGAAAAAATAGAGACAATTGATGGAAAAAGATTGATGGTAACAATTGATAAAGGAACGGATAGCGGAACAACTTTGAGATTGAAAGAAATGGGAATGGCAAAAACAGGCAACTCCGGATCGAGAGGTGATTTGTTTGTTAAAGTGATGGTTAACGTTCCGAAAAAATTATCAAAGCAGGAAATTGAGCTTTTTGAGAAATTGAGAGAGATAAGAAAGTAATGTCATTTCTCAGCCGTTTCGTTCCTTCGAAATGACAGCTGAAAAGAAATTTTAATAACAAAAAACACGGAGAAAATTTAATGAGTTCAGAGCAGACTACAACAAAAAAATACCAATTCAAAGCAGAAGTAAAACAGCTTCTGGATATACTTGTACATTCACTTTATACAAGCAGGGAAATATTTCTGCGTGAATTGATATCCAACGCATCCGACGCACTGGATAAATTAAGATTTGAATCTACAAAAGGGTCAGAAATAGCAGATAAAGATCTACCCCTTGAAATAAGGGTAAATTTCGATGAAAAGAAAAAGCTAATAACTGTGGCCGATACAGGCATTGGAATGACAAAGGATGAGCTGGTTAAAAATATTGGTACAATAGCAAAGTCCGGAACAGCCGATTTTATAAAAAGCTTGAAGGATAATAAGGCAGATGCCAACAATATAATAGGGAAGTTTGGTGTCGGTTTTTACTCTGTTTTTATGGTTGCCGAAAAAGTGGTTATTAAATCCAGATCATATCAGAAAGATGCGGTAGCGGTTGAGTGGACTTCAGACGGACTTGGAAGCTATGAAATTGCAGAAATCGATGAAAAACTGAAACGTGGTACTACGATAGAAATTCATTTAAAGGAAGAAACTAAGGAATTTGGCGAAAAGTACAGGTTGGAAACAATAATCAAGAAACATTCGAATTTCATTCAGTTCCCTATTTATCTTGAAAAGGAAAAGGTAAATACAATTTCGGCAATCTGGAGAGAGCCAAAGAACAATGTTAAAAAAGAGCAGTACAATGAGTTTTATAAATTCCTGACATACGATAATGAAGAGCCGATGGATATTATTCATAAATCCGTAGATGCGCCGATACAATTTCACAGTTTGCTATTTATCCCGAAAAAGAATTTTGATTTCTTCGGAATGAACAGGGAAGACTATGGTCTCGATCTTTACGTGAGAAGAGTTTTGATTCAGCATAAAAACAAAGATTTGCTTCCTGAATATCTGAACTTCGTAAAAGGCGTTGTCGATTCTGAAGATCTTCCATTGAACATTTCCAGGGAGACTTTGCAGGAAAACATAATTTTTACAAAAATATCTAATACGGTTACCAGCCAGGTTTTATCCTATTTAATAGATAAGGCTAAGGACAAACCGGAAGAATATGCTGAATTCTGGAAGGAACACGGAAGATATTTCAAACTGGGTTACACAGATTTTACAAATGCCGAGAAATATCAGCAACTTTTGAGATTTAATTCATCGAACGATAAAGATGACAAAGGGCTGACTTCAATTGAAGATTATGTTTCAAGATTTAAGAAAGACCAGAAAGAAATTTACTACGCATTTGGAAGCAGCAGGGAAGCGATCGAACAGGATCCACACATGGAGATTTTTAAGAAAAAAGGACTCGAAGTTCTTTATCTATACGATCCGCTAGATGAATTCGTGGTGAGTTCGATAAGAAAATATAAAGATTACGATTTTAAATCAGTTGATACGGTTGACTTGAGTAAGCTCGATAAATTCGAAGATGGCGAAGAGAAAAAAGATAAGCCGGAAGAATTAAGCAAAGATGATTCAAAACATTTTGACAGTCTGCTAGCCAGAATAAAAGATATCCTCGGCGACAGGGTAATGGAAGTAAAAGAATCAAAGAGATTGAGCGGAAGTCCCTGTGTGCTCGTAAATCCTGACGATACGATGTCATCACAGATGCAGAAAATTATGAGAATGGCGAACAAAGATATGAGTGTACAGAAAAAGGGATTCGAGATAAACAGGGACCACAAGCTCATCAGAAATCTTTTGAAAGTGTTCAAAGCAAATTCAAAAGATGAGTACATAACAAACACAGTCGAGGAATTGTTTGAAGCGGCGCAGTTACTAGCCGGTGATCTTACAGATCCTCATAAGCTTGTGAACAGGATAAACAAAACTCTCGAGCAATCGAGTGAAATGTACTCTGAAAAAATAAAAGAGTAGGGAAGAAAGTCGGAAAATGTCATTTCGAAGGAATCCCGATTTATCGGGATGACTGAGAAATCTTTTGCGTAAAAGATTTCTCACCCCAACAAGTTGGGATTCGAAATGACAGGGCGATAGAAGGAGATGAAAAAACATTATGCAATTTAATCCAAATAAATTAACAGTTAAGACGCAGGAAACTATACAGAACGCTATAGAGATTGCGCAGAATTATAACAATCAGATATTAGAGCCCGAACACATTCTCGCATCGCTGATACAGGAAAAGGGAAACATCGCCGATACGATTATGCAGAAAACCGGCGGGAATGTGAATGCGGTAAAAATTAAAATAAACGACATGCTCGAAAAGCTGCCGAAGGTGAGCGGTACAGGAATCGGCAATCAGCAGATGTCGCAGTCAACAGGAAAACTTTTTGATACCGCAGCAAATGAAGCTAAAAACCTGAAGGATGAATACGTTTCATCCGAACACGTTTTAATTGCTCTTGCTGAAAACGAAGGAAAAGCAGGACAACTTCTTCGCGATAATGGCATTTCTAAAAAAGAAATTTTAGCCGCACTGAAAGACGTACGTGGCAGCCAGAGAGTTACGTCTCAGAACCCGGAAGACACGTACCAGGCGCTGGACAAATATGGCAAAGATCTGAATGAGCTTGCAAGAACAGGAAAGCTCGATCCTGTTATCGGTCGTGATGAGGAAATAAGAAGAGTATTGCAGGTGCTTTCGAGAAGAACGAAAAACAATCCCGTTTTAATCGGTGAGCCGGGAGTGGGTAAAACTGCTATAGCTGAAGGAATAGCTCACAGAATTGTCTCCGGCGATATACCTGAAAATTTAAAGACTAAAAAAATTGTCGCTCTCGATCTCGGCGCGATGGTTGCGGGTACGCAGTTCCGGGGACAGTTTGAAGAAAGGATGAAAGCTCTTTTAAAAGAAGTAACTGAATCAAAAGGCGAAATCATACTATTTATAGATGAACTTCACACGCTCGTTGGTGCCGGTTCTGCATCGGGATCGATGGACGCTGCAAATATTTTAAAGCCCGCACTTGCAAGAGGTGAGCTACACGCAATCGGCGCCACGACTTTATCAGAATACAAAAAACATATCGAGAAAGACGCTGCGCTCGAAAGAAGATTCCAACCAGTGCTTGTGAGCGAGCCGACGGAAGAAGATACAATTTCTATTCTGCGCGGACTGCGTGAAAGATACGAAGTACATCATGGTGTGCGTATTACTGACGCTGCAATCGTTGCAGCAGCACAGCTTTCTCATCGTTACATTACGGACCGGTTTCTGCCTGATAAAGCAATTGATCTTGTCGATGAAGCAGCTTCAAAATTAAGAATTGAAATTGATTCGATGCCGGAAGAGCTTGATGCGCTTGAAAGAAAAATAAAACAGCTCGAGATTGAAAGAGAAGCGTTGAAACGCGAGAAAGATGAAGCTTCTGCAAAAAGATTGCAGGAACTGAAAAAAGAACTGGGCGATCTCGTAGAGGACAGGAACAAATACAGGATGCACTGGAATCTTGAAAAAGAAAAGATACAGAAGATCCGTTCCATGAAAAGCGAGATTGACAACACGAAAACGATGGCGGATAAATTCGAACGCGAGGGAAATCTTGGTAAAGTTGCGGAGCTACGCTACGGAAAGATTGCCGAACTCGAAAAAGCATTGAAGAAAGAAACCGAAGAGCTTGTGAAAATCCAGAAAGATAAAAAGATGCTTAAGGAAGAAGTAGATGCTGAGGATATTGCGGAAGTGGTTGCAAAATGGACCGGCATACCTGTAAGCAGAATGCTCGAAAGCGAAAGAAGCAAACTGCTCAGACTTGAAGATGAACTTCATCAAAGGGTTGTGGGACAGGAAGATGCGGTTTACGCGGTTGCAAATGCGATCCGTAGATCGCGTACCGGTTTGCAGGATGTGAACAGGCCGATTGGTTCGTTTATATTTCTCGGTACAACCGGTGTTGGTAAAACCGAGCTTGCACGAGCACTCGCAGAATTCCTTTTTGATGATGAGCACGCAATGGTGAGGATCGATATGTCGGAGTACATGGAAAAATTCTCAGTGTCGCGATTGATAGGCGCACCGCCGGGATACGTTGGATACGAGGAAGGCGGGCAGCTTACAGAGGCTGTGCGCAGGCGTCCGTACTCAGTTGTACTTCTGGATGAAATTGAAAAAGCACACCCGGATGTTTTCAATATTCTTCTGCAAGTTCTCGATGACGGAAGACTGACCGACAACCAGGGTCGCACTGTGAACTTCAAGAATACGATAATTATAATGACCTCCAACCTCGGTTCGCATTTGATACAGGAAAAAACTGAGGGTGTAGGCGATGAAGAAATGGAAAATGTAATGGGTACTTTAAGACACACGCTTACTGATCTTCTACGCAAGACGATACGTCCTGAATTTTTGAACAGGGTGGACGAGGTTGTGCTCTTTAAACCGTTAACGAGAAGCGAGATAAGAAAAATTGTGGATATACAATTAAGATACGTACAAAAAATGCTTGCACAGAAAGAGATAACTCTTGAAGTTGACAACGAAGCGAAAGACTGGCTTGCAAAACTCGGTTACGATGTAACATTCGGTGCAAGGCCATTGAAGAGAACTATACAGAAACACCTCACCAACCCGCTCTCACAGGAATTACTGATGGGCAATTTCTCTGACGGTGATACAATAAAAGTATCGCAGAGCGAAGATGCCGGGTTGGTGTTTAAGAAAAAGTAAATTCAAAAATCCCCTCCACTGGAGGGGATTTTCCCGAAGGGATTCCTTTGGAAAGGGGTGGGTTAAAATAAAATGCCAACACAAAACACATATCAAAAAAACGGGCTAAAAAGATTGCTTTTTGCAATAGCTTTTTTGATATCCCTTTCACTTTTCCCGGGGGTGGGCAGCAACAGCGCTTCAGCATTTCAACAGGAAATCAAAACTGAGCTTGTTGTTTCTTACAAAGCTAAAACACCCGGCTGGATAAAATCACTTCATAAAAAATTTAGTTCAAGAACTTTTACACAGTCGCCAACTACAAAAAACTCTGAAGCGGGCTTTTTACTAGCATACAATAAACTTACCAAAGCAAAGTTGTATAACCTATCACAAAAATATTCTTCAATAAAATCACCCGACTCATTCATTCGGGTTAAAATAATTCCACAAAGTTCAGAAGACAACGATTTCATTCCTTTTGCAGGATAA
>CAZQQD010000019.1:0-4737 GCA_964595355.1 uncultured Ignavibacteriaceae bacterium | reverse complement strand
GCTGTTCTGGCGTGCTTTGGAATGGCTGTCGGCGGAGCCGTGCCGTTTAACCCAATACGCAAACCGGATGACAGGGTTGAATTTAAAACCGAACTGATGGTGGAGAAAAAAGAAGAGGACTCTGAATTTGAGGTGCGGAAGATAAAAAGTTAGCACAAAATAAATAGATAATTTATTAAATATTGTTGTTTTCTTTAAGAAGAATTAGGAAGTTTAAAATATACATTTCACTTCTGTGGGTACTTCGGAATTTTATCACAGGGTAAAAAATGAAAACAGTTATATACACAAAATATGGTCCGCCGGAAGTTCTTCAATTAAAAGAAGTAAAAAAACCAGTTCCCGCGGATAATGAAATATTAATAAAAATACACGCAACAACGTGTCATATCGGTGATGTGAGGGTAAGGAGTTTTGATATCCCTTTTCCGTATAATATTCCTTTCCGGTTTTACCTTGGATTATTTAAACCGAAACAACCTGTGCTTGGAATGGAACTGGCGGGTGAGGTTGAGTTTGCTGGAAAAGGTGTAAAACGATTTAAAGCCGGCGATAAAGTTTTTGCAACCACGGGTTTTACTTTCGGGACTTATACTGAATACAGGTGTATGGCCGAAAGTTCTGAAAAAATAAAAAACGGAATGGTGACTTTTAAACCGGAAAATATGACTTATGAAGAAGCCGCGGCGGGACTTACTACCGGCGGAATGACAGCTCTGTCGGGACTAAGAAAAGTGAAAATTGAAAAGGAAAAAAAGATTATGGTTTACGGAGCTTCCGGGAGTGTAGGCACGTACGCAGTACAGCTTGCAAAATATTTTGGGGCGGAAGTTACAGGTGTGTGCAGCACCGGCAACATTGAAATGGTGAAATCGCTGGGTGCCGATAATGTAATTGATTATACAAAGGAAGACCTTTCGAAATACGGGAAAGATTATGATATAGTTTACGACACGGTTTATAAACTCTCGGCTTCCAGAGGAAAAAAACTGCTTGCACCCAAGGGTGCTTATTTAAGAGCCGGCGCCGGTGAGAAAGTAAACATTAAAGACCTCGAATTTCTTAAAGGCCTGGTTGAAGAAGGAAAATTAAAAGCGATAATTGACAGAACATACCCGCTGGAAGAAATAGTTGAAGCACACAGGTACGTCGAGAAAGGACATAAAAAGGGACACGTGGTAATTACTGTGTAATGTATTTATTTAACAAATAATCCAACCGTTGCTCAGGTCTCTGAATAAATTCTTCTCGTTGCTCACGTCTCCAGACGTGAGCACACATTCCGGTACAACTCAGGAGAGTTGCACAACGAAAATTGATAGCAGTAGTGATCCATGGAAATAGCAGGGTAATTATTTTACATATTCATTTCACCGGTCCAAGATATTTATCCAGCCAGGCTAAAGTTTCTTTTATAAATTCATTTTTAGGTGGAATATGATCAGTTTTGTATAGCTTCAATTCTTTATTTTTTTCAGGTGTACCTAAAAGTTTGAACGCCGGCTGTATTGCTTTATCGTAAGGCAGGAGCATATCGTATTTACCGTTCAGCATTAATGTGGGGATTTTCACCCGAGTTATATAATTAATTGCATTTACTTCCGGCAAGCCGCGGTCAACATACCCTCCTGATATCAAAATGCTAACTTTAAGGCGGTGATCGACGGCCGGGATTATTTGCCCGTATATTGCACCCCAGCTCATACCGTAATATGCAAGTTTGCTTGTGTCGATATCGCTGCGAGTATCCAGATAATCAATACATCTTTCGTAATCTTTTACAAGCTGTATTCGGTATTCGGAGAATTTGTGGGTTTTTCCCACATCCAGTAATTCAGGTCCCAGTCCGTTTTCCCTTCGTTCAAAAGTTCCTTTAAGAATGGGAAAAAGAACAGCTCTTCCATTTTTCATAAAAAAGGAAACAAAATTCCTGAATTCATCATAATCTTCTAGGTCTTTGCTGGAATTAAAAGCACGTGCGGCTCCTCCAGGAAAATATATTACGGTTTGAAACGGCGGAGTAGAATTTTTTGGAAGAAAAAGATGAGCAATAATGCGCTCGTTTCCGTATGCTGCATTAAATGTAATTGTTTCTTGTGTCCATTCTCGGGAACTTTCATCTTTAGATTCAATTCGGGAATCAAGCTCAGTTTTATCGTATAAAAATTGCCCTTCGTAAATCCTGAAAATTTTATCGGGTGCAGGTTTCTGATTCTCATAATAACGGCCTTTATTAAATATGGTCATTTCAAATACTCGTTCAGGAATTTTCTGACCTTCCGGATAATGCGCACATCTGAAACCGTTTTTTGAAGATCTGTTAAAAGGAGATTCCTGGCTTGGCTCATCGAATAGGTAAGTGGGATCGCTCCACGCACCGCCTCGCAGCAGTCTGCCACTCTGAGTTTTATTCCAGCACCATTCCCGAACATTTCCAGCCATATCAAAAGCACCACAGGTGGTAAAACCTTGCAGACTCCCGACAGGTAAAGGCCCTTTTCCTCTGAAATTACTGAAGGCTGCGAACACAGCATATCCTCCGAACTGTGGCATTATCAGGATAGGAGTATCTTCTCCCATTGCAAGTCCCCAATGCGTCGCAGTTGGCAGAACCTTTCCTGCAAACTCTGCATAAGCACATGCTTCATACCAGCTTATTCCCGATACAGGGTAGTCCGCATGTCCTTCTGGATAATCACCTGCCTGCCAGGTAGCCGGACCCGGTCTGCCTGTCTGGTCAACAAACAGCTTCCTGGCTTCCTTGAATGACAGTTCTTTCCCATCTTTAATAAATTCATTCTTCCAGTACTTCTTTTTACTGTAACCTCCTCTATCCACAAATTCTTTGTACTCTTTATTAGTAACTTCATATTTATCGATGAAGAAATCATTCAGCTTTCCAAATTTTGTTTGAGCACCCGGTACACGTACCATTCCTTTTGGAATGCTCCCGTTCCTATCCAATCTTCGTGATAAATTATTCGGAATTAATGGGGACCCCATCTTTAGTCTAACGCTCCAACTTGAAGAAGCTGCTAGTACTGTGTCATATCCATCTTTAACCAACTTCCACCTGAAAACACTGATAGGCATTTTTATTTTTTTTAACGGGGTTATACCTACAAATTTCCAATTTGCTTCCGGTGAATTATATTGTTTAAAATAAACCTTAGCGCCTGGAGGATCAGAAGTTATATCAATCTTTCTGGTAGTTCTTTCAATTAGTTCAGCAAGGTCGGGATTATCGGGAATGTATTTTACTGCTTTTTCTTCAAGGTTATAAGCTTCAGTATAATCTCTCCAGCTGAAATCAACAAGCTTTTTAATTTGTGGCAGAGCAATATTCTTTGCCCAGTATATTTTCGATTGCCGGTTGAAAAACCACCAGGCAGCAATTACAATTAAAATGAGAATACTAAATGCAGGAATAAAAATCTTTGGCCTTTTCAAATTATGCCGCAATGATTTTAACGAAAAAATATTTTCTGTTTCAGGATTTATTTTATTCTTGTAAATCTCTAAATCATTAATAACTTCAGCCATATTAGAATATCGAGAGTTCGGATTTTTCTGCAAAGCCTTATCAATTATTTTTATTAATTCCGGATTAACTTCAGAATTTAAAGCCTTTACCGGCTCAGGATCTTCATTAAGTATTGAATATAATACTGCCTGATCGTAATCTCCTTTAAAAGGCATCTTTCCGGTTAGCATTTCATAAAGCACAATGCCAAACGACCAGATATCTGTTCTTTGATCAACTTCCTCACCCTGTGCCTGCTCGGGCGACATATAATCTATTGTGCCGAGCGTAGTGCCGATTTTTGTGAGTTTAGTCTTTCCCCTTAGCTTGGCTAATCCAAAATCCATTATCTTTGCTTTACCTTCTTCGGTAATCATAACATTGGAAGTCTTTATGTCACGGTGTGTAATGTCAGCTTTGTGAGCAGCATTTAATCCTTCTGCAATCTGCACAGCATAATCAATGGAATCATTAATCGGTAAAGGTCCATCTGAAGACGAAATTTTATCTTTTAACTCTACTCCCTTAATGTGTTCCATAACTATGAACACTTGATTGTCTGCTTCCTCAATAGAGTGAATGGTGGCAATGTTAGGGTGGTTAAGTGTAGCGGCAGCTTTGGCTTCTATTTTGAACCGGGCTCTTTCTTCGGAATCAGAAGAAATGTGTTTAGGCAGGAATTTTATTGCAACCTTTCTTTCAAGGTTCAAATCCTCAGCAAGGTAGACGATTCCCATTCCGCCTTCGCCAAGTTTCTCTACTATTTTATAATGAAGAATAGTTGAACCAATCATTTATGACCCCCGGCTACCATTGGTTTTTTAAAACTTAAACAAATAAACAGGATATAGCAATAAAAATCAGCGCATAAAAATAAAAACCTTAACCGGAAGAACCGTGAAAACCCGGCTTATATGCAACTAATTTTCAGGCTGAGGTAAAACAGGTTTAAAATTGTTGAGAGTAACAGACGCCCTGAAACTGGAAATAATTCCAGGGGAATGTAAAGATTAATAATTAATCCAACCGTTCCTCACGTCTCCAGACGTGAGCAAAAACAACTGCACAACTCAGGAGAGTTGTGCAACGAGATTTGTATTTTATATATAAAGTTTTAAGTTGAGTGTAAAAAATGGGGAAATGCTTAAACGACATTTTCATAAACGTAACCTTCCGCACCTGTATTATAATGAGGGGGTATACTTTGTTACTTA
>CAZQQD010000018.1:0-37465 GCA_964595355.1 uncultured Ignavibacteriaceae bacterium | reverse complement strand
AAAGATAAAACTACCTATGGCTTCTCTTATTCAGATAAATAAAATAAAATATTGCCCCTGTAAGAAAGAATAACAGAAAGACCCAGAAAGCTAATGTCAATAGCTGCGAATATAGATTATCAAGACTCATTTTATTTCCTGTTATTTAATTTTTTTGTTTGCAGGACTATCCGATCCTTAGTCAATTTTTATACTCCTTAACCTGATATATTGTAAAAATCGCCGTATAGTAAATAAAAGTCAACTGAATAAATAAGGGATGATTTGCTTGATGAATCGAATGTCAAATGAGATTGGTTAGTAATGAGACTCTTCTATACGATTCTTATATGGTTGCTGTAAATCCAGGCCTTATTATTTAAATAAACCTCAATCCTGTAAGCTCCTTTTTCAGAAATAATAAACTGGGCCTGATCGGTTTCAACTTCGTCAATGAGAAGCCCATTTTTAATCAATTTAACTGTTGCTATCGGAACAGGAAGCAGCACGTTGAATTTGACTTTATTTTCACCCGTAATTGTTTCGCTCATCTGGTAATATTTGTTTGAGGCTTCTGCATAAAACCTGAACCCTTTTGAATCGCCGTGATAATCATTTGCAATAAAACAATTACCTGAAGCCATTGTCCTGTATATATTTTGTTTGGCTTTTTCAATTGCAGCTTCATTGTCGCCTTTTACAATTTCCTCATTTGTCAATATGTGGGTCCTGATGGACTTGAATAAAACTTTATAAGGAAAGATCTCCACTTCGAGGAATCCAAGTAAATTGTATTTATGTGCGTGCGCATCTACTCCGCCAATACCGACTACTTTTCTTTTTTGATTCAGTTCATCCCATACTTTTAAAGTTTCCTCAGTCGGAGCCGCAATTGTACGAAGAGGATGAAGAAAAGCCTGGTATTTATTTTCTTCAGTAAGGTTTTCCATCCATTCCGACATATGATTCCATACTTCAATGCCGTTGAAATCGTCTATGTCCCAGTCAACCCATGGATAAGGAGGATGCTCTTTCATATGAGTTCTTTTTTCGTGTGGATGTGCTAGGAATCCTATACCGCCATTATCCCTGACCATTTTCACATATTCTTTTGCCGAGAGCCGTGTAGAAAACGTATCCTGAATTCCAAAAGCGAGGTAATGGTTTTTATTTTCTTTGTCGTTGATCTCACATCCTACCAGCAGGAGAGTATTGCCGTACCATTTTTCATAACCTTCTTTTAATGCTCTCAGGGTGTTATGATCGGTCAGTGCAATAAAATCCAGGCCTGTTTCGTCAGCAGCTTTTGCAATATCAGGTACTTCTCCTGATCCATCGGAGAAAGTAGAATGCATATGTAGAGCTCCTACATACTCAAGCATCTCTTTTATTTTTTTTATTTATTTGTTAATAACAAAAGAAAGATAAGCCTATTCAATAATAAGAACAACATTGTAAATATAATTAAAAATGTGGCCCTAAGTTTTTTATTGAAAAAGCTTACAGCTATATTGAATAGTGTATTTTTACTAAATAGTTTGGCTTAAAATCTTGTGGTCAAATCGATAAAAAACCTGCTGAAAGTATTAGAATTTTCAAATACTCCTTCATAATCAATTAACAGGCTGAGATTTCTAAACAGTAAAAAAGACATATCGGCAGTGAAAATATTTTGCTCGATCCTGTCAGAAATTGAAGCAAATTGATAAGTCAGTTTTCTGTAGCCAATAGACATATCTACAGTGCTTGTTAAATACTTACTAAGTTTCCCGCCATAATCAGTTCCCTCCAAGTAATTGCTGATAATTTTTGTAAAATTAATTGAAGGCGAAACCCCGAAAAACGGAATATCTGAATAGCTAATATAACCGCCATAATTTCGTGACGGCTTAATATCCCCGCTTCTGAACTGATAACCGGTGTTCAATCCGACAAATAAATTATTTGAAGGCCTGATATTCGTGCTGAATCTAAGTCCCTGCCTCAGCTCATTCTGGAATAATGTATCAATAAGAAATTTATAGGTTTCGTAATAAACGACATTTCTTCGGGCATCATAGGTAGTTGTAAATGAAAAAAACCGGCTCGGTGCAACCCGGAGTGATAAATAGAGACTCGTAAGTCTGAATGTTCCCTGTCCTATGTTTTTTTCTTTTTTGTAGAGATCAACTTCAGTAGAAAAGAACAAATTTGTTTTGGGAACTAAGTTATTGCTGTGTTGAAAATACAAAAACCTTCTGTCCACTTTCATATCATTTGTCTGCTGGAATACACCCACTACATTTTCCATATACGAATCATTATTTCTGTTAGCAATACCAATATAACCGCCGTATTCGAACAGTTTTATGTTGTAACTATAATCAGTATAGTTTGGACGGGAACCAACAATAAGTCCTGTATAAAAATCACCTAACCGTCTTTCAATCTGCAACCCGTCAGTTGCCCCGATATTGCCGACCTTACTGTTCAAATGCCTGCCAAGCCAGAAGGTAGTTTTATCATCCGGCTTATAAGATAAACTTAAATCATAAATTTTCAGGCTGTTATTTATGTTTGCTTTAACGTCGGACCATTGATTTGCCGTATAAGCAAAAACTATATAATTAGAAAAAGAAAACTTTGAATTACCGAACTCAACTTTATTTAATGAAAAAGAATATCTCCATCTTTGTAAGTCATTTGCGGTTCCTGAATTGTCCAGGCTTGAAATTGACTGAACTGAAAATCTGCCGGAGTAACTACTTCCTGCCACATATTTTTTATTATCAGCTACAGGGCTGGAAATGTTTACAATCTCCGGATTTGTATTTTTATTCTGCAACGCCAATGTATCTATCATAGTCGGTCTTGCTTCCGTCGTCTGTTTACTATTCTCCTCCTTTTCATTTACAAACGCAACAATAATTTCATCTCCGCTTAGTTTTATCTTACCGCTATTTTCACCGGAACAGGAAGATGCAGATAAATACTTTACAACAATGACTGGGATTAAATTATTTTTTAGTTTAACATATAAAGTATCGCCGGTTTTAATACCATCTGTATTATCAAACCTCACATATATATTTTGTGAAGATTGAAATGTAATCTTACCGTACTTTTCCACTCGCTTGTCGTTTACCTGTGAAAATAATGTCACGGGGAATAAAAGAGTGACCATAAAAATTAATCTAAAAAAAACATTATTTTTTTTCATTCTTTAGTCTCCTGCTCTACCCGTTGGATGACATGAATAACAATCCTCATTCTGATGATGGTCGTTTTTATGACAAATAGCATTACAGGTATGCGATGCATAATTGCTCGGATTTGTATGGCAATCTGAACAGGCATTCCATCTGCCATTATGTCTGCCGGAATAAATCGGAAAATACTGACTATCGTGATTCCAAGAAGAAGGTGTCCAGGCATTTGTATTATGACATTGTGTACACGTTGTCGGGAAATTAGATGCAGCATGATTAGGATTTGACGTATTATCATAGTTCGTTTTATGACAAGCATAACAGTCAGTCGGCGTACCTGTATAACCTGATGCATGGCAAGCACTGCAGGCAACCGAAGTATGTGCCCCGGTTAAAGGAAATGACGTAGTATTATGATCAAAGTTTGCCGGCTGCCATGCTGCTGTCGTATGACATTGCTTACAATCTGTCGGAAATCCCGAACTTACGTGATTGGGATCAGTAGTATTTTGAAAGTTTGTCTTATGACAACTGTAACAATCAATCGGTGTATTGGCATAACCTGTTGTGTGACAGGAACTGCAGTTTACATTCACATGAGCTCCAGTGAGCGGAAAAGCAGTGGCATTATGATCGAATGTAGAAGGAGACCAGCCATTTATAGTATGGCAGGCCGCACAATCAGTACTAAAATTTGCCTGAATATGATTAGGATTTGTTGTAGCATCATAATTTTTCTTGTGACAGGAATAGCAATCTTTTGATAATCCTGTAAAAACTCCCTGCTGGTGGCAGGTGAAACAATCGGTAATTTTATGTCCTCCTATAAGAGGGAAAAAATTGTGTGCGAAATTAGAGTAACCCCAGTTAGTCTGATTTATTACATGACATTGCTGACAATCGGTTGAAAATCCAGCCTGAATATGATCGGGATTTTTCGTCGCCATAAAGTCAGAGCGATGACAATCGATACAATCTATTCCCTGAACTTCAAAATTTAATGATGCAAATTTTTTGTGGCATTGAGCACAATCGGCTGTGGCATGTATTCCTACCAGCGGGAACCTGCTTCTATCGTGCATTTCTTTAATATTTGAAACAAGCCACGTTTTTGTGTTATGACAGCTCGAACATTCAGGCGAAACTGAATTCTGGTGGATACTTTTATGGCAGCTCCCGCAATCATCTTTTGCATTAGAAAATACCAGCGATTGATGACACTTAATGCAGCTAACGCTTTTATGTTGGCCTGTTAATTTAAAAGGAGTTTCGTCGTGGTTAAATTTTATCTCCTTTGGAATTTCCTTCCACGTATTCGGAGAATGACAGTTAGAACAGTCAATATTAAAATTTTTACCGTGCGGTGATTGTGCAAATACCTCACCTGCGAACAACAACAAAATTATGATGTATGGCAGTCGGCGCATTTGAATTCTTCCAATTTATATTTTATAAACAAAACCCCGTTATTATCTACGGGCTTATGACATTGTATACATTTCAATTTTGAATGAGCACCCTTTAAGCTGAACTTAGTATTTTCATGATCAAATTTCAGTGTCTTCCAACTATCAAATAAATGACAGTTCGAGCAATCAGTTTGTCCTGCAGCTTTAAATTGTCCATTGTGAATATCATTATGACAGGATTCACAATTTGTTTTCAGAGATGCGAATTTATATCCCACTTTATCAGCAGAAATTTTATAAGTATGACAGTTCCGGCAATCAACCGTTTTATGTTTTCCCTCAAGAGCAAACTTTGTTTTAGAATGGTCGAAACTGATCTTATTCCATCTTTCAACATTATGGCAGTTTTCACAATTGTTATTGCCGAGAAATTTGTAAGTGATTTCTGTTCCGTGTACGTTCTTATGACAAGCAATGCACTTTTGAGAACTGAAATTAAAGTTCCAATCTTCTGTGCCGGTTTTGTGACAACCAATACAGGAAACAGCGAGATGACTACCCACAAGTGCAAATTTTGTGGTATTATGTTTTTCAATTGTAAACGTTGAAGGACTGAAACCATATACATTGTGACATTTGCTACAATCTGTAACTACATTGTTTTTTGTAAACTGCCCTTTATGATAATCTTTATGACAATCTGTACAAAATTTATATTTGGGTCTTGATGCCAGTTTCACGCCATGACAGTCTGAACATTTCACATATCTATGTTTACCTACAAGCGGGAAATTCGTCCTGCTGTGATCAAAAGATGAGGTTTTAATATTTTTGAAGCCGGAAGTATTGTGACAGTTTTCACAAGTTTTTCCAAACTTTCCCCTGTGTACATCAGCGTGACAGGAAATACATCTGTTAAAAGATAACCCTGTAAAACTTTGAAATCGCCTGCCGTTTTTTGTTTCCATTTTATGACATTTTACACAATCGGTACTCCGATGTAATCCCGTTAACCTGAATCTGGCGGTATTGTGATCAAACTTTGTTGCCGTTTTAAATGAATCAAAGTTATGGCAGTTGATGCAATTATTGCCCAATGTTTTCTGATGTACATCTTCGTGACAATTATTACAGTTTGTGGTCAACCCGATAAATGTATTTCTCCTTTTCTTCAAATCCGGATCTTTTATGAATTTGGACTGATGACATTCATTACATTTTATTTGCGAATGTTTGCCTTTCAGAACATAGCCTGTAGTTGAATGATCGAATTTATTTTCATCAAATCTGATAATTTGGAAATCTCTTCCGTTGTGTTCACTATGACATTTGCTGCAATTTTTATTTCTGGCTTCGGAGCTTGCATGATACCCGATATTTTTTTGAATTAGAGAATTGATCTCTTTATGACAATCAAGACATTTTTCGTTTGTAACTTTTTCTCCGAGCACATGACATTTAGTACAGTTGCTTAAGCCTTCAAGATTTGCGTGTGCTTTTGTCAGGTCCCCGGGTGATAACTGGGCATAGCTGTTCGCTGTATTTATTAATACCAAAATTACAGCGGTAATAAAATATATTTTAGTACCGCATAAAGTATGTAACGATAGACTAAGCCACTTAAGCATAAGTAATCAATTTATTTCAGTGCCCGGAAAGTAAGTCAGTTCAGAATGGTAGCAATTATATCGTGTGTGTTATTGGGTTTGTTAAACAATATTTTTTAGTCTCGAATCGAATATATGATATATGCATATTATTGTAAATAGTAAAAAGTGCTACAAATAAAATAATATTACATTCCCATTACTGAGAAGTAAATAAAATTTAGTTTCAGTGTTTCAGGATTGCTTCTCCGAATTTCTTTGTAATGGTGATACCTATCCGTTGCAGGAAATCAGTAGGAAGCTCGCCACCGGCAAAAATGTATACGAGGTCATTCTCTATATTAAAATCGCTTTTTTTAATGTTATCACTTAATATGACAGATCCATTTTCTATCTCTTTAACATTAGTATTGAACAAGACCTTAACCTTACGTGAGTCAGAAGCTAACTGAATTTTTTTGAGATTCTGAGGTTTCAGCCTGGAAAAAACATCACCCCGATATGAAATTGTAACTTTATTGTGTTCTTCAACTAGCAATAATGCCGATTCTATTGCCGAGTCACCTCCTCCTACCACCAGCACATTTTTGTTTTGAACCAACTCCGGTTCAATCAGCCTGTAAGCTACTTTTTCCTTTCCCTCACCCGGGACGTTTAATTTTCGTGGAGTGCCTCTTCTCCCTATTGCAAGAATCAAGCCTGAGGAAGTATAGGCCGATTTACTTGTCGTAATAATAAAATGATCCTTTTTTTTCTCTATTTTTTCTACCTTTTCATATTCATTTACTTTTATATTATTCTTAGATAATACTTCATTCCATAAACCGAGAAGCTCTTTTTTACTTGTCTCGGACAATTTGACTTTTCCATATAATGGGATGTACATAGGAGAAGTCATAACAATTTTTGCTCTCGGAAAATTATAGACCGTGCCTCCAAGGCTGTCCTGTTCGAGTGTAATATATTTCAGACCATTTTTTTCAGCAGTTAATGTCGCAGAAATTCCTGCGGGCCCCGCACCAACAATTACAAGATCATACTCTGCATTTTCTGATGTAATTTTTTTCCGGATAAAATTTTCCACAGCCTGCTTGCCCTGTTCAACGGCATTTTTTATCAAACCCATCCCACCGAGCTCACCTGCAATATAAATTCCGGGTATGTTGGATTCAAACGTGCGGCTGACGTGCGGGAGATCAATTCCTCTTTTTTCAGTTCCGATACATAAGGTAATTGCCTGAACAGGACAGGCGTGAAAACATGCGCCATGCCCTACACATCTTGAAGCATTAATCGTATGCGCCTGTCCGTTAACAATACCGAGAATATCTTTTTCAGGACAAGCAGCAATGCATGCTCCGCTTCCAATACACGTTTCAGTATCAACAACAGGATGAAGAGAAACAGGTTCATAAATACCGAACTCTTTCGCCCTTTCTATCTTTTCGGAAGTCACACGCGATTTATTCCTGGACAACCTTATATAAATAAAAAATATTATTCCCACAAAAACGAATACTACAGAGTAGACGACAATATTTTCAAGAATCACTTCCATTAATGTTATTTAAAGTTTTTCCAATGCTGATTTGGCAAGTTGTGCAGCTTCAGTGCCGGGGTATTTATTAACTATGTCATTCCAGATTTTTTGAGCTCTATCCTTATCTCCTTTTCCTGCTATTATTGCTCCTTTATTGTACAATGCTTGCGGGTTATTCTTATCATAAGAAAGTATGACATCCATCTCTTTTTCCGCTTTATCTAATTCATGTTTATTGTAATAAATATATGCTAAAGAGAAATGTACATCACTGTTTTCAGGACTAAGTTTAGCTAATTTTTGATACAAAGGGAGCGCCTTATCAGTCTGATGTGCCATATATAAAAAATCAGCATATTCTCTTATTTTAGCTGTATCATCAGGGTTCTTCTCAACCTCTTTCTTTAAGAACTCCATATGTTTTAAAATATCACCGGAAACATTGCTTTTGCTCGGAGCCTGCTGACCGGGTGGATTCATTCCTTTATGAATTTTATCCTGTGGCATTTCTTTATTTTCAGTATTAGTATTTAAGGTCAGATCCTTCTTACCACCATTCTGTGTCGATATAACAAGAAAAATTATAACTATAATCACCAAACCCAAATAAAAATATACCGGTTTTAATTTCATGCTTTCCTCTAAAAAATCCACCTGTAGCCAAAAGTTATAGTAACTGCTACGTGAATGAGCATAATTACAAACATAGTAATTGCAAAAGGCAGATGAACAACGTGCCAGTATTTAAACAACCTTTGCATTGAACGAAGCATGCCAATTCTTCTATTTAAAACTATCTTCGATTTAATAATATTTGCAATCTCTTTCAAATGCTTTCCTTTTACACCACTTGCGGATAATCGTCTTTTTAATTTTCCCAGTTTTATTTTCATTTTTATATATTCTTTGATCACTATCAAAATGTTTATACCTGCACTTTTCTCAGAATAATTATTACCTGCAGATAAGGTCTCTATCTGTGCAATGATTTTATCATCAACATTAAAAGTACTATATTTTTTACTGAGCATATAAGCGAGATCACCACTCATTTCATTTAAATCATTAACACTTAGTTCCTGTCCCTGAATTGTTTTTGGTATTTGTACGTAAATGAACCTTCCTACCACTCCGCTTATTACTACCGCAACCATACTCCAGAAACTAACAGCAACTATTCCGCCAAATTTAAAAGACGTGTGATACAGAACCAGGATGGGGCCTAACGTGCAAAGGAAAATATGCAACTCAAGCCAGTACTTAAGATAACCGAAATTAACCAGGCTGCGAACCCGTTTTCTTATCATATAAATGGCAACTCCTAATATCATCATTAGGGTTCCTATTATCCCCAACCCGTGTCCGATTAATCCACTGGATTTAAGATAGGCATGCTGGGGCGAAAAAACTCTTAGTTCAACAGGTAGCCTGTAGTACTGGTATCCATCTACTGCAAGAAGAATAGTTACAACTATACTGATTATAAAGAAGAGCGCAACATATATGGAATGAAGTGTTTTATTCATAAAGGGAATAACATCTTACAATTATTTCCAAACTAAATTTCTCCTGATGTTTCCCCTTTTAAAATATTGAGGGCAATTATAATAATTTTTTTTAAACTTAAATAGTCAATTGAACAAAATTCAAAAAAATCAGAGTGAATTAATTGTCGCTTAATTCATACAGCGTGGTGTACTTTGTAGTATTTCCTACGGCCATGTCAGCAATTTTATTAATCAGAATATTTATTCTTTCATTGTCGCTGTCATCGGCTTCTTCAAAGGCCTGTTCTGAACTGTAGGTATAAATCTCTTCGAAATGATTTGACTTTCCTTTAACTTCAAAGACGGAATAGCTTTCCAGACCATCTGTCTTAAGTACACTTTTTAATTCCCGTATTACACCTAAGTATTCATCTCTTTTAGATGCGTCTATTTCATATTTAATACTTAATAGGACCTTTGCCATTTATTCTCCGGTTAATTTAGAATATTGTTTGAATTAATTTCCCCGGTGAAAACTATTTTCACCGGGCCTGTAAGCGTTAAATTTTTTATAATTTTATCTTCATTCTCAAAATCTATAATCAAGTTATCTCCACCGCGCGTAGTCAGGTTAAATGGCGGAGCGATTTTATGAACATTATTTATCACTATTGCTGTAGCCGCATTCCCGGTTCCACAGGCAAGCGTTTCATCTTCAACTCCCCGCTCATAAGTTCTGATATAAATTTTATCATCATTTAAACAATAAAAATTCACATTCGCCCCTTCAGGGTAAAATTCAGGTAGATTTCTGACTTCTTTCCCGATTTCAAAAACAGGAAGGTCATCAATATTTTCATAAAATGACTGCGGGTTTTCCGGATTTCTTAAAACATCAGTAATATTTATAACTACATGAGGCGAGCCCGTGTTAACATAGCAGGCATTTATTAACTGCCCTGCTGCTTCAACCTTAGAGTTAATTTTCAGATTCTGCGGCTCATTAAAATATACTTTTACCTGGCTATCATTTAAAATTTCACCAAGATATGATTCGCCATTTGAGACAAATTTTGTCTTGGGCTTTTTTACCCGTTTAGTTGATTCAGCAAATTTAATGGCACACCTGGCCCCGTTTCCACACAAACTTCCTGTTGTGCCGTCTGAGTTATAATATTCCATAGTAAAATCGTAACTGTCAGAATCGGCAATAGTTATTATGCCATCGGCTCCAATTCCGTTTCTTCTATCACATAGCTTTTTAATTGAATCAGAACTTAACGAAAGATTAGGATTCAATAGTTTATCAAAAACGATGAAATCGTTCCCTGCTCCACTCATTTTTGTAAAAAAAAGCTTTTTCATTGATATCAATTTAGCGCAATAACGGCTCGTTTTCAATACAAATTTTGGAAAGTTTTATCGGGCAAGGCTATAAAAGTGCCAATTAGGATGAAAATTACTACCACTGAATGGGAGCAATTATTTTAACAGCATCAGCTTTTTTGTACTCACGAACTCTTTTTTATTATTAAGTGATACTGCAAAAATCCGGTAAATATAAACTCCTGATGCAAGATTCCCCGCATTAAACTTTACTTCGTGATGACCTGCTGATTCAGTAGTATTAACTAACGTTGCTACTTCCTGCCCCAGTAAATTTATTATCTCTATTTTAACTTTACTTTCCGAGGGGAGAGCATAGCTTATAGTAGTACTTGGATTAAAAGGATTGGGATAATTCTGGTTTAATACAAATTTGTTCGGCGTATTATTTTCAATACCTGCTATATCAGTAGCGTTATCATCTGTAAGCACAACCGTACCGCCATCAGGAACTACATTTGCACGTATATAATTATTACCACCCGACATAAATGTAGAAACAGTTGATGAGTTGCTTCCTTGTTTTACCACAACGTTCTGCCAGGTTGAAGGAACCAGAACGTCTACAGTTAAAGGATAATTAAAAATATTATCGTCAAGATTATCTGTAAAATTTAACTCGATTCGGGAATCGGTAACAGAAACAATATCTGAAGAAAAGTTTTCTCTCTCTTTTATATACTTTGTTACATTTGCTACCGTTGAAACCCACACGTTGTTATTATTAATCTCACCCTTTAAATAATAACATAATGAATCAAGCCACTCTGAAGCCATAGGATACCAATAATCTTTTGTGTCCTGTGAAGCAGCGGGAATTTGAGAATATGGAAGGACTTCGTGTCCGAATAAAATTCCCCATTTATCATTTGTAATCAGGCTCTGAACATAATTTTTAACGTTATTTAATTCATCCACATCGTCACTGAAACTATTTCTGGGTAAATCAAATTGTTCTTCAATTGAATTTAGTCTTTGCCAGGCATTCCCGGTAATGTTTGCATTGTTATAAGTATCGTTTCCCGCACGCGAAGCTTCAAAATATTTATTTGCTTCGGTTATGACCGTTGGATTGTATGTTGTATATGGATAAGCTAAAGTTATAACCGGCTGACCGATTTTTTGTTCTATCAACTGTTTGGATTTATACATTTCATAGTCTATTGTATTCGGAGTATTATTATCTCCGACGGGAAGTTTTGTAAGATCGGGATGGGTCATAGTATGTGCGCCCATTTCGTGACCTTCATCTGCCATCTTCTTAAACTCATTCCAGGTTCCATAACGCCATATTGGTGTTTGCCCTGAATCAACTATTGATCCTGCTATTAAATAAAAAGTAGCTTTAATATTATATCTATTTAATACCGGTCTTGCATTTGTATACTGTGATTCGAAGCTGTCATCGAAGGTTAAAGAAAAGGCTGACTTAGAGTCATTAGCCCATGTTTTAACTGTAGCCTGTCCGATTGTTTGTGCCTTAATAGAAATGACCAATATAAAAACAGTAAAAACCGTTATTTTTATCTCTTTTCTCATTTATTGTTGCTATCCAGCACCTAGTTATTTATGGATAAATATGAGATATACTTACTAAGTTGATACAAACGCAATAATATGCATCAGTGCAAAAAAGCTCTATTTCTGTGTAATATGCAAGAATACTTTACCTGTTTTCAACTTTTCACTTATACAGAAACAAAATATAAGCCAAAAAAAGATAAGTTGTATAAGGAAGAATTAAGCTTTTAAGCCATTATGATAAAATATCTTGCATAACCAGAAGATAATTTCCAAAACAAAAGAGATTATTTTTTTAGCCAGCTTAAACTTTGACATTTAAAGCAATCTCTTTATTCAATTTTTGCTTTCCACTAGGAACAAATTAATAACATACCATCACCTAATTTATCCACCCATACCAAAGCGGTATACTTAAATAAAAATTAAAATTATAATTCACCCGGATTCAAAATAATACCAGGAGGATGTTATGAAAAAGTACGTTGTGTCTTTTTTCGCCATCACTCTCCTGCTCGCCTCAACTAATGTATTCGCGGGAGTGAACAAAAAAGGGGTGGGGAAAACAGTCAATACAGAAGCAATCGTTGACAACCTAAAAGTCGGATTAACATCTAATAACTATGGACTGAGGGTTAGTTCTGCTTATGTATTAGGACAACTGATTTGTTGCAACATCATAGATCCGGATGATGCCTCGGGAACAATCATACCGCTGCTGAAAATTATGAACAGCGAAGAAACTGATGAAGCAAGAATTGTTGCCGCACTCGCTTTATATCATTTAAAAAGCGATCGTGGTGCTATGTTGTTCGGACATGCAGCAACCCACGATGGAAGTGAAAGATTCAGCAGATTTGGTTCAATTTTATACCGGGAATATAATAAGCAAAGCAAATAATAAATAACCGGATGGCGTTAAAATGAATCCATTAATATAAAGGCTGCCTTATTTGCGAAGGCAGCCTTTTTCAATTAATATTCTTTATCCCTGTGAACAGTATCAGGTGAAAATGCTGGCAGACAAACAGCTATATATTCAGCACCTTCTGGTCCGGGTGTACTATATTGTATCCATTCCCCTTTCTTAGTTATAATTGCTTCGCCTGCATTTACTTCCAATATTTCTTTTTCTGTTTTAACCTTTAAAGTTCCCTTAAGAACAATTGTGTATTCATCAAATTCGGGTCTCTGTCCGGGTTCGATCCAACCGGAAGGGCTTGTCATTCTCGCTATGCTCACAGAATTCGTATTGGAATTTACTCTGCCGATAAATTCTTCAATCTTCTTAGGTCTATTCCCTGCTGCAGTAATTATTGAAGGAGATTTTATTTTTTGTGGCATTATAACCTCTAGCTATGAAACTTTACCAATTTTTAAGACTAATTCCCAGGTTGCTTTTTTAATTTCTTCATCTCCCCACGTTTTTATTAATTCTTCCCTTATCAAATTTAATGGATCATAATTCTCTCCATCCCTGAATTTCTGTGTACCCGACCATGTACCCAAAAACCCAAGCAGGTCATTATATGTCCATTCGGAAGTCATTTCAAATTCTGGCGCTTCAACTTTTTCAAACGGGAATGGAATACTTTTATATTTATCGTAAAACAACTGTCTTTCAGGCGGCCAGTAATTTTTTAGAATTTCTTCATCAAATCTTTTTGTAATAAGATCAACTTCCGTAGATATTTTTACCAGGTCATAAAGCCAGACTGCAATTATACCGTCTTTCTTCAAAACTCTCCGTACTTCTCTATAAAATTTTTCAAAATTGAACCAGTGTAATGCCTGCGCAACTGTAATCAGATCAACTGAAGAAGATTCAATATCTGCCTTTTCTGCAGGAAAAACTTTATAGGTTATTTTATTGTTTTTAAATGCATTATTCACCTGGTTTTCGCTTGCGTCGCTGGCAATTACCTTATTAAAAAAATTTGCAAGCCCGTTTGCAGCCTGTCCACTACCAGTTGCACAATCCCAGGCAAGTTCATTTGAAGGCGAAATCGAAGCTAAAAATTCAAACAATTCACCCGGGTAGTTCGGCCGGAATTTTGCATAACTTTTAGCTTGTTTCGTAAAATGATCTTTAAAATTCATAATAGTACTTAACTACCGATTACAGTAATCCTCAATTTGATTGTAAATCTTTTAGCTTATGAGATTCCGGATCAAGTCTGGAATGACATTTTGATCAATTTTAAAAATTCTTTAATCAACCCGTTTTAAATCAAGGTCCTGAAAATCAAAACTAAAATCTGTATCGGGTCTGAACTTTTCCATTTCTATTCTTTCAACTGATCCATCAGGATTTAAGGAAAAAGTAACAAATGCATCACCGTGCAAAGTCCTGTCATTCCATCTTGCTACGAAAGTATCGTACTGCCAGTGTTCAAGCTCTCCGGTTAAATCCGGCGTATGATCAAAGCTCATATAAAGTTTTTCATCTTCATATTTAACTGTTACGGTTCCATACCATTTGTCTTTATATTGGCCTGCATATTTTTCGAGAGGAAGGCTCGTTTCAGAATCTTTATTTCTTAAAGAGTCCATCTCTGCAACTTTTTCATTGGCTTTGTTTTTTCCTTTCTTTACCAGCTTGCTGAAATTCTCTATCCAGTCAGTATCATTTGTTCCAAATAAATGATCAAGTATGTGCAGGGTTACAGAGTAAAACGCTGCGCCCGATTCCTGGTTTGTTAAAACTATTACACCAATCTTCTTATCTGGTATGAGGGTTATCTGCGTGACAGTTCCGGGAAGTCCACCTGAATGCCAAACAACTTTTTCACCGCGGTATTCTTTAAGGAACCATCCTAATCCGTAAGCGTTATAATTTGTTTTCAGAGCTGACATTCCCGGAGGCGGTGTATTAACCGGCATATTTATATGCGGCATCCACATTTGACTCGTCTCTTTTGCATCAAATAATCTTTTATCTGAATTTCCGATCCTTCCCGAATCAAGTTGTGTGATAACCCATTTTGAAAGATCATTTACAGAGGAAAGGATACCTCCGGCGGGTGCAGTAGCATCCCAATCCGTTAGAGGAAGTGCAGTCAGTTTTCCGTCTACCAAAGTATGCGGAGTTTCAACGTCTGATTTGTCATTTAATAAAGATACACCGGCACGTGTTGAATTCATTTCCAGAGGCTTGAATATTTTTTCAGTAACAAAATCTTCCCAGGTTTTTCCCGATACTGCTTTTATTAATTCCCCAGCAACCGGATAAAGGATATTATCGTAAGCATAATGACTCCGAAAGCTGGTTGCAAGTTTTATATATCTTAGTCGATACATTATCTGATCACGGGAATAATCAGTGGGTGGAAAGTATAAAAGATCACCGGCACCAAGACTCAATCCACTCCTGTGACAAAGCAGATCTCTCACTCTCATCTCATTTGTTACGTAAGGATCTGACATTTTAAAGCCGGGGAGTTTATCAATCACTCGATCGTCCCAGCTTAATTTTCCTTCGTCAACTAATATTGCTAAGCAAGTAGATGTAAAAGCTTTTGAATTTGAAGCGATCTGAAAAAGTGTGTTTGCATCAACCGGTTCATTTGTCTTAATACTTCGTACTCCATATCCCTTTGCAAAAATCAATTTTCCATCTTTTACTACTCCGACTGCAATTCCCGGAACTTGAAATTCTTTTAAAACTTTAGGTACAAATGAATTTAGATCTTCTCCCAGCTTTTCCTGTGGATAAATACTTTCGCAAATTAAAACCAGTATTATAAGAAATGATGTAAGTAGCTTTTTCATAGGATACCTTCCGAATTTTAATTTCTTGTTGTAAGTGAAAATTTAGAATAATTCGGGGAAAAGTACAATTTTTTTTGTGAGAGAATAGACTAATAAAATAAGGCAGATTCAAAAAACAAACATACAACCCGCAAACCGGAGTAATCATCTCTATCAACATTACTCTAACAATAACAATGGGTACAAACCATTTCCAAGACCTACCTTTGAATCCGCCTCTTATTTAATCACTTTTATAAATCAAAAATCTCCTTAACCGTGAAAGTAAGATCGTCGTCAACCGGCATCATTAATAAAGTAGGACGATCGACCTTGAAAGCTGTAAGGCTGAGTTTAAACGAGCCGTCAATTTCCATTTTATTACCGTTTAATTTCTGGGTAGCATCGAAAATTATATTTTTGGTTATACCATGAAAAGTCATAGCACCGGAAATAATGAGAGTATCCCCTTTGTAAACAATATTACTCGAAAGAAATTTTGCACTTGGGTACTTAATAGCGTTAATAACTTCCATAGCATGAGAATCACGGTTTGAATTGCCGCTGTCAAAAGAGGTGACAGGCACTTCAACCAGGGTTTGCTTAATTTCCTTTGAAGCGGTGTCTATATTAACAATGCAAATTCCTTTATTACTAACAGCTTCAACTTCGTGAAGAGGATGTGTAAGTTTATATTTTATAAATGACTCATCCTGGTTTGCCCGTAATCTCGTAACCTGTGCATGTGCAAAAAAACTTACTAAAAAAAGAGCCAGAAATAGATATATTGATTTTTTCATTGTTAAAGCCTTGTCAAAAAGTTAATACAATTACTGAAGCCGCAAACACTGCCGTTGTCAGATAAGCTGAAATCTGGTGAAAATGTCCTTTATTTATATTGAGGATACGATGATGAACAACCATCGAACCAAGAATAGGAGTTAAAATCATACCTGCAAAGTGAATCCACGCAAGGGTTTTGTGTATGCTTGTCGTGCTTGTTTCATTATCCCTGCGTATTATGGGAGGAGGAGATAAAATAGCTAATAAACCGGTTAAGGCATACGAACCAATTGTTAACGCAACAAAAGTTTTGTGTGTACCCGAAAGGTCTATTCTGCCATTCAAAACTTTTTGTCCGAAATAATCCGCGGTCACCATAAACCCTAAAGTTGCTAACCCTGTAATTTGATGAATTGACAACATTGTTCTTCTTGCCTGCAATTCATTTTGCCGGGTTTCAGCATTTAGAGGGCCGGCAATTCCTATTTTTCTCATGAGTCCATTATCATTCCATAAAAATTTTTCCATAAAGCTCATATGATCAGGAAGCAATTTTGGCTTAAAAGCCAGAGAAATATTAGAAAGATCATTAAAATCGTTAGATTGAGTAGTATCGTTTTTCTTAACTGTGTCTGGTATAGCGGGAGGAATAGCAAAAGATTCATTTTTAAAAGACAACGATGATGGATTCATAGCATCATATTGAAGTTTAAGATCCTGTGCCTTCAACAAACTTGTGAATAAAAGAAACATCACTATTGAGATTATTGGTATGCCCGCTTTACTTAAAGGATCAAAAATGGAAACTCCAGCCCTTAAATTATTCATATTTGCGTTTCTCCGTTTAAAAATTTAGCTCACTTTAATAATTAATTTAGTACCATTTAGCTGAGACTGATATTTGGTTAATGGTCTGCCGGCCGGTCCCTGCACCACATTCCCGTTGACATCAAACATAGAGCCGTGGCAAGGACAGATGAAATGTTTGCTTCCTGTATCGAAGCCAGTAATCTGACATGCCTGATGTGTGCATATTGAAGAAAGTGCATTAAAAGTATTTGCCGAAGGATGGTCTACCAAAAGTGAACCGCCGGAATAATTTACAAGTGCTGCAGTTCCGGTTTTTGAAAGCGGGGAAGAAGAGTCCACATTCACGGACACATTATTTCCTGAAAGATTACCGGAAACTTTGGGCATAATCTGTGAGGATGTTGGCCCGATAACAGTATTTTTACAGCTTTCAAGAAAGGTCCCTAATATGGTCGGAATTGATACCAAGGCGACAGTCTGCAGAGTTTTCAGGAAAAAGTTTCTGCGTGAAATTTTCATAATACGTTCTCCTATAGTCTAAAAACAAAAAAGCAACGGCATAATTAACTGTTAAAGGCTATCTAAAAGAATTTAGTGTATGCCTGTAACAATTATCTATAAACGTTGCTCTCCTGATATTTTATAGGACGAAAGTATTATTTTAAAATTGAATCTTATTCAATACGAAAAACAATAAGAAGACAATACCATTGTTTTATCGGTTGTAACATTTAATATCTCAAAGTAGTTCCCGTATTTTAATTAAAAAAACCTCAAATTTGAGCGTATTCATGCACTTCGCAAATTTTAATTTGTTGAAAAAAAATAATATTTGAAAAAGATAGGAAATGTGGTGGAGGTGGCGGGAGTCGAACCCGCGTCCGAAGTTAAGATCCAAAAGACATCTACACACATAGTCTGACTTTAATTTGAGTCTAATGCTACCTGTCAGACCAGGATCACATTAAACCTGCCTGCTTAAGATTCGCTTTTGTGTCACAGACAATCACATCAGCTATCGCACCTAAACGACGCTCACCTGAAACCCGGTGCGAGAAGAATCAGTGAACGGCTACTTAAGTATTACTTAGGCAGCTAAGGCGTAATTATATTCGCCAGTTATTGTTTTTTTCCCAATTGTTTAACGTGTCTTCGGGGAACACGATGCGCAGTCTAATGTCTCTTCAACCCCGTCGAAACCAAAATTCACCCCCGAATGAAATGATAAATTTTGAATGTTGAATGTATATTTATAAATCGTGTACTTTACATTCCAAATTATACATCAGGGTTTCCATTTTGTATCAGGAATTCCTGAGACAAGATTTTCATAACGTGCAAGAACAAAGAACAAATCTGACAACCTGTTCAGATATATTATTATATTTTCTACTGTGTTAACAGTCTGTCTTAATTCAACAACCTGCCTTTCGGCTCTTCTGCAAATCGTCCGGCAAACGTGTAAATAAGCAGCCGCTTTTGAACCGCCGGGTATGATAAAATTTTTCAACTCCTCCAGCTTCTCTTCAAAATTATCAATTGCAATTTCTGCTTCAAGGTAAAATTCACTGCTTACTCTTGGAATATTACCCTTTTTAGCTTTTCCATTATCAGGAGTTGCAAGATCAGCACCAACTATAAAAAGCTGTCCCTGAATTTTTTCAAGTGAACTCTTTACACCATTATCTTTAACTTCCGTAATCGCAAGACCTATAAATGCATTCAATTCATCAACTGTTCCGTAAGCTTCAATTCTTGGAGAGTTTTTGGCTACTCTACCGCCACCCAAAAGACCAGTTTCACCTGTATCGCCGGTTTTTGTATAAATTTTCATTTTTTAAATGGTAAATTTTCTACTTCTATTTTGACAGGCTTTCCCTTTTCACTTTTAGCAGTAAGAATAGTTCCTTTGTCAAGATAAGCTCTTCTAACAAACGCCAGGCCGATCCATTGATTCAGCTCTTTAGAAAATGCAACCGATGTAACCTGACCAGCATCTTTGTCTTCTTTATCAAATAAATTCAGTAACCCGTTATGCCCGGGTTCATCTTTAAATTTTATTCCGGTTAACTTCTTTTGCACTTTATCATAAGTATCCAACCTTGCAATAACTTCCTGTCCTATATAACAACCCTTTTTAAAGTCCACAATTGATAATAAATTAACTTCATGTGGATTAAACGATCCGTTTAATTCATTTGGAGCTGCAGGAATCCCTTGTTCGATCCGGTACTTTTCATAGGCTTCGTTCCCTATAAAATTAAAATTGAAAGGACCTGTATATTCTTTCATAGTCTTAACAATTTTCATCCCGTTATTCATATCAGCAAGTATCCAGAATTTTGGCTTGCCTGTATTATCACCAAGTTTCAAAATAAAAAACAAAATTCCATCAGAATGAATTACTTTAAACTGATTAAAGTTTAATTCATTCGGTATCTTATCTGCAAATAAGGTTGCAAAAGAAACAGCCTGTGGTCCCAGCAATTCAAGAAGTACATATTTATTGTTAAAATCATTAAGCTTTACATCATCCATTATTACATATTTTTCAATCCAGCTTTTAACTTTTAATTTATTGGCGGGATTTGTAATAACAAGTTTATATTCATCAAAGTTCATAAGAGTAACAACATCTATTATCCTTCCCTTTTCAGTAGTTAAAATTGTCCGGACTGCCCTTTCCTTAGGGAGTTCCTTTATAGAGTTTGTTGTAATTCTGTGAAGGAAATCCCTTACGTCTTTACCTCTCAATTCAAGTATTCCATAATTAGAAATATCTCTTACCCCCACGCCATCATAAAGTGAATTTAATTCTTCACCTACTGAATTATATTGGGTAATTACACTGTTGCCATTGTTGCCATCAGCTTTATAGCCAAGAGATTCAAAATATTCAAGCAGTGGAGAAGTTTTTGAATCGGTCTCTATCATTTAAAACCCTGTTATAGATTTTTAATCAAAAAAAAATTAAGTATTTAAGAAAGATATATAATAGTTTTTAACCAATAAAGGCAGTAGTGAAAGCCTTCATACCGCCTGAATAACTATATACAAAGATAGGTAAAATTTTTAATATGGACGAGTCTGACGTTTATTCTTGGGATTAACGTAGAGGCTATCCTTTCGATTCCAGATAAATGCTACAGAATCAGCCAGGGAAATCCTTTTACCGGTATCATAGTAAACAAATTCGTAATAATCGGGATATTTGTCACTATTTACATTTGCTAAAGTTCGCTTAAAGTTTATGCCTTCCCAAGTCATTAAAAGGTGCGGGAGAGAGTCTATGCCATTCACCAGAAAATAATTATAGTCTATGTGCCCTATACCACGTGCATAATGAAAATCAATTTTTACGTAGGGGATACCCAAATATGCCCATTTTTCCATATACATCCTGTTTAGTCCGCCATGTGACGGTACAGGAGCCTCCCAGATAAAAGAAAGATGATTTCTTTCACATTTAAACAAGGTTAAATAAAAGAATGCTGTACCAAGGTTTGTACTGTCAAGGTCGATAAAACTTTGATCATATCCAACAATATTTTTAGGTTCAATAAATCTCTTTCCCGGTTTTGATCTGGCAATTAATGCAAAAATATATTGATTGCCTCCCCTGTTGTAATAAATTACTGCTGATTTAGGAACGTTAAATGTTAAGGTCTTATCAAAGTCAACAAGGTAAGTTCCGGAAGGATAATTATTAATTACATATTCCCTAACGGCAAGAGTATCACACGGACCATTATTTTCTGATTGGCTTTTTCTTACTCCGAGGTTATATCTTTGAATATCTTCATCTTTTTTCGCAGATGTGGCAGCCTGTTCATTCTGGATTCCAGTCGATTTCTCTGAAGCCTGGTAGCAGGACCTTATCCAAAGGAAAGCGAGTATTAAAAGTATTATTATGAATATAAGAGTTAAAAATTTTCTCATCACCCTTCCGATTATTTATAACATACGGCCGTAACTCAACGAATAACCTAAAAATTATACACAATTTTTATGCCTTGTCATTTTTCTTTGATTAAGAAGAAAATAGGTAAGATTTGACTAATTATATAGTAATCAAAGAGTCAGTTATCAGCAATTTTGTATCAGAAAAATACAGTCAAGCCGCATATTCCTGCATAAAATAAGCTGAGCTTATAATTCCCAGCTGAAAATGCTTAAGACTGAAATGCTCATTAGGTGAATGTAGGTTTTCTGTATTTAACCCTAGCCCCATTAGCACTACAGGAGCTTTAAGTTTTTTAGTAAAAACCGTAACGATTGGTACTGAACCTCCTTCGCGCATATAAACAATTCTTTTACCAAATGCTTTTTCCATTGCTTTTGCTGCAGCAACAGTTGCATTACTATCTAGTGGAGTGAGGACAGGATGAGCTCCGTGCAGATTTTTAATATTCACCCTTACAGATTTCGGTGCTAATGATTTAATATATTTTTCAAAATTCTTCCCAATTCTTTTAGGGTTCTGATCCGGAACAAGACGCATACTGATTTTTGCCATTACTTTTGAGGGTAATACAGTTTTTGCACCATCGGTAGTAAAACCACCTATAATTCCATTACAATCCAGTGTTGGCCTAGCCCAGATTCTTTCTAACGTTGTATATCCCTTTTCACCTTTTAACTCAGCAACACCTAGTTCTTTGGCAAATTTTTTCTCTGAAAATTTTAAAGCTTTGAATCCATCTCTTTCTTTTTTAGTTAACTTTTTTACGTTATCATAAAAGTGAGGAATTGTAATCTTACCATTTTTATTCTGAAGCTTTGAAATAATTTCAGCAAGAATATTAATTGGATTTGCCACCCCCCCACCAAAGGTACCGGAATGCAGGTCTCTGTTTGGCCCGGTCAATTCTACCTCCATATAACACAAACCTCTTAGTCCGTAAGTAAGAGTAGGAATACCCGGTCCATATAAAGCAGTATCGGAAATAAGTACAGAATCACATTTTAAAAGTTCAGTGTTGTTATTAATAAATGATTCAAGGCTTTCACTTCCTATTTCCTCTTCCCCTTCAATTATAAATTTTACATTTACAGGAAGACTACCCTGCATTTTAAAATATGCTTCAACACTTTTAATGTGCATATACATCTGACCTTTATCATCGGTTGCACCACGCGCGTAAATTTTTCCATCTTTTATTATCGGATCGAAAGGCGGGCTGTCCCAAAGCTCAACCGGGTCCACTGGTTGGACATCGTAATGCCCATAAATTAAAACTGTGGGTTTACCGGGTGCACCAAGCCATTCACCATAAACTATGGGATGACCTTCAGTTTTATAAACTTCAACCCTGTTCATCCCGGCGATTTTTAGTTTTTCAGCAACAAAGTCTGCTGCCCGTTTTATATCTACTTTATTTTCAAGTTGTGTACTTATACTTGGAATTCTCAAAAATTCCTTTAGTTCTTCTATATATGTATTTTCATTTTCTTTAATATAATTAATTATATTTTGCACAGATGGTCTCTCCTTTGTAAGTGTTTATAGAGAAAACCGGAACAAATTAAAATGAATTTGATACCGACATAATTATTTAAAATACGTAATGAAATATATAAATAATGCAAAGAATATTCATATAATATAAGTGTCAAAGTTAATCTTTATCAGACACTTTATTATATTGACAGCATGATTTTAGACAGGTATATATTAAAAAATCACTTTATTCCATTTTCCTTTTCCATCGTTACCCTGACAGGCATTTTTGTCCTTCAGTTTATGATGAAATTTGCAGACAGGCTTGTTGGAAAAGGTCTCAGCATCTGGGTAATCATTCAACTAATAATGTATAACCTTGCATGGATGGTGGTTTTGGTTATTCCTATGGCCACACTTGTTGCTACACTTATGGCTTTTGGAAATATGTCGCAAAATAATGAAATAACTATATTAAAATCTGCCGGTGCAAGTCTTTACAGAATGATGGCTGCACCTCTTCTTGCCAGTGTTTTTGTAGGATACTTACTGCTCTTATTTAATAACGACGTTTTGCCGGATGCAAACCACAAAGCTAAAGTACTCATGCAGGACATTTCGAGGCAGAAGCCAACACTTTCTTTAGTACCGGGAGTATTTTCAGAGGAAGTTACAAACTACGCTATTCTCGCCCGTGGAATAGACAAAGAGACTAATGAACTATCAGATGTAACGATTTATGATTATACAGATCCTTCAAAAGTTAATGTTGTCACAGCACATAAAGGAAAAATTTTTTTCTCGCCTGATCAGACTAAACTAATTATGGACCTATGGAATGGTGAGATTCATGAATCAGATCTCAGGAATCCTAATCTCTATAGAAAATTAATTTTTAAGAAACATAGAATTGCAATGGAAGCGAGTCAGTTTTCATTTCACCAATCTGCGCCGGGACAGCCAAGAGGTGACAGAGAATTAAGCACTGATGCTATGCTTGCAATTATTGACAGTCTTCAAATAATAAAGGCAGATTATTCGAACAGTTTATCAAAACAAACAAAAAAATATTTCTTTAATGATTCGACATTTAATTTTAAGTATTCGGGTGATTCAAAACCTCAAAAAAATTTAATTTATATTCAAACTATTCAAAGATTAAAAACCATAAAGAACTTAATTAACTCTCATGCTCAAAGAGTTGAATATATGCAGGACCAGATTAATAGCTACTGGGTAGAAGTATATAAAAAATATGCCTTGCCGTTTGCATGTTTAGTTTTCGTCCTAATAGGAGCACCGCTGGGAATTATGGTAAAAAAAGGTGGCTTCGGAGTTGCCGCAAGTATAAGCCTCTTTTTCTTTCTTTTATATTGGGCATCTCTAATAGGAGGCGAAAAGCTAGGAAACAGGAATATGCTTTCTCCCTTCCTGGGAATGTGGGCAGCAAATATCATTATTGGAGTAGCGGGTTTAATTTTGACCGTGAAAACTGTTCAGGAAACTGTAACTTTGAACTTTTCCTTCTTAAAGAAATTACTTCCAAAACAATGGCAAACTGAAGAAGAAACTATAGATGAAAATTCTTGATAAATATCTGATAAAACAATTTTTGCAGACGATCTTCTTTGGGGTGATAGCTTTTTCTCTGCTCTTTGTAATTATTGACGTAATGGAAAACCTGGATGATTTTATAGATCAAAGTGTTCCCTATCATGTCGTTTTCCATTATTATCTGGTTTTCCTTCCTGACATGATTAAACTGATGACGCCTGTTGCAGTTTTATTCGGGGCATTGTTTACTGTCGGAAGAGCTTCAAATCTCAGCGAACTTACCGCAATCAAGGCAAGTGGAATAAGTATGTACAGATTTATGGCACCCTTCTTTGTTACAACACTATTCATAAGTCTTTTCTCAATTTATTTTGCAGGTTATATAGTTCCGATGGCTAACCAGACAAAAATTAATATTGAAAGAAACTACCTAAACAAAGGATTTTCGAGCGGCGGTACCAATTTGTTTTTCCAGGATTCAAAAACTAGAATTGTTAATATTTCATACTTTGATGAATCGCAAGAACAAGCCAACAGAGTTAGCGTTCAAAATTTTGATAATAACGATATTACTAAAATGGTATCGAGAATAGATGCCGCTAAAATGGTCTATGATTCTACTAAAGATGACTGGACTGCATTCAACGGAACACAAAGAACATTTGATTCAACCGGTCAGAAAATAAACTATTTCAATAAAAAGGTTATTTCAACTTTAAACTTCACACCGGAAGAACTTGTAAAGAAACAAAAGAAACCGGAAGAAATGAATCTTGCAGAGCTAAGTGATTTAATAAAAACTCAAAAACTGGCGGGTAATGACCCTACAAGCACTCTTATTGAATACTATTCAAGATTTTCTTTCCCGATGGCCAGCCTTATAGTTGTACTTTTCGGACTTACGATTTCTGCAAACAAGAGAAGAGGAACAGTGGCAGCGCAGGTTGGATTTAACATACTTGCCACATTTATATACCTTGTATTTATGAAAGTCAGTGAGGCTTTTGGAAAGAACGGAGCTTTAGATCCTTTACTAACAGCCTGGTTTGCCAATTTACTGTTTTTGACCGCAGCTCTAATTAATTTACCAAGAGTCAGACAATAAGAATTGAAATAATGAAGTTTTCCAAAATTATAAGAACATTATTAAAATTTTAAAGATAAATAAGATACCTGTTAAATTTATTTTCCGGATTTTAATGTACCAATTGTTTTCATTTTCGATGTTACATTGAGCCTTAAGAAACAAAATCAAAAACTTTCTAAAAATTTTATTTCGAATATTCTCGAAATATCAGGTGGATATTTTACCCCTATACAGCTGGACAATTTCTGTGATCTGATTGAATCAGAAAAAAATAAATTTAACTTTCCAGGCACCTCTGAAGCAAATCTTCTAAGAATAATAAATGCAATGTATAATAAAAGAACATTCCTGCAAGAGTGCTTGCAATATCCACACTATATTGAAATCATAGTTGCTATTTCGGCAAACAGTAATTACCTGACTGATATCCTTGTGAGAGATCCCGAATACTTTTACTGGGTCGTTAATCCTTCAACCCTCAAATCGAAGTTAGTATTGGAAGATTTTTGTAAATCACTAAAAAATAGTCTGGACGTGTATAATTCTATCAACCCAAAACTAAATGCCATTCGCGCCATTAAACGGAAAGAGATTTTAAGAATTGGGTTAAAAGATATACTTAAAATTGAAGCACTCAATAGTATAACCAACGAACTTTCGGTACTTGCAAAAGGCATCTCTTTTGTTTTGTTCAAAATTTGTTATAATGAAATAGTAAACAAATACCAGTTCAGGAAATTAACGGGGAAATATTGTCTTGTTGCACTTGGAAAACTGGGAGGCAATGAATTAAACTATAGCTCCGATATAGATCTGATGGTTTTTTATGATAAAAACACCAGACTAACCGATAAAAAAAATTATCATGAATTTTTAACAGAAGTTATACAGTTATTTATTGAATCAGCTTCATCAATTACGAATTCAGGTTATATCTATCGAGTGGATTTCAGGCTCCGACCCGATGGAAAAAATTCCCCGCTTTGTAATACTTATGAAAGTTATATCAATTATTATGAAAGCAGGGGTGAAGACTGGGAACGTCAGATGCTTATAAAAGCTGATTTCATAAGTGGAGATAAGAACCTTTATTTTAAATTTTTCAACTATTTATCACATTTCATTTATCCAGTATCATTTGCTAACTCTCCACTTGAACAGATAAAAAAACTAAAACACGAAATAGAGAAAAACCTGAAAGACGAAGAAAATATAAAACTTACCTCCGGAGGCATAAGAAATATTGAATTCTCAGTTCAGGCTTTACAATTATTAAATGGAGGCAGATTCCCGGAGATCAGATCATCCAATACTCTCCAGGCAATTACAAAACTAAAAAGCAGAAACTTAATTAGTACAAAAGAAGCTGGCAATTTAACTGAAGCTTATATTTTTTATAGAAAAATTGAACATTACCTTCAGCTAATGAACGACACACAAACACATACAATACCCGGTGAAGGAGAAATACTGAATAATCTTAGTTCTTTTTTAGGATACAAAAACATGGAGGTTTTTAGAAAAAAAGTTGTTTCTCAAAGAAATTCAGTTTTGAAAATTTACAATTCAATTTTAGGTGAGAAGGTTAAAGAAAAACGAACAGACGGAGTACCCTTCAAGAATAAGGCTAAGGCAGAAAGGGACCTGAACTATCTTAAAACGGGTAAAGATCTACTCGATCAAAAACAATTTGATAAAAATTCCACATCAGCCTTTCTTAAAATTGAAGATAACTTATTTCATCATCTTTCAAATTCGAAAAGCCCTGATGTTATATTACAAAACTTTACAAGGATAATCAGAAACGTTTCCTTTCCATCAATTTGGTACACTGAATTTAATGATAAAAAATTTTTTCAAGCTTTACTGACTATTTGCGAATATTCTCAGAAAGCGATTGATCTGTTTGCTGAAGATAAAAACTTAAGAGAATATTTTATAACAAAAAAAATATTTGCAAAATTGAATACTGAACAGCTGAAAAGCCTGGAGATTAAAACATTCTTTTTTCATTTGTTGTGTGGGTTCACCTTAAAATTAATAAAACCTGATAAAGTTTCACAGCTATTAAAAAGCTTTTTTATTGAAAAAATTAATATCTTATTAGAAGCATCTTTCACAAATAAAAACAATAATTATTTTATAGCAGCATTGGGTAGTCTGGGTTCGGGCGAAATGAGCTTTGCCTCTGATATTGATTTAATTTTTGTGGTTGACAAATTAGATAAACTCAATAAAGCAGAAAAAGATTTTCAATCCTTTTTAATAAAACTAAAGCATGAACTCTCTCCCTTTGATGTCGATTGCAGACTAAGGCCCGAAGGCAAAAGCAGCCAACTTGTCTGGGAATTTGAATCATACAAAGAATATCTTAGAAAAAGAGCAAGAGTGTGGGAATTTCAGACTTTATGCAAAATGAGCTTTGTAAAAGGAAACAAGCAATTATTCAACAAATTCTCAAGAGCAGTTACCAAAAGAATTGGTGATTTGAATAAAATAGATTTGAAGAAAAATATACTGGAAATGAGAAAAAAATTATATCCAAAAGATCTTTCTGTATTAACAGATATTTTTAATTTTAAGAAAAGTCGTGGAAGTATAACTGATATTGAGTTTGTTTTGCAATACTTAATCCTCACCGACGCAAAATATTACTCGCTCTTAAAGGGCAAAAAGAATAAACAAATTATAGAAAAACTCTCTTTAACAAATAAAAAGATAAACGAGAATAAAAATGATTTAATAGAAGGTTACAATTTCTTAAAAAAGCTTGAGTTGGCAAATCAATCTATATTTAATCTGAGCAATTCACAAATTATATTGGAGGCTGATAATATAGAACCAATTCTCTCTTTCCTGAAAGAGAATTCTTTTACATCGCTGAAAAATCATTTAACGAAAATAACTAAATTAAATTATAAATTATTCGCATCCTTTTTCCCAAAACAAAAATGATTAAATTTGCCAGAAAAAACTTCGCTTTACTGACTGCACTTTTTGTCTTTATAATTTATTTAATCACACTTGCTCCATCTGTAGTTGAAATCGATTCCGGCGAACTGGCAACTGTTCAGGCAACACTTGGTATTGCTCACCCGACAGGTTATCCGCTGTTCACAATTATAGGTCATCTCTTTTCGTTATTGCCGTTACCTTTTAGCAAAATTTATCAGTTGAATCTGTTAACTGCTATGTGGTGTGCTTTAGCAGTCTGGATGTTTGTTTATACTTCAAAATATTTGTTGGATAATCTGGGAGATTCAAATTCAAAACCTGCCCTGTCTAAAACTTCAAAGAGGGAAAAATCTAAGGCTATTAACAATAAAATAAATAATGGAATTATCCCTGAAGATAAAAAAGTAATTGCTGCAGTTGCGGGAGGCTTGGTGCTGGCCTTTAGCAAGACATTCTGGAGACAAAGTACTTCTGTAGAAGTTTATTCACTTCATCTTTTTTTAATAACAACAGCAATATTTTTTCTGTTAAAAGGTTATTTTCATAAAACATCAGAAAACGAAAAATTTTATAAATCACCCTGGATCTTATTTGCAATATCACTCGCACTATGTTTTTCAAACCATATGACTTCAATCCTGATTTTACCCGGCGCAGCTTACCTTTATTTCAATAAATATAAATTCAATAAAAAAAGTTTAATACAGATTGGCTGGATGTTATTGGTATTTGTTCCGATTATATTACTTCTATACTCTTATCTTCCAATCAGAGCTTCACAAAATCCTGCGCTGAACTGGGGAAATCCTGTAGACCTGGAAAGATTTATCAGGCACGTTTCAGGCAAGCAGTATCAGGTTTGGCTGTTTTCATCAACCGCATCTGCCGAGAAACAATTGACCTATTTCATAAACGAATTGCCAAAGGAATTTACATTAGGTCTAATTGTAATCCTGATAGGCTTGTTTAGTTCATTCAAATATTCTAAAGAAATATTCACCTTTCTTGTGATAACTTTTTTAACTACTGTTTTGTATTCAATCAATTATGATATTAACGACATTGATTCCTATTTTCTACTTGCTTATATCTCTCTTTCGTTCTTTGCGGTTTTCGGTATTGTAAAATTCATTAAAGGTTTTGATTTAAAAAAAAATTCTTTCAAACTGTCCTTATCACTAATTGGGATGATCTTACTGGCACACATATATATTACATATCCGGATGTCAATCAGAACGATAATTATGCATTTAAGGATTACACAAAAGCGCTTATCAACAGCACTGATAAAAACTCTGTTATCCTGAGCTATCAGTGGGATTATTTTATTTCACCCTCTTATTATTTTCAGCTTGTTGAAGGTTTTAGAAAAGACGTTAAAATTGTAGATAAAGAATTATTGAGACGCTCCTGGTATTATCATCAGCTTCAGATAGATCATCCCGGATTATTATCCGGTGCAGAAAATGAAGTTAATAATTTTCTAAAGGCCGTTGCCCCATTTGAAAGGGATGAAGAATATGATCCTTCAGTAATAGAGAATGCTTACCAGGCTTTTATGACAAAATTAGTTTCTTCAAATATTTCTAAAGTCAGTTTTTACATTGGCCCGGAAATTTTCGAAAATGAAATGCAACATGGAGGGTTCAGTCTGCCAAGGGGTTATACAATTGTGCCCGATCTTTTTCTTTTTAAAGTTACAAACGGAAGTCAATACATCCCGGCTGGTAATCCGGATTTTGAATTCAGAGTGCCGAAACACAGAGATAAATATGTTAAGCTGATGGAAAATATGCTGGGAACTATGCTTGCGAGAAGAGCTCTTTACGAAATGCAGTTTGATAAAACAAACCGTGCAAAACTGTATATTAAAAAAATTGTCTCTGACCTTCCTGATTACAGACTACCGCAGGGACTTGCAAATGTATTGAGCAGATAAAAATCAATCATCTGCTGCATCAAGCAGATCCTCCTTCCTGTCAGGTTTTATTTGTGCCGCTGTCATAAACGATTGCAACGTCACATCCATCTGCTGAATCAAATTTCTCTTATAATATCTTGGCGCATATACTGAGCCATCCAGCATATAGATTCGGCCAGTTTTTTCATCATAGAAAGTGTAGTTTACAAACGGTCCGCCCATTCCTTTAATGTTCAGATCCCATAATCCCTGCGTCAGCAAAGCATATCTGCCATTAAAGTTTACTTCGTTTGTAGTGTAATAATCCTGTGCAATAACTACATAACCAGAATCCTCTGCAGTCTGGTAATATTTTTTGGTCATCCTGTTCCTGATAGCTCTTATAGAATCGGGGTTAAGATATACAGGGGAAGCATTATCAATCCAGTGAACAAATATCCATCGTTCCATATCACTCCCGGGCGAACGTCTCAACCAAACAAAGTGATTTACCGAATCATCTATTGCAACTTTAAAGTCAGCCTGAACATAAATTATCCAGCCATATTTTTTCAAAAATTTCCCTTCAATATTCTCTTGCTCATATTGTGCGTTGTACAGACTCGAGAACAATCTTTTATCCGAAATCTTCTGATAAGAATATAAAAGATCTCCTGCATTCCGTGAAATTTTTGAAACCAGGCTATTCATATCAGGAGCAGTTAGAACCATTACCAACTGACCTTTTGCCCAGAGATTATATTTCCTTACAATTATATCACTGTCAGCCACAATCTTAGTCTTAACTGCCGTATCTACTACCGTATTAATGAATTTAGAAGTTTCTGATCCTGAATTAAGCGGAGCCACAAAAATTATATTTTTTCTGTATTTGAAATTATCCAGCTGGTTTACTGATATCCTTTTAATAGTAAAAATCTTTTCGGGTAAAGGTGTGTTTATAATTTTTTCAAACGTAGAATCCATTACAGGTTTGAGAGATACATACTCGGAGGAATCTGCAACAACATATATTTCATCTTCAGGTCCACGGGCAGGCTTTAATGAATTGCAGGAGATAATAAGAATTCCTGCAAGCATAACCAAAACTAATATAAAAATTTTTTTCATATTTACCTCGGTACGTTTGGTAGTATGAGCTGTAAATGCGGCAATAACAAAAGATACAAACCCCACATTGAAAATCCAATTGAAACCGGGACAGACAGGTTATCATCCATCCAGCCGTGTGAAATATTTTCAACTATAGCAGCAACTGCAGCAGCAACAAAACCAATTATATATTCGAGCAGAAGCCCTTCAACCTTTGGTGTAAAAAGCACTACAACACTTGCACTTATGAAAAAAGCTAATGTTCCCTCCAATGATTTGGATAAAAATTTATGGTTCCCGAATTTTCTACCAATCAAAGCGGCCATTGAATCACTTATTATCAATATGCTAAAGGCTGTAACAAAAAAAACCTTGGGAAAAAGGAGAACACAAACCAAAGCTGAAATCAGAACATATGTTGCACCATTCAAATTTTTTTTCTCTTCATCCAATTCGTGTTTGCGTAATAGGATTCCGAAAATAGAGTAAAATATTTTTCCGAATCCACTTGAAAAATAACGGAGAAGGTCAATAGCCAGTGCAATAAAAGAAACTATGCTGAGAATTATAACGGCATCTGTTCTGGAAATAAAATAATAAACAAGAGGTATAGATAAAGAAGAGAGATGAATTAGCTTGCGAACTATTTCATCTCTGTAATGAATTGTTGCATGGTCAGTTGGAGTCATCTTTTGGAGCGGACTCTTTTTTACGTTGTTCCATTAATTTTTTGACGTGATCGGGTACCTCTTCGCCCTTTTTACTAACGCCGTTGCCTTCATCCTTTTTGGCTACAGGTAATTCACCGCCGTTGATTATCGTATCTATTTCTGAGGAATCCAGACTTTCTCTTTCGAGTAGCTCTTTTGAAAGCTTGTGTAGAATATCTATATTATCGTGCAATATTTGTTCAGCCCTTTTCATTGAATTGCTAACTATTTTCCTTATCTCCTCATCAATTTCCTCTGCGGTCTTTTCGCTGTAATCTTTGTGTCTTTGAATTTCTCTGCCTAAAAATATTTCTTCTTCTTTGGCTCCATAATTTAAAGGACCCAGCTTCTCACTCATTCCCCACTCACAAACCATTTTCCTTGCAATGCCGGTAGCTTTCTCGATATCATTTCCGGCACCGGTTGTGTAATGATTAAAAATAATTTTTTCAGCTGCTCTTCCACCCAAAGCATAAGTTATTACAGCTTCAAGATATTCTTTTGAGTAAGTATGCTTTTCATCTATCGGTAAATAGCTTGTAACACCAAGAGCTCTGCCTCTTGGAATAATAGTCACCTTATGAACAGGATCAGCTTCCGGAGTCATTCTTGCAACAAGCACGTGACCGATCTCGTGATAAGCAGTTGTTTTCTTTTCTTCTTCAGAAATGATGAGACTTTTTCTTTCCATTCCCATCATCACTTTATCTTTGGATTCTTCAAAATCCAGCATTTGAACTTTTTTCTTGTTCTTTCTTGCAGCAAGTAATGCAGCCTCATTTACAAGATTAGCAAGTTCAGCGCCTGCCAGCCCCGGAGTTCCTTTTGCCAGAACTTCAAGATCAACGTCTGTATCCAATGGAATATTTCTTGTGTGAACTTTTAATACACCCTCACGTCCTTTAACATCAGGACGATCAACAACCACCTGCCTGTCAAATCTGCCCGGCCTGAGTAATGCCGGATCAAGCACATCAGGACGGTTCGTAGCTGCAATAATTATTACACCACTGTTTTGCTCAAATCCATCCATTTCAACAAGAAGCTGATTCAGAGTTTGCTCTCTTTCATCGTGACCGCCACCAAGGCCTGCGCCTCTATGACGACCAACAGCATCAATTTCATCTATAAAAATTATACAAGGAGCATTCTTTTTTCCCTGTTCAAAAAGGTCACGGACACGACTTGCACCTACTCCAACAAACATTTCAACAAAGTCCGCACCACTTATAGAAAAGAAAGGAACGCCTGCCTCGCCGGCAACTGCTCTCGCCAGCAAAGTTTTGCCGGTTCCAGGAGGTCCCAATAAAAGGACTCCTCTTGGAATTTTTCCGCCAAGCTTTTGAAATTTTGTAGGCTCCTTCAGGAATTCAATTATTTCCTGAAGCTCAAGCTTTGCTTCATCGGCTCCGGCCACGTCTCTAAAAGTTATCCTTGTACTTGATTGCGAAATTAATTTCGCCTTACTTTTTCCAAAAGTAAAAATTCCACGTGAGCCGCCGCTCTGTCCCTGCATCCTTCTCATTATCAATATCCAGACCCCGATAATTAGAATCCAGGGAAGAAAGCTCAACAGAAGATTCATCCATTCATTTGAATCTTTTTCAAAAGAAAAGTTAATCCCTTTTTGTTTCCAGATTGCTTCCTGATCTTTTATCATCGGCTCAGGAAGATAAACGGAAATATTTTTGACCTTCTGAGTTTTATTTCCAATGACTACATCCTGTTCACTTTTAAGTTCGGCTTTGAAATAATAATCATTTATGTCTGATTTCGTAATTTTTGCGGAAGCAATTTGGTCATTATTCAATAATTTTTCATATTGATTGTAGGGTACATCAACGTAATTTGCCGCCCCTGTTTTCATTAGCTGCATAACAATTACGGCAGCGACAACCACTGCTCCCCATCCAAAAACGAGCTTAATTATCTTTGACCAGTCAAAATTATCATCAGGCTTGTTAGGACCTCCTCCACCCGGGGATGAACCCGGTTTCTTTCCCTTCCCGTTTTCATTATTATTTTCGGCCATTAATAATATTTTATTAAAAAAATTCATTCCTTTTTTCACTTCTCCATTATTCACTTAAAACATAAATCGAGCTTAAATTTCTGTATTTTTGAGCATAATCCAGCCCATAACCTATCACAAATTTACTCGGAATATTAAAGCCAATATAATGAATTTTTACATCATATCTAAGACTATCGGGTTTAACAAGTAGCGAACAAACCTTCATACTTGCGGGATGATGGTGCATCATAAGCTCCTCAATAAATTTGATCGATAGACCGGAATCGACTATATCTTCGACAATAACTATGTCTCTTCCGTTTACGTCACAATTCAATTCCTTCAGAAGTTTCACCTTCCCCGAAGAAATCTTCTCATCCCCATAGCTTGAAAGTTTGAAAAAGTCAATTTCGCAGTCAATATTAACACTTTTGATCAGATCTGAGAGAAAAATAAATGACCCGTTTAAAACACCTATAAATACAGGTACCCTACCTTTATAATCTCCAGATATCTGCTTGCCAAGCTCTTTCACTTTTGCTTGAATTTTCTTCTCTTCAAGATAAGGGACGAAAACTTCCTTCCCTACAATTATATTACCGGCTTCATTCTTTACTATTTCAGGCATAATTTAAAAATCCTGTTTGTTCTGTTTGTTACTTTAAACCTTTCATCCAGCCTCAATCCAACAACCCAAACAATCTTTCCTTTATTGGTAAGTACAAGCTGATTTTTTTTTTCATAAGAATTTATTTTTTGTTCATTTAAAAAGTCAGAGAGCTTTTTTGTTCCCTTCATCCCAATCGGGTAGAATCTGTCGCCCGTTTTCCATTTTCTAATTAAAAATTTTTCATCGATTTTATCGGCAGCAATATATTCTCTGTTTCTATCCGATGAAAATTTTAACGGCTTTTTAATTCCATTAGCAATAGACAATTTTTTAGAATCCAGTTTAACTGTCTGACCGGTTTTAATCTCAACTTCGTCGTAATCTTTTACTTTTTCCTTTTTGAAAAAAAGGATTCCATCTCTTTCTCTTAAAGCAATGATATTTTTAGTTAGACTAACCTTATCTCCGGTCTGTCCGTTTATAAGGGATTTAATATCATTCAGGTTTTTGAAATTAAGGCTGACGTCAAAATTGTTTTCAATCGCTCTCTTAAATATATCGCCGGAAAATTCAGAATCATACTCCTTTAAACCGGAAAGAGACATTTTGAGCCTTCCTTTGTCGAAATCAGAAACATCATCCACAGCAGTAGTAATTATTTTATCAAGCTGATTTGAAAAACTTCTTACCAGGGATGAAGTATTCAGGATTTTTTCTTCGAACGAAATGTTTAATTTTTCCCTGATCAAAGGAAAAATTTCATTGCGGATATAATTCCTGTCATAATCCGACTCGAGATTAGATGCATCAATTCTGAATTTGATTTTATTGTCATTAAGATAATTCAGGATTTCCTGCTTTGTAAGAACCAGCGTTGGACGAATAATATTTTCTCTCTGATATGGAATTCCGGCAAGCCCTTTAATTCCGGTTCCTTTTACAAGATTAAGAAAAACTGTCTCGGCATTGTCGTCGCAGGTATGGGCCGTTGCAATTTTTGTGTAATTATTCTGTTTTGCAATTCTTTCAAACTCCGAATAACGAACTTCCCTACCTGCTTCTTCCAGCGACAACTTTTTCTTTTTAGATAAGTTCTTTACGTCTTTTCTAACGACAAAGAACGGAACAGAAAATTCATCACATAACTCCTTGCAGAATTTTTCATCTCCGTCAGCTTCAGTTCCTCTCAATTTGTGGTTGATATGCACAGCGCCAAATTCAATTTTGAATTTCTTTTTATATTTGATCAAAAAATGGAAAAGAAAAACAGAATCCGGCCCGCCGCTTAAAGCGATAAGCAACTTATCGTTTTTTGCGATGAGCTTTTTATCATCGATAAATTTCAGGATTTTTTGTTCTGTCTTTTTCATTTTATTTTTTTGTAAGGACGGGGCATGCCCCGTCCCTACAGTTAACTAATTTTAACTTCTCCCTGCTCGGTTAACTGAATTATATATTTCCCGAGCACGTCAAATTCAAGGTTTACGGTGTCACCGACTTCCTTATCTGCAAAAATAGTTTCTTCCCACGTATGCGGTATTACTCCGACAGAAAATTCATCTTTGCCTAATTCTGCAACCGTCATGCTTACGCCATCAATTGCGATAGAACCTACAGGTATCAAATATTTCTGATAGCCCTCAGGAAATGTAATCGTAATAAAATGGCTGTTACTTAACTCCTTAACCTGCCTAACTTTGCCGGTTGTGTCAACATGACCCAGAACAAAATGCCCTCCCAAACGAGCATCGGCTTTCAACGGCCTTTCAAGATTGACAGGCTCATTTAAGCTTGTGCTGCCGAGGTTTGTCTTCTTTAAGGTCTCTTCAATTGTATCGACCGCAAAAGTGTTGCCCTCTCTTTGCACAACCGTTAAACATACGCCGTTAACTGCAACGCTGTCACCTATTTTCAGGTCATCCATAATTCTTTTTGCTGAAAGCACAAAGCGAATTCCGTCGCCTGTTTTGATTTTATCTTTTATGAGTCCTTTTTCTTCAACTAATCCTGTAAACATTTTTTGCCCCCGCTATTTGGTTAATTCAGCCAAAACATCGTCTCCGATCATTTCGGCATTTACGAATTTTACTTTTAGAGATTTACTTATACTTTTTATCCCAAGATCGCTTACTGCCGGTATTCCGTTCCCCAATATTTTTGGTGAAATAAATACGAACAGATCATCGAACATATTTTCTTTTACGAAGCTGCTGAATATCGCCTTTCCTCCTTCAACAAGTACAGAAGAGATATTGATCTTTCCAAGTTCTTTAAGAATATTCTTCAGGTTTAATTTTCCTTTGTCCTCTCTTACAAAAATAACTTCAGCGCCTTTCGATCTTATCTTTTTAATTTTCCTTTCTTTACTCTTACTCTTATTTGAAGTTACTATTACAAGTTTCTTATCGCCATTACCCGAAAATAATTTATGTTCTGTGCTGAGTCTTAATCTTGTATCGAGTATAACCCTTCTTGGATTTCTTCCTTCGGTTAATCGAACTGTTAAAGAAGGATTATCTTTCATTACTGTACCAAGCCCGATAAGCACTGCATCATATTTTGATCTGAGTTCGTGAACGTACCTTCGAGAAAGAAGCGATGACACCCATTTCGAATCTCCT